>PAKY01000071.1 GCA_002706885.1 Phycisphaerae bacterium
CCCCACGACCCGAGACGACGAGGCTGAGCGACGAGGACCGCTTCGCGATCGCATCCGCGGCGGAGGCGTCGGCGCGGGCGAACCGTCCGCGGTCGCTGGTGCTGCTCGCGATGGTGATCTTCGCGGGCTCGTGCTTCTACTTCCTGCTCGGGTTCAAGACCTATCGCGACGCGGAGGGGAGCATGCGGCGCGCGAAGGCGACGTACGGCCAGCTCGACCGCCTCGCGGAGGAGTACGCGTTCAATCTGCGGCTGAACGCGAGCCCGGAGGTGATGTCGGTGTACTGCGACCCGGACCCGCGGCTCGTCTCGACGATGCGGAACATCGCGACGTCGTCCGGGATCTCGGATCCGCCGCTCCCCGATGAATCGACGGAACAGCGTGAGGGCGTGACACGGCGTCGGCTGCGGTACGTGAACGTCAACGACCCCTCGATTGAAGAGCTGCTGACGTTCGTGGATCGGGTGCGGAACGAGGTGCCATGCATGCGGGTGTTCCGGACGAAGATCGAGCCGGTGCGCGGTCAGTCGTGGCGGATGGAAGTGGGATTTGAACGTCTCGAGCGGGCGCGGTAATGGCCCGGAAGGTGGCGTCGGAGGTGACGCGGATGCAGCGAAGCGGCTTGTTGACGAACGGGATCCTGGGACGACGCGCCCGCGCGGTCTGCGTGGCCACGCTTGTCGGCGCGGCTGCGTTCGTTCCGCTGAGCGGGTGCGCGACCGACGGTCGCTCCGACGCCCAGACGGAGGCCCCGGAGACGCTGAGCCCCGCGGAGCGGCTCGCGCTCGCGTGGCGCCTCGCGGACGACGCGGAGCGTGAGCGCGAGCGCGGGCGGCTGCTCGAGGCGGCGGACCTGTACCGGCGCTCGGTAAGCTATTCGGGCACGATCGCGGCTGTCTGGAACAACTACGGCAAGACGCTCTATGAACTCGGCGACCTCTACAACGCGGTCGAGGCTTTCAAGCGGGCCGCGGAGTCGGAGCCAACGGACCCGAGGCCGTTCGAGCACATCGGGCACATCTACTACGAGATCGGCTGGGACGAGCCGGCGCTCGACTACTACGAGAAGTCTCTCTCGATCACGCCGACGCACCTGCGCTCGCTCCGCGGCGCGGTGCTGACGGCGGACCGGATCGGTCGGGTCGCGGACGTCGACCTCGAGCGCATCCGCCTCGCGCTGCTCGTCGAGCGTGACGACGCGTACCGCTCGTACTTCAACCGCCGTCAGTCGCAGGTCAAGGAGCGGCTGAAGGAAGAGCGGGCGTTCAAGAACCGCTCGGGCTGAGAAGCTTCGCCCGGACTTCTGTTCTTACCAGATCCAGCGCATCCGCCCGAAATCGAGCATCGGGATCGGGAGTGGTTTGCGCGCAACTGGGGCGGGGAGGTAGACCACGAACGCGCGGCCGACGAGCAGGTCTCGGTGGACGAGCCCCGCGTTGTCGTCGAGTTCGAGCGGGTCGAGGTCGTGGATGGTCGTGGAGACCCACTTGTCGACGTAGTCCCATGAGCGGGCGTCGTGGCTGTTGGGGCTGTTGTCGCCGCAGAGGAAGTACTCCTCGGGCGAGAGCGTCGGCATCGACATGGGGTGGCCCGCGCGGGCGGGGGGATGCCTCGGGGTCTGGTAGAAGATGTCGCGTGACACCACGCTCCGGTGGAGCGTGACCGCGCCGCCCTTGAGCGTGACGCTCAGGCTCGGAGCGCGGTAGACGCTCGGGTCGGCGAGGGGGCTCTGCTCGAGACCCGCGTTGAGGCTGAGGAGCCCCGCGAGGTGCTGGCCCGTGGCGTGCATGACGCGGTCGGCGGGCGTGAGTTCGTACGCGCCGTCTTCCGGACCGCCCGCGACAAGCTCGCCGTCCGCGAGGAGCCAGAGCGTTTGGTCTACGTGCCAGAACTCGAGGACGGTCGTCCGGCCCGACGGCAGTTCGAGCGGCGATTCATCGAGCGTGATCCACCTGTCAGCGGCGCCCGAGGCGTCGACGCGCATGCGGAGCGTCGCCTTGCCGTTTTCGACGATCGCTTCGAAACGGTGGCCACGGGCTCGGAGGTCGAAGATGGCGCCCGTGCCGTCGGCCTCGGGCTCGAGGGCGAGCGACACCGCGACGTCGGAGACGGGAAAGATGCCGATGGAGCTCCGCCGATCGCGGTCGAAGCCCTGGTAGGCGGGGCTGCGAGCGTTGCGGTCGGGGTCGCCGTTCTGGTTGTACGGCGTGTAGTCGTCGAGCGGGTAGCGGTCAGAGTCCCACGTGAGCGTGGTGTCGGACGTGCCCGAGTATGTCGCGGGGCCGGGCTCGGCCATGTCGGACCATGACCCCGCGCCGCCGTCGACGCTCCAGGGGGAGCGGTAGCGGTTGCTCGCGGTGAGGGCTTCCTGTGTGTCCGCGGGCGGGATGAAGCGGCTGTCGAAGACGGTCTGGAACATGGCCCGCTGGACGCGCTCGGACTTGCGGGCGATCTTCCAGTCGTCCTCGGTCCACGCGGGCGCGCCGACGGAGTGCGCCGAGCCGTCGGAGGCTTCGCGGTAGAAGACGTCACCGTCGACGATCGCGAGCTGCTCGCTCGGGAGGCCGATGAGGCGCTTGATGAAGTTTTCTTGCGGGCTCTTGGGAACCTTGAAGACGACGACCTGCCAACGCTCGGGCTCGTGGACACCTTCGAGGTACTTCATGACGAACACGCGGTCGCCCGCGAGCAGCGGTTCCTTCGTGAGCGCGATCGGCGCGCGGGTCATCGGGTCGTTGACCGTGATGGCCTCCTTCACGCCCTGGACGGAGTAGGGCACGCTGCCGTCGGCGTAGTCCCAGGGGCCGACGGTCCACTGGTAGCCCGAGGACTCGTCGGTCACACGCATGTGCTTGCCGAGGAGGGTCGGCGCCATCGAGCCCGTCGGGATCAGGAACCCCTCAATGACGAAGCCGCGGAAGATCAGCGCCATCGCGAAGGCGATGATGATGCCCGTGAGCAGTTCCTTGATGCTGAAGCCCGGCCGAAGACCCGAACCGGAGCCAGGTCGCGTGCCCGGTCGAGAACTGATCTGAGTGAGCCCGCTTCGAGACGGCGTTGGGCCCAGAAGCGGGCGCGGTGGTGTCGGCATGCGGGCAGGGTACGGCGATCAGTCGCCGCTGTCCGGTCCGTCGCCCGAACCGCCGCCGCCCGTACCGTTCTCGGGTGACGGCCCTCCACCTTCGCCGCCCTCGTCCGGCTTGCGCTTGCGACGGCGGCGTCGACGCTTCTTCTTCGTCGGGCCGCCTTCGTCGTCGGCGGACGGAGCCGAATCATGGCGCTTCGGCTCAGTGGGAGCGTCGTCGATGCTCGGCTGCGTCTCGGGCGCCTGAGCGTCGGGCGCTCCGTCGCTCTTCCGCCGGCGCCTGCGGCGTTTCTTCTTGGTCGGGGCAGCGGTTTCGTCGCTCGGCGCGGCTTCGTCGCGTGGGCGTCGCGGCGGGGGTTTCGTCGAGCCGCGTGGTGGGCGACCTTCGGAGCGGGCGCCGGACCTGCTGTCAGCCCTGCCGTCGGATTGCCTCTCGGCCTGGGGCCTCGGCTTCGCCATCCCGGGCTCGGCGAGTTCCTCGATCGGGACCGCGACGCGTTTGCCGTCGTCGAGCTCGACGAGCGCAAGCTGGGTGAGGATCTGCGTGTCGACGATGATGCCGTCGCCATCGGGCGTGCCGACGCGCGTCTTCTTGCGGGGAAGACGCTTGCGGAGCTCGTCGTAGGTCTCGTCCTCGTAGCGGAGGCAGCACATGAGCCGACCGCAGCGCCCGGAGATCTTGACCGGGTCGAGCGTCGCCTTCTGGACCTTCGCCGACTTCATGCTCACCGGCTTGAGGACCTTGAGGAAGTTCTTGCAGCAGCAGTACTGCCCACACTTCTCGTAGTCGGCGGTGATGCGGGCCTCGTCGCGGGCGCCGACGTGGCGGAGGTCGATCCGTTCGCGACGGCCTCGCCCGAGCTCGCGGACGAGGACGTTGTGGTCGACGCGGTCGTCGCTGGCGTAGTAGTAGGTGAGACGTTCGCCGCCGAGGATGGGCTCGACGTCCACGATTTTGATCGGGAGGCCGATCCGGTTCACGATGTCGCGCGCCTCGGCGCGGAGGCCGTGGCGGCTCTGCTCGATCCGTGCCTGCGCGTCGAGGTCCCCTGGCGTCGCGACGCGGAGGACGCGGCCACGATCGAAGAACGGGTACTGGCGGCCGCCCGAGTTCTCGATAAAGTCGAGCATCTCCTTGCGGCTGACGCTCTTTGAGCATCCCGAGTTGGGACACGTGCTCGTGAGCATCTCGCCGAGTTCGACGCCCCGGTGGGTGCGGACGACGACCTTGCTGCCGCAGCCTGGCGTGTTGTCGAGCTTGCAGGGGTACTCGCCGACGAGCTTCATGACGCCGAAGCGGACGACGAGCGTGCGCGGCGGCGCCTTGCGTTCGAACGCGGCGAGGTCCGAGGGGCTGAGCCCCTCGAGTTCATCGCGCGAGAACCCCTTCTCGACGAGCGCGTCGATCCGACGGCCCAACTCGTACTCGGCGAGGTCGGCCTCGAACTGTTGCAGCGGAACGATCGGCATGCGTCGTCGGCGTTACGGGCGGCCCGTGCTCGCGCGGGCGCCCGCGAAGAGCTCGGGGAGCTTCTGGCGATAGAGCATCTGCACGCCCTTGGAGACGTCGCCGTCGTAGATGAGCAGCGTCTCGGAGCGGTCATCGATCACATAGAGCAGCTCGCGGGCGACAGCGTCGGTGGTCATCGCGGTGATCGAGCCGGTCTTGCCGACCATCTCGGCCTGCGCGGGTCGGTCGAAGAGCCCACCCGCGACGGCGAGGATGGTCGCGGTGATCGCGACGGCGCCGATCGAGAGAGCGGTCGTGGCGTAACGCTCGTGACGGGCGGTCCTGGTGTTTTCGTTCGTCATGGCGCTCACCTCCTCGGGTTTCCGCTGGCGTCGGCGGCGAGGTTGCGGTACCCCACGCCCTCGAAGTTCTTGCGTCCGTCGTTCCAACGGAGGGCGACGAGTTCCTCGTTGATCGCGTCGATGATGTAGACGACGTTGCCCGCGCCCTGGGCGACGGGGCGACTGCCCGTGATGATGTAGCTGCCCGCGGGGCGTCCCGCGTTCTGGGCGATGGCCTCGGGCGCGCCCAGGACGACGGCGCCAACGAGCAGGAGGGCGAGGTTCAAAGCGGCGAGCGCCCGCACGCGCGGCGATCGCGTCCAGCGCCTGGCCGCGGACGGCGGCGCTTGATCAGTCGTGTGATCCATGGGGAGGTCTCCTGCGGGCTTCCAAAGGGGCGCCCGCTCAGGGTCCGTCGTCGGACCGCAACTGGGTCAACCGAATCAGTCGTTGTGGCCGCGCTTGCTGCGGAGGCTCGCGGCGAACAGCGCGAGGGCGGCGAAAATGATGCCGATCAGAGCCGAGGTCAACGCGGCGCCCGAGGGGTCCTGCGTCGGCGCGGGCGGACGGGCTGCGTTCTGCCCTGCGGCGAGCGTTGTGATGAGGCAGGCCGAGGCGACGCCGACGATCCGCGGGGCCGCGGCGGTCAGGCGACGTCGGAGCGAACCGATGGCTGATGGGCTTCTGCTCATGGTGCGATCCTATCGGCGCCCCGGGGCGTGGTACAGCGTCGGTTCGAGGGCGCCGATCGGCCCGGGCGCGCGTTGCGGTCGATCTCGACGGTCGAGCGACGGCCCGATGAGCGGCCTGGACAGGTCGTCGAGGCGATCCTGAGGCAGGTCGACGGTGCGCCATCTGTGGCTGCGGACCCGCATTTCTCGGCGGTAGTCGTCAACGCCGATGGTCAGGAGACCGAACGACCGGTTGTCCACGACGAACGACGGCCCGAGTGAGTTCGCGTTGAGCGGGTCGACCAACGGGTAGACGAAGGCGAAAATCGCTTGAAATCCTTGTCCGAACAAGGTTTGCCAGCCAATCAGGGATTCGACATCCTCCAAAGTGACCCAGCATTCCCGTCGAGTGACCCGACCGCCTCGGACGCTCACACGGCGGGACTTCACCTCGACGAGGGCGTGGGGCGCAGGGTCGCGGTAGACGACGAGGTCGAAGGTCTTCAGCGCCGGCGGGTCGCACGAACGGACGGTGGAGCCGTTGTTTCGAGCCGTGGCCCGTCGGCCCTGATCGACCGCGATGAACGGCGTTCCGCGATCACGGAGGTATCGCTGCATCGCCCATTCGCTACTGGTTCCCGGCGCGGTCACGCGGGAATTGTACGGTTTTCGAGCGGTTAGCGTCGGCGGCGAGGCTTCGCGTCCTCGGTCGCGGGGAACCGCTTCTCGAACGCATCGAGCAGGGCGGTCTCGGATCGCTCGTAGTGACGGAACGAGGCCATGAGATCCTCGTGCATGAGTTCGAGGGTCTCGCTGTCCACCTCCGAAGCGTCGTCTCTCGTGGCGGCCTGAAGCGCAGCCTCGAGCGACGCGCTGGCGCCTCGGAGGCGCGAGACGGCGTCGGCGTACTGGCGAGCAGCGTCGTAGACGAGTTGCTCTTCGAGCTCCTTCGACCCGGGGCGGTTGAGCAGTCGCCATGGCGCGGCCGAGACCTCTTCGAAGAAGACGGTGGCTCGGTCGGAGACGAGGCGGACGTTCGCGAGCGTCCGGCGGATCGTGGGCGTCTCGGTCCGGAGGAGAGCGTTGGCCCGTCGCGTCGCGTCTTCGAGCTCCGAGGAAGCGCGGTTGGCGTTGTCGAAGATGTCCCGCGCGCTCGACGCGAACTCGCCGTTGAGCTTCTCGAGGAAGGCGGAGGCGTTGTCGATCGCGCCGTTGATCGAGTCACGGTTGTCGGCGACGATCGAGCGGACGTCGTCGACGCCCCTGCTCAGGTTCGACACGAGGGCCGAGCCATCGTCGAGCAACGACTCGGCCTGCTTCGTGATCGGGCCAAACCGGTCCGACGCAGCGGTGAGCCGCTCCATGAACGTGTCGATGTCAGCGGTATAGGAAGCTGAACGCTCGTCGATCCGATCGGCGGTCCGACGGATGGCGGCGATCGCGGCGCCGAGATCCGCCGCCGCGGGCTCAGCCTCGGGACGGAAGGCGCCGACGATGCCGTTGGCGTTGTCGAGGAAGGACTGGGCCTCCGCGACGATGGCGCGGAGGTCGTCTCGGTTGAGCCCGAGCTGTCCGAGCATGCCCGCGCCCGCCCCGCCCTGGAGCGTTCCGCCCTCGGCGAGCCGCTCGTAGGCGCCCGGTTCGCTGACGCCTCCTGGGTGGGGGATGTCGATGGTCGCGAGCGTGCCGAGGAGCGAGCCGACCACGATCGGCCTGGCGTCGGTATACAGCGTGTAGTCCGCGTCGACGGTGACGGTCACATCGATGAACCGCGGCGCCGGGTCGTCGCCCTGCGCGATGAGTGAGATCTTGTCGACCGTGCCGATGCGTCGCCCGCCGAGGGTGACCGCCGAGCCCTCGTCGACGCCCGCGACGCCGTCGCGGATGTCGAAGCGGATGATGTAGTCGGAGCGGTCGCTCAGGAGCGTCTCGCCGAAGTCATCGATCCAGAAGGCGACGAGCACCGCGAGCACCAGCCCGCTGATCAGGAACAGCCCCGCCATCACGTTGTTGCGTTGGACCAACCTGCTCATCGCCGCCCGCTCCGCGCCGTGCCAACCTTCGTCACCGTTCGAACCCGCATGCTACCCCTTCGTCGATTCCACGCTCGGCATCGGCAGGAGCCCGTCGGGGCGGTCGCCGAAGAGCGCCGTGGCGTACGCGTCCTCGCTCTGACGCTTCGCGAGCGGCCCATCGGCGTCGCCGCGCAGGAACTGCCGGATGAGCTGTTCGTCCTCGTTGCGCGACGCCGCGTCCTGGACCGTCAGGTCGCGGAGGTCCTCGTACCACTTCCGGTCCGCGATCTTGAGGATCCGACCGTGGTCGAGCATGGCCATCCGATCGGCGATCACGAACGCTGAATCCATCTCGTGGGTGACCACAACACTCGTCACGCCGAGAAACTTCGAGAGCGAGATGATGAGCTGGTCGATCTGCGCGCTCGTGACGGGGTCGAGGCCCGCGCTCGGCTCGTCGTAGAACAGGATCTGCGGATCGAGCGCGAGGGCCCGCGCGAGCCCGGCGCGCTTCTTCATGCCGCCCGAGATCTCCGCGGGAAACTTGTCCGCAGCGTCGAGCAGCCCGACCTGCTGGAGCTTGATGTTGACCTGGATGTCGATGACGCTCGACGGGAGGTCGGTGTGCTCGCGGAGGGGCAGGGCGACATTCTCGCCGACAGTCATGCTGTTGAAGAGGGCGCCGCTCTGGAAGAGGATGCCGAATTTCTTGCGGACCTCGTTGAGCTCGTCCTCGCGCATCGAGCAGATGTTCTCGCCGAACAGCTCGATCGCCCCGCCGTCGATGCGGTGACTGCCGATCATGCAGCGGAGCATCGTGCTCTTGCCCGAGCCCGAGCCGCCCATGATGACCATGGTTTCGCCCCGACGGATGTCGAGGTTGACCCCCTTGAGGACGGTCTGCTCGCCGAAGCGTTTGACGACGCCCTGGCAACGGATGGCGAAATCGTCATCCGTCGGCGGCGCGGAGGACCGCGCCATGGCTCAGGGCTCCTCGGACTCGGCCGGCTGGGCCTCGTCGGTGATGCCTTCCATCACGTCGTCGACCATGCCCTCGGCTTCGTCGATCATCGCGTCGGGGTCGATCGACTCGATCACACCGGTCCACTCGCCGGCTTCGACCGCCTCGGCGACCTCGCTCAGCAGGAGTTCCGATCCGTCGGGCATGACCACCGCGAAATCGCGCAGCACGAGGTCAGGCGCGCCAGACGGTCCGGTCGTCGGAGCGGCGCTCTGGTCGATGTACGCGACAACGAGCACGACGCCACCGTCGAAAGTCGTCGGGATCGGGATCAGGTTCTGCCCGCCGGTCTGGTAGTTCTGCATGGTCTGGCCGAGCTGCCCGTAGAGGGGGAGCGACTCGAAGATGGTGCTGGGGGTGGACTGGTAGTTGCCGTACGCGTCCTCGTAGGCGGCGCGATACGCGACCAGCGCTTCGTCGCTCACCTGATCAAGCGGGGCGACGAACCGCCCACGGACCGCGTCAAAGTCGTCCTGCTCGAGCGAACCGAGGACGTTGTCGGCGGCGCCGAACCCGACCTGGGCGCCGAGGACATTCGCTTGATAGGCCCCAAAGCCAACGAACCCGAGCAACGCGCTGCACACGATGCCGATGACGATCGCCGCGATCGCGAGGCCCGATCCCTTCACGCGGCCGCCCGATCCACCGATCGTGACGAGCGAGATGATGCCGAGAAGCAGGCCGAGGGGGCTGAGGCAGCAGGTGAGCGAGAGAACGAGGGAGGTGATCGCCAGCGCGCTGGTCCTCTCCTCGACCGTAACGCCATCGCCGACTGCATAATCGTTCGTATAGGGGTTGTCGCTCATGGCGCAGAGGGTATCGGGGAACGGCGCCACGTGCCATGTGAGCGCGACTTATGACGCCGAAAGCGTGTCCACGCAGAGCCCAACGATCTCGATCGCTCGCTCGATCTCGTCGTCGCTCGTGTCCCGTCCGAGGCTGAATCGAACCGACCCGTGAGCGACGATGTCCGGCACGCCCATCGCCAACAGAACCGGGGATGGATCGAGGCTGCCCGAGCTGCAAGCCGCCCCCGCCGACGCCCACAGCCCGCGTTCGCTCATGAGCAGGAGCAGCGCTTCGGCCTCCAGGCGTGGGAAGCCGATGTTGGTCGTGTTCCACAGCCGCTCGCCCGGGCCAGTCGGTCCGTTGACGACGGCGCCGGCGCAGCGTTGGAGCACACCGGCCTCGAAGCGATCGCGCAGCGCGCACAGCCGCTCCCGCTCGGACTCGTCCACGAGCCAGACCATCGCTTCACGCGCCGCGGCGCCGGCGCCCGCGATGCCGGGGACGTTCTCCGTGCCTCCTCGACGGCCGAGCTCCTGGGCGCCGTGCAAAAGAGGTTTGACGGGCGTCGATCGGCGGGCCCAGAGGACGCCTATGCCCTTGGGGCCTCCGAACTTATGTGGGCTGAAAGACATGAGGTCGCCCACGGGCGCGGGCGTCGGCAGCTTGCCGACCCATTGCGTCGCGTCCACATGAAGCGGCACGCCCGCTTCGCGGCAGCGCTCGTGCACGCGTTCGATCGGTTGGATCGCGCCGGTCTCGTTGTTGGCCCACTGAATGGAGACGACGCCCACCCCCGATTCAAGGAGGATTGGTAGGGCGTCGACATCGATGACCCCGCCAGCGAGGACCGGCAGGCGGCGGACCTCGACGCCGTCGCGTTCCAGAGCCTCGGCGAGTTCGCGCACCGCGGCGTGCTCAACCGCGTCGGTCACGAGCACACGCTTCTTTCGGGCCAAGAGCGAGCCTCGGATCGCGAGGTCGATCGACTCCGTCCCGCCGGAGGTGAAGGTGATCTCCCGGGCCTTGGCGCCGATGAGCGTCGCCAGGTCGCCGCGCGACTTCTCGACGACGTGGCGGGCGGCCTGCCCCGCCCGGTGGACGCTCGAGGGGTTGTGCCAGTGCTCGGTCAGGGCCTCGTGCATCGCCTCGACGACGGCCGGGAGCGGGCGGGTCGTTGCGTTGTTGTCGAGGTTGATCGGGGCGGACACGGAGGAGGATAGAGGATGCGAAGGGAACGGGTCGCGAAGGCACGGAGGCGCGAAAGGTTGTGCGAACGGCGCTCGCTCAGCCGTCCTCGCCGACCTTGCCGACCATGGCTCGGGCGAGGACCTCCTGAACATGGACGCCGCCCGCGTCGCGGCCGTGGCCCGACACGCCGAGGGCGGAGAGCACGCCGTAGCCCATGCCGACGTTGATCATGACCCACGCCAGCACCTCGGCGCTGAAGCGCGAGGGCATGCGATGCGCGTCCTGGGCCTTCTCGATCTCTTCGCGAAGGAACTCGTGGACCCGCCCGATGTGGGCGTTGATGGCGTCTGCGATCTTCTCGTCGCTCTCGACCTCGCTAATCGCCTGGAGGAACACGCGATACGCGACGCGGCCCTCCGACGAGACCATCGGGTTGTCACCGATCAGTCGGCGGACGCGTTCGGCGGGGTCGGCCGCGTCTTCGAGGTGCTTGCTCCACTTTTCGAGCGTCCGCCGCCCGGTCCGCTCGATCAGGGCGACGAAGAGGTCGCGCTTCGAGGCGAAGTGGCGGTAGATGATCGGCTCGGTGACGCCCGCGCTCTTGGCGAGCTGCGAGGTGGTGGCGCGGGCGTAGCCCTGGGTCGCGAAGAGATCGGAGGCGCAGTCGAGGAGCTGCTCCCTGCGTTGTTCGGCTGGCATCCGACTCATGGCGGCCACTCCCCTTGCCACGCGCCCGGTCCGTCGCGTGGCCCCTCGCCTCTGAAGTTAGTGGATCGTAACGCCGCCGGCGGGGGTCTGACGTGACGATCGCTTCAGATTGACCGAATCGGTCCGATCGCGACGCCCATTTAGTCGCGCAGCGGCGGCGGGTCGTATCCGCCCTTCGAGAAGGGGTGGCAGCGGAGGATTCGTCGCGCGGCGAGCCTCGCGCCGCGCAGCGGACCGTGCGCGCGCACCGCCTCGAGGGCGTACTGACTGCACGTCGGCGTGAATCGGCATTGGCCACCGATCAGCGGCGAAAGCGTGGCGCGGTAGGCAAAGATCAGGCCGATCAGCGGCCATGAGAGCGGCCTCGCCCACCAGCGCAGGCCGTTCGCTCGCCGCGTCACGCGGAGTCCTCGCGGGCGACACGTTTGCAGTGCTCGCGGTCGATCCGCCGTGCGGCGTCGAGGAGCCATCGGGTGTATTCCTCGAGGCTGGCGGGCGGATGAGGCCGAACTCTGACGACGAGGTCGTAGCGTTCGGTCGCGCCGCTCTCCTTCACGAGTTCCGCGTGATGGAGACGGAACGCCTCGCGGAGCAGCCGCTTGATGCGGTGGCGGCGATACGCGGGGCCGACCTGGCGCCCGACGGCGAGGCCGAGGCGATGGTCGTCAAGCCCATTGGGGCGCCCGAAGACGATGAGCGGACCCGCGGCCTTCTTCAGACGAGCGGCGTACGCGGCCTGGTACTCGCGGTTGTGCGTCAGGCGGCGTTGGCGTCGGAACGTGTGGACCGCGGCCATAGAGCGATCATTGGGCGTCGAACCGCTCCTCGGCGGCGGCGGATGGCATCAGGCCCACCAGGATCAGGATCGCGGCGACCGCAATTACCCAGAGGCGGGCGCGGGGGTCTTCGGCCCAACGCTCAAGAATCGAGGTTCGGGAAGCCGTTCTGCGGGTCGCGCCACGCTCCACGTTGGCCATTGGGACGACAGGATCGAAGGCCGTCAGCGTCCCGGAGGTCGCTGGGAGGAGGCGGTCTCGCTCGGGCGCCCCTTCGCCTCGGAGCATGAATCGGAGTTGTTCGGTGTAAATCGGGTCTCCGCGGTTCACGGCGTCGAGGCTGAGCTGGTACCGGCGGAGGCGTTCGCGGGCGTGGTCTTCGACATGGATCGCGCGGTCGCGTTCGCGTTCGGCCTTCTCGAGATCGTGGCCAGCGGGGATGAGGACGATCGCTGCGGCGAGGGCGAGGCCGGACACAAGAAACAGCCACGACGGGACGCTCGCGGGGAGCAGCCCGGCTCGGGTGTCGGCGTTGGTCTCACGATCGGCGCGCACAGCATGCAAGCATCGTCCAAGGCGGCCCGGGGACACCAGAACGCCCGGGAGCCACCCGCCGACCGGGCGCGAGGCGCCGATCTAGACTTGGCCGATGAGTTCCGAAGTGGTGATCTCGGGGATGGGCGTCGTGTCGGGTTTCGGCCTCGGCGCCGCGGCGTTCTGGGACGGCCTGGTCGAGGGGCGATCGACGATCGGACAGATCGGCGCGTTCGACGCGTCGGCGTTCCCGTCGGTCTTCGGCGCGGAGGTTCCTGATCTCGACGTCAAGAAGCTGGTCCCCAAGCCGTATCGCAAGGCGACGAAGGTCATGGCCCGCGACAGCGAGCTCGCGGTCGCAGCGGCGCAGTGCGCCGTTTTCGACGCGGGCCTCTCGACGCGCGGCAGCGGGGCGACCACCGACCTTTCGACCGCAGAAGACGCTCCGCCCATCGACGGGGCGCGAACGGGCTGCCAGATCGGCGCGGGGCTGATCGCGGCGGATACGCGCGAGCTCACGGCGGCGCTCTCGACCTCGCGGGACGAGGACGGCGCGTTCAGTCTGAAGCGGTGGGGGTCCGCCGAGGGCGGCGAGGGCGGGATGAACAACCTGCCGCCGCTCTGGATGCTCAAGTACCTGCCGAACATGCTCGCGTGCCACGTCACGATCATCCACGGCCTCGAAGGTCCGTCGAACACGATCACGTGCGCTGAGGCGAGCGGTGTGCTCAGCGCGGGGGAATCGCTCCGTGCGATGCAGCGTGGCGACGCGGACCTGTGCTTCTCGGGGGGCGTCGAGAGCAAGATCAACCCGATGGGCATCACCCGCCTCACGCTCGCCGAACGACTCGCCCGGACCGAAGGCGTCGCGCCGGAGGAGGCCTGGAAGCTCGTCCGTCCGTTCGACCCCGCGGGCGCGGGATCGCTCATTGGTGAGGGCGGAGCGATCTTCGTCCTTGAGCCCGCAGAGAAGGCCGCGGCCCGTGGTCGCGACGCGTGGGCGGTGGTCGCGGGGTTCGGGGCGGCACAGTCAACCGACCACCCGCTCCCCGGAATCCCGTTCGACGTCCGACCGGATCGCGTCGATCCCGGCGTTTCGCTCGCCGCGGCTCGTGCGCTGCGAGACGCGGGCGTGAGCGCGGATGAAATCGATGTCATCGTGCCGTCGGGGTACGGCGTCCCTGCCGTCGACGTCGGCGAGTTCAACGCGTTGCGTGCGGTCATGGGAGATCGGCTCGCGGAGATTCCGATGCTGACGCTCGCACCGTCGATCGGGCTGTGCGCAGCCGGACACGGGGCGCTTCAGATTGCGGCGGCCGCGGCTTGTCTTCGCGAGCAGCGGCTGCCCTCCCGGTTGC
>PAKY01000072.1 GCA_002706885.1 Phycisphaerae bacterium
CCCGGCCGGCGGCCGGGGAAGCGAGACCGGATGGCTCGGATCAGGTCAGCCGGCGTCCACGGGCTCCGGGCCCTTCTCCCGAAGCGCGTGGTATTCGGTCATGGCGTTGAGGTAGCAGTCGCCGCTTGCGGCGTGGTTGATGTCGTCGCGGCGTTCCACGATGCCCCGCTCTTTCAGGAACGCGAGCGCGACCGCGGCCTGAGTCCACGCGACCCGCTCGACTCCGACGATCTGGTTGAGGGTCCGCTGGTCGCTGTCGCCCCCGTCGAAATGGTGCGTGACGGCTTGGAGTGTGTCGAGGGAGCAGCGGTGCTCGTACCGGTGATCGTCGGCGGCGATGCTGGTGCGGACAAGTGCGCCGTGGTCATCGACCCGGAAGTGTTCGATCGGGTGGCGTCGGTTCATGCCTCGGCCTCCCGTTCGCGCGCCGGGTCACCCTCGCGCCAGATGAGTCCCGGGCCCGGGTCGTACCGGCAGTTGCAGGTCTGGCACTCGACCACGTCGTCCTCGACCCAGATCAGAAGGTCCATCTCCCGCTCGCCGCACCAGGGGCAGGCGAAGCCCGGCTGCACGGAGGTGTCGTCGTGCTGATCGGTCTGATCGCTCACGGTTCACGCTCCCTTCCCGGTTTCGAAGAGCCCGCGGTCGGCCTTGCGGAAGCGTGCAGCGTCGCCCTTCTTGGCGATCTCGCGCGTCATCGCGGCGTAGAGCGTGGCCTCGGGGGTCTTGCCGTTGGTCTGCCAGCCGGCGGCGATCGCACGCTCGGCGATCTGCTTGGCGTTGAGCGGCTCGCCGGCGTCGGCGAGCACCCTCGCGGCGAGGTCGAGCCCGCTCGGCTTCCGGTCGGCTTTGGCCGCGATCTTCGCGACCGGGTCCTTGCCGCCGTCCTGCTTGCGGCGCTTCGCCGCAGCGTTCGCGGGGGCGCTCTCGCTCATCGCCCGTTCGCTCGGCGTCATGCCGTCCTTGCTCGCCGCCCGTTGGTCGCGCTTGGTCGCGTTCTCTTGGTCGGCCGCCGCGATGGCCTTGAGGTTGGCGTCGACGCTCGCCTTCGCGTCGGCGAGGGCCCGCGTGGTCTTCGCCGCGCATTCGGCTCGCGCGGCGCTGGCGGACATGCGCGGGGTCTTCTTGGCCGGGGCCTTCTTCGCGGGTGCCTTCTTGGCCTGCGGCTTGCGCGTCGTGGCCTTCTTGGTCGTCGCCTTGCTGGTCGTCTTCTTGGTTGTGGTCTTCTTCGCCATGTCGGTACTCCTTGGGGTTGCAAAAACAGCGAAGCCCGCCGTCATCTCCAGATGGGGCGGGCTTCAGAGGGGTCGGATCTCGATGTCCCGGTCACACGCCGGGCAGGTGGTTCGTGTTGCCGGTGCCGCCTTGCGGCCCGCTTCGTACGCCCGTTCGAGGGCGTCCTTGATCGACCAGACCGCGTGCTCGTGGAAGTCGAGGCTGTCCATCCGGCGGGCTTCGAGCGTTTCGAGGTCGAGCACCTCGCGGGCGATGCGGTTGATGGCGTTGTCGCGTGCGTTTGGCATGGTCGTCTCCGTGCTGGCTTCGGTCTGGCGCGGCGGCGGGCATTCGCCCCGCGTGTGACACATGAAGCCATGACATCGCCGGCAAGGGAAGTCGTTTCGCCCTTCATTTCCAGATGTTTCCGAGATTCTGCGGGAGGTGCGGCGTGACTCCCGAACACGCGCCTAGTTCGGGCGGCAAGCCGGGCCTGAACCCCGCCGCGCTGCGCGTCGACGACGCCGCGAAGGTGCTGTCGCGCATGGGCGGCAAGCCCGTCACCGCGGACATGCTCGAGGCGGACATAGACGCGGGCGCGCCGACGAACGCGGACGGCAGCATCAACCTCGTGCACTACGCGGCGTGGTTGGTGAAGGAAATGGCCACGGGAGGACCGCGTGCCGATTGACCCGCGGCAACTCCGTCCAGGCGAGCTGTGCCGGCTGCTGAACTCCACGCCGCTGGGCGAGGTGATCAGCGAGCGGCAGCTGCACCGCCACCGCACGCGCGCGGGGTTCCGCGTCGCGGCGGACGGGGACACCGGTCGCGTCGACCTGTTCCGATACGTCGCGTGGCTCGCGGCGACACGGCATGAGCAGCTTGCTCAGGGCGACGACGCCGACGACGCCGGGCTCGCCGGCTATGACGCCCATCGCGAGCGGGCACGAGCACGCAACGCGGCGATGTCGCTCTCAGGCCGTGACATCGGTGACCTTCCCGAGGTCGAAGATGCCGCCCGCAAGGACCGGGCACGGAATGACTTCCGGTTCTTCTGCGAGACGTATTTCCCGCAGACGTTCCATCTGCAGTGGTCGGCCGATCATCTCAAGGTCATCGCAAAGATCGAGCGGGCGGTGCTTGAGGGCGGGCTGTTCGCGATGGCGATGCCGCGCGGCTCAGGCAAGACCAGCCTCTGCGAGACGGCGTGTCTCTGGGCGATGCTGTATGGGCACCGCGGGTTCGTGGCGCTGATCGGCTCCGACGAGGAGCACGCGGCCGACATGCTCGACTCGATCAAGGCGGAGCTGGAGAACAGCGAGCTGCTCGCCGCCGACTTCCCCGAGGTCTGCCACCCGATCTGCTCGCTGGAGGGGATCACCCAGCGTGCCGCTGGGCAGCTCTATCAGGGCAAGCAAACCCACATCGGCTGGACCGCCAAGGAGATCGTGCTGCCGACGATCGAGGGCTCGGCCGCGTCGGGGGCGATCATCCGCGTCGCCGGGATCACCGGCCGCATCCGCGGAATGAAGTTCAAGCGGGCGGATGGGCAGAGCGTGCGTCCCTCGCTGGTGCTCATCGACGACCCGCAGACCGACGAGAGCGCCCGGAGTCCGAGCCAGTGCGCCAACCGCGAGCGGGTGCTTGCCGGGGCGGTGCTTGGGCTGGCTGGACCTGGGGAGAAGATCGCAGGGCTCATGACACTGACGGTCGTGCGCCCCGACGACCTTGCGGACCGCTTGCTTGACCGAGACAAGCA
The DNA here is from genome assembly GCA_002706885.1 of Phycisphaerae bacterium. Lineage (GTDB taxonomy): Bacteria > Planctomycetota > Phycisphaerae > Phycisphaerales > UBA1924. Next base: position 2,975 of record PAKY01000072.1, read on the forward strand.
CCCGCAGTGGCAGGGCGAACGCACCAAGATGGTGTACGCGTTCCCTGACGACGAAGCGCTTTGGGCGAAGTACGCGGAGATGCGCGCCGACGGTCTGCGCGCTGACAAGGGCCTCGCCGCCGCGACACGGTTCTACAAGCGCAACCGCAAAGCCATGGACGCGGGGGCGCAGATCGCGTGGCCCGAGCGCTACAACCACGACGAGGCGTCCGCCATCCAGCACGCGATGAACCTGCGCCTCCAGGACGAGGCGGCGTTCTTCGCGGAGTACCAGAACGAGCCGCTGCCCGAGGTTCAGGCCGACGACGATCTGCTGACGGCGGACCAGATCGTGGCAAAGCTCAGCGGGCAGAAACGTGGCGAGGTCCCGATCGGCTGCTCGCACCTGACGATGTTCGTGGACGTGCAGGGCAAGGCGCTGTTCTGGCTGGTCGCGGCGTGGGAGGACGACTTCACCGGGTATGTGATCGACTACGGGACCGAGCCCGATCAGCAGACGGCGTACTTCACGCTGCGCGATGTCCGGAAGACACTCGGCGCGGCGGCTCCCCGGGCCGGCGTCGAGGGCGCGATCTACGCGGGGCTCGAGCGGCTCTTCGAGCGGACGCTCGGGCGCGAGTGGAAGCGAGACGACGGGGCCGCGGTGCGTATTGACCGGTGCCTGATCGACGCGAACTGGGGCACGTCCACTGATGTCGTGTACCAGTTCTGCCGGCAGAGCCCGTTCGCCTCGGTGCTGCTCCCCAGCCACGGCCGGTACGTCGGCGCGAGCAGCATCCCGTTCAGCGAGTACAAGCGCAAGCGCGGCGATCGCGTCGGGCTAAACTGGCGTGTGCCGGTGGTCACGGGCCGCCGCGCAGTCCGACACGTCGTATTCGACACCAACTTCTGGAAGAGCTTCGTTCACGCTCGACTCGCGGTCCCGATGGGCGACCCGGGCTCGCTCGCGCACTTCGGGCACAAGCCCGAGACGCACCGCCTGCTCGCCGAGCATCTGACCTCGGAGTTCCGTGTGAAGACCGAGGGCCGCGGCCGCACGGTCGACGAGTGGAAACTCCGCGTCAGCGGCCTTGATAACCACTGGCTCGACTGCCTGGTCGGCTCGGCCGTGGCGGCGTCGATGCAGGGGGCGGTGCTGTTCGGGACGGATATCAGGCGAGAGCGACCGAAGATCCGATTGTCAGACCGTCAAAGGCAGGCATCACGTACAGTTGGCTGATGGCCGACGACAAGGAGACACCGGAACCGGGAAAGGCAGCCCTTCAGCGTGCCGACGAGTTCCTTCGCCAAGGTATCGATCTTGAATCCGATGTCATGGCAACGGCGTGCCGGATTCGAGATCAATCGAAGATGGCGTACGAACGCGAGTGGCTCGATGCTCGCCTCATGCTTCTCTCAATACTGAGAGCGATTCAGGCATTCCGGTCCGGCATCCCCGGCCAGTCATCACAAAGCCGCAGCGATCGACTTGCCCTGATCACGACGTTCATACAGGGCGTGGGGGTCACCGAGTCAGCAATCAGCGAAGGCCAGTACACGAAAGCGACCGCGGTACTCAAGCAAGACTATGAGATCCTGACGCGAATTCTGGAAGTGAAGGCACAGGCCGATCGACCCGGCCGCACTCCGAATGTCCGGCACGCCCCCGAGGGAAGCCAGCATTTTTACGGGCAACTCAATGACGTAGCCCATCCATCGAACGCAACCCTGATCAGCGCGATGTTGGCTCAACTCCACGATGGTGACATTCACGGACTGTCTCACGTACCTGTTTTCAACTCAGACACGGCGCGTTCGCTCTACGAACTCCACGTCTGGCTGATTCTGGAGGTCACCCGTGAGTCATTTCTGCTTGCATTCGAGATGTACCCAGGGGAAGAGGATGAACTTTCGGAACCGATGCGATGGTTCGGAACAGCGATTTCGATGCTCCAAAAAGTCGGCTTCGAGGTGACTGACAAGGCTGGACCCGACACATAACGCTGTGCGCATGACACACTGATGAACTACAAGCATGTCTAGCGACTTGTTGTCCAACCCACATGGCCGTACACCGGCAGAGAGCTGAGGCGGTCGGGCGCGCGGCTGAATTGATGTGGACAGCGCCGGCCGCGCGGCTAGTTGTTGTGAGCCTTGGCCCGTGATTTTCCAGGCCCTTGGCGCCATACATTGCCAAATCAGACGGTTCCCCGATGCTTCGGCAGCTTGTTGATCTTGAAGATGTCCGCCACTTTGAAGCTCTTCGGCGTAGTTGGTAGGTGATGGCGTGCTCCGCTCGTGGAGCGTGCGACACATTCCTGACTTCGCGCAGATATAGACACCGTGGCAGGCACCGACTCCAACACCCCCGACCTCGACCAGGCGCTCGCTGAGAACGCTGCCGGGCCCGCGAAGGCGTCGGTGGACGGCCAGTCGGTCGAGCAGCACCCGCTGCCCGATGTGATCGGCATCCTCGCCAACAACGGCATCAAGGGGAGCCTCGCGGGCAACGCGCTGGCCCGCGCGTACAAGAACCTGTCTTCGTCAGCGGCACAAGACGAGCTGCGGCGGTTCGGCGTCGAGGCGATCGATGCCTCGGGCAACCTCCGCCCGCTCGCCGACATCATCAACGACCTGGCGAAGGCGACGCAGGGGCTCGGCACTGCGGAGCGGTTGTCGATCTTCGAGATGCTCTTCGGGCGCGGGCAGGCGGCGGCGCTGAAGCTCGCGTCGTCGGGCACCGCGTTCGACACCCTGCGCGACGAGATCCGCGACGCGGCCGGGATCGCGGTGCAGACTGCGGAGGAGATGGACGCCGGCATCGGCGGCGCGTTCCGCAAGCTGCTGTCGGCGGTCGAGGGCATCGCCATCGCCATCGGCGAGGCGATCGAGGGTCCGGTGCGCAAGGTCGCGGATGCTCTGGCCCGCGTCGCCGGCTATATCACGCAGGTCGTCAACCAGAACCGCGAGCCGGTCGCGACCATCGCGAAGATCACCGCGATCGTGCTCGGCGTCGGGGTCGCCCTCGTGATCGCCGGCACCGCGATCGTCGGGATCGGCGCGGTGCTCGGGTCGCTCGCAGCCATCGCGTCTGCGGCAGGCACGGCGATCGGTGTGATCGGCACGGTCCTCGGGGCGCTGGTCTCGCCCATCGGGCTGGTGATTGCGGGCGTCGCGGCCCTCGGCGTCGCCATCCTCTATTACACCGGTGCGGGTGGCGAGGCGATCGCGTGGCTGAGCGAGCGGTTCGGCCAGTTGCGGGCGTTCGTGGGCAAGGTCGCCGGCGGCATCGCCGATGCCCTCGCGGCGGGCGATATCCAACTTGCCGCTCAGATCCTCTGGCTCGGGCTTCAGGTCGCGTGGAAACGCGGCGTCGCGGCGCTCAACGAGGTCTGGCTCGGCGCTCGCAACTTCTTCATCACCACGGCCCAGAAGATGTGGTACGGCGCGCTTGCGGTCGCACAGACCGTGTTTCACGCGCTCGAAGTCGCATGGATCGAGACGACCTCGTTCCTATCGAAGACGTGGACACGGTTCACGAGCAGGTTTCAGAAGGTTTGGCAGTCGGCGTCGTCGTTCGTGGCCAAGCGGATGCTCGAGATCCAAGGCCTGTTCGACAGCGGCTTGGACGTGGAAGCCGCCAAGCGGGCGGTCGATGAGCAGCTCGACGCGAAGCTGTCTGAGATCGATGCGAACACCCGCCGCGATCTGGCCGGCCGCGAGTCGCGTCGCCAGCGGGAACGCGACGACGCGTCGGAACTCAACGAGGACACGCTCGCGGAGATCGGTCGGCGGTTCGAGGAGGCGCAGGACGCGCTGCGGTCGGGCACCGACGCGGACATCGCCGAGACGCAGCGGAAGCTGGATGAGGCCCGTGCGGAGCTGGACGAAGCCATCGCCGAAGCCCGTCGCCGGCGTGAGGAACAGGACGAGTCGAGTGATGAGGCGGCCGGCAATGTCCCGCGCGACCTGATCGGCCGGCTCCAGGAAGGGCTCGCCGGGCTCGGAGCCGCGATCGAGCGGGGCGTGGCCGTCCGGGGCACGTTCAACGCGCTGGCGGTGCAGAGCCTCGCCGCCGGCGACGACACCGCCGAGCGCACCGCCAAGGCAACCGAACAGACCGCCAAGAACACCCGCCGTCTGGCCGACTCCGCGCAGTCGGGCGGGCTGTTGTTTACGTGAGGAGACCGTTCGCGTGTCCGTGACCGTCACCGAGAAACTCGAGAGCCGCCGATCGACGACGGGCGACAACCCGTCGGCGGAACTTGTCTACACGGTCCGCGGCACCGACAGCGACATGACCGCGCGGTCGCAGACCGAAACGACCAGCCCGGCAACCTACGACGGCATGCCGAGGCAGTCGGTGACGATCGAGCCCATCGGGCACGAACTGTGGGACGCGACGGTGCGGTATGCGCCCGACTCGCAGCAGCAATCCACGCCGCCGCAGACGGGCGAGAGCACATTCGCCTTCGACACCGGCGGCGGCACGCAGCACATTACGCAGAGCAAGCAGACGGTCGGCACCTACGCCGCGAGCGGCACCACGGCTCCCGACTTTCAGGGCGCGATCGGCGTCACGCAGGACGCGGTCGAGGGCGTGGACATCACCGTGCCGATCTACCAATTCAGCGAGACGCACTACCTGCCGGCCGCGGCGGTGACGAACTCGTACAAGAGCGCGCTCTTCAGCCTCACCGGCAAGGTCAACAGCGGTGGGTTCCGCGGGTTCGCCGCGGGCGAGGTGCTGTTCCTCGGGGCGACCGGGGCCCGACGTGGCACCGGCCCCGACGACGACTGGGAGATCACGTTCCGCTTCGCCGCGAGCCCGAACGTGACCGGGCTGTCCGTCGGCTCGATCAACGGCATCGCCAAGAAGGGGTGGGAGTACCTCTGGGTCCGCTACGCGGATCAGGAGGACACGAGCGCGAACACGATCGTGAAACGCCCCGTCGCGGCGTACGTCGAGCGGGTCTACGACCAGGGCAACTTCGGAGGATTGGGGATTTGAAAAAATGTCGATACCCAAGAAGGAAGTAAGGACAGGAGATCAGTAATAGAAAGCTACAACAGTCGGTAAAGGAGACAGACATGGCAAAACGAATCATCAAACCAGTAGGCAAAGCTCGCGGTGCGTGGGCGGATCCAATAGACCCTCAAGAGGACAAGAGGCATCCAGATGGCCAGATCATCTACCGAGTCCAGGCCTATCGCGACGGTAAACCGGTTTCAATCAAACGTGCCACGGGCACTGATGATGACGGCATTTTGTATATCGGCGAGACGGACATCAAACGCCGTCAAAGTTCACGCTACCGCGTACTCGTGAACAGCTTCAAAAACAAAGGTCGCAAACGAAAGCATGGCGCCGCTGTGAAGTACTTCGCAGATGGGCACGACAAGACCTGGCCGATCGACGGGTTGCGGATGTCCTACATGACCGTCGCAGGCACTGCGATGCCAACCATTTTCACCGCTCCGGATGGCAAGACGCCTGCGACGACCGCTGAATACTCGGCGATTCACCAGTACGAGCAACGGTTTGGTGAGCTTCCCCCGCTGAACTCCATCCGCGGCAAGAAAGACCTCGCTCAGCCAACACCGGACAAATCACCCGAGTCGGCTGGCGACATCATCGAGATGGGATGAAGATGGGCGACGCCCTCCGCAAGGTCCGCACCGGTGAACCGCTCCGCATTCCCGCGACCGCGTACAACGCGTTCGTCGATGCGGCGATCGCCAACCGCGCGAGCGAGCGGAACGCGATCGCCGACCCTGGGCGCGATCCGAACCAGCGCGGCATAGTGCTCGTCCGCAACGACTCGCCCGATGACCTGCCCGCCCACCACGCGCTCGCGATCACGGGCGTGCTGGTCGAGCCGGGCGAGGACGATCAGGAACGGACGTTTCAGGGACGGACTCCGCTCACGGCCGAGGTCGCGACGGAAGACTCGCCGCCGCTGTCGTTCGTAGTAGCGGTCGAACCCATCCGTGCCGGCGAGATCGGCCGCTGCGTGCTGCACGGCGTCACCGCCGCTCGGATCACCGTGCAAAACGACGCCGACGAGACGTGCGAACTCAAGGCCGAGGAGACGCTGCTCGCCTCGACGCCGCTCGGCGGCGCGCCCATCCTCTGGAAGGAGGAGGGCACCGGCGAGAAGTGGGCGGTGATCGAACTCGGTCGGCCGTCGCTGGCCCGCGTGCCCGCGGTGCTCGGCGAGGCGCAGCCGATCCCCGGCGAATCGAACCGCTGGCGGTACCCGTGGGCGGAGGCGCGGCTCGAGGGCGACGCCGGCAGCGCCGACTACCTGCGGTACGTCGAGGTGCCCGAGGGGTTGTCTTCCCGCGGTCAAGGCGGCGGCGAAGACCCGGCCCGCATGGCCATCAACCGCTTCGAGGCGCACCACTGCGACGATTCTGTGCCTGGCGAGGGGTTCGAGAGGCTACTGGGCCTCGGGCCGGTGTGCGACCTGCCGGGCGTACTGCCGGACTGTCCGCCGGCGCGTTCGCTCGAGCCGAGGCTCGCGCCCGTGCCGCCCGGGGTCACGGTGCAGCTCACCTGCGAACGCGACACCAAAGGCCAGCCCGTCTGGGTGTTCGAGGCGATGAGCTGCGTCGAGATCGCCGACCCCGCCGACGGGGACCGCAAGCTCAACGTCAATGCTGCGGGAGGTGGTGGATGAGCACCGACCTCGCCGAACGTCGAGCGCACGAGCGAAGCAAGTACGTCGAACTCGCCGGGCGTTCGGGGTCGCGGTACGGCGCATCGAACCACGGGCGAGCGGCCATTGGGATCGTTAAGCGGTGGAAGCCGCGGTTCGTTGCCGACTTTGGCTGCGGCCGCAACGACTTCATCACCGACCTCCGCCGGCACGGCATCGACGGCGTCGGCGTGGACTTTGCCTTCCCCGAGGCCGACATCAAGAAGCCGATGCACGACACGGGACTCGTTGAGGGTGTAGCGGATGTCGTCACCAGCTTCGACGCGCTCGAGCACCTGCTGATCGAGGATGTGGTCCCGGTGCTGACGGAGATGAAGCGCGTCGCCCGGCCGCGGGCGTGGTTCTGCTTCTCGATCTGCACGCGTCCGAGCCGGATCACCGTGCGCGGCGAGAACCTGCACCCAACCGTCCGCCCGCTCTCCTGGTGGGTCGATGTGATCGGTCGTGTCGGCGTCGTCAACGCCACGAAGGCGGGCGGCAGATACATCACGGGGAAGTTCAAGTGAACAGCCCCAACCAGTCCGACATCGTCGCGCTCCAGCGCGGCCTCAAGAACCGGGCCCCGGCCCGCAACGGGCTGCGGCTCTACACCGCGGACTTCGACTCGATCTCGCTCGGGGGGTTCTACAAGGGCCGCTCGGCGTTCCTCGTGTTGTCGGGCCCGTCGCTGAACGACCTCGATCTCACGCAGCTTGACCGCCGCGGCATCGTGTCGATGGGCGTCAACAACTCCTGGACGGTCCACCGCCCGACGCTGTGGACGTGCGTCGATGATCCCGGCCGGTTCATCGATACGGGGTGGAAGGATCCGGGCGTGCTGAAGTTTGTCCCGGTCTGCCACTGGGGCCGCAAGCTCCGCATTCAGGCCAGCGACGGCACGATGCGGGACAGCGCGTACCGGGTCGCGCAGATGCCGAGCGTGCTGTTCTTCAGGCGGAGCAATCACTTCGATCATGAGCGTTTCCTGACCGGCGACACGGTGCCGTGGGGCAACGACCCGAAGTCCACCGACTCGCTCGGCATCAAGGGCAAGCGGAGCGTGATGCTCGTCGCGCTGCGGCTGCTGCACCATCTCGGGTTCCGGACGGTCTACCTGCTGGGCTGCGACTTCCGCATGACGGTGGATCACAAGTACGCCTTCGACGAGACCCGCGAGGCCGCCGCGATCCGGCACAACAACGTGCTCTACGACTCGCTGAGCCGACGCTTCGAGGCGCTGCTGCCGCACTTCGAGAAGCACCGTTTCCGCGTGGTGAACTGCTCGCCCGGCAGCGGGCTGAGTGTGTTCGAGCGGATGCCGTACCAGAACGCGATCGCTGCAGTGAGCGCCGAGTGCTCGAAGCCGATCAACACGCAGGGCTGGTACACGCCGGTTGACGCCGGCCGGGAGGCTGCCAAATGAGCGAGCCTACACGGTACTACCTCTATATCCCCGTTTGGGCCACTGGCCGCGCCCCGCAGGGAGGTGGGTCGAGCGACTACTCGACGCCCACGCCCGAATCGTCATCGTACGAAACACCAGTCAGCAGCACGCCGAGTTCGAACCCCGAGAGCTATTCGACGACCGGCGACGTGATTTTCACAACGGGCCCCGAAGGCACACCGACGCTGACGTTCTACACCACGGATGCGTTCGCGAGCGACAGCGGCACGCCGGACAGTTCTTCCGCGTCCGAGAGCGGCGGCTCCACCGAGGTGTCCTCGGCCCCGTCGACGGACGGCTCGCAGTCTTCCGGCGGCTCGTCCGGCGAGTCATCAGACGGCTCGTCGGGCGGATCGTCCGGCGGCGGATCGTCCGGCGGTGGATCTTCCGGCGGTGGATCTTCCGGCGGAGGATCGTCCGATCAGAGCTCCGACCAGTCCAGCATGGACTCGTCGATGGACAGCAGCGGCTCAAGCGCATCGAGTTCCGAATCCAGCAGCGAGAGTTCATCGGTCGAGTCGCCGAGCGACAGCTTCACCGAAACGCTGACGATCGGCTCCGAAGGAACGCTCAAAGACACCACCGTCACCATCGGCACGAGTTCCGACTCGTTCACGCACACGCTAACCACGCTTCCCAGCGGCACCATCGTCGGCACCGAGGTCACGCTCGAATCGAGCGGAGACAGCTACCCCGGAAGTTCCGGCGACCAGGGGCTCAAGGGCCTGTGAGGAGCACCATGATCCCCCGCATCATCCACACCGTCGGCGATGGCTACGGCTTCGAAGCCCCCGGGTTCGAGATCCGCCGCATTGATCCGCAGTCGCCGTGCCTCTTCGGCGACATCGGCTCGGCCGAAGAGCGACGCCTCGCTCTCGGCTACGAGGCCTTATGGCGGCACGGCGGCGTGTTCGTCGACCACCGCGTCATCACGCCGGCCCGCGGCCTCGGGTGGTGGTGCGAGCACCAGCGGTTCTTCGTCGCCGCCCGACCCCGGAGCCTCGAAGACAAACCGGTGTACTGGCCCGAGATGCCGTTCGCCGCGACGCTCATCGGAGCCGTCCCGGGTCACGTCCTGACGTGCCGCCTGGTCGACGAGCTCGGCGCCTCCATCCGCGGCCACCGCATGGCCAACGACTCGGTGGGCGACGGGTTCCTCCAGCGCGTGCTCGACGCAAACCATCCGGACCTCTGTGTCGTCCCGCACGCGATGTGGCAGGAAGACGGCGCCTGCGAGATCTCCTCCGCGGAACTGCGGGGAGCCCCACGGTGAACTGGCCGAAGGTCGTCCACCAGATCTGGCTCGGTGGCCCGCTCCCGCGTGATCTTGCCGCGCTCCGCGAGCGGCACCGGGCAGCACTGCCCGGCTGGCGGTTCGAGCTGTGGACCGAAGATCGTCTCCGCCCGTGGGTAAGCGACCGCGATCTCTGGCGTTGGGTGCATCACTGCGAGAAGCCCGTCGCCTATGCCGCCCTCAGCGACATGGCCCGCGTCGAGATCATCTTCCGCTGCGGCGGCGTCTACATGGACCTCGACTACGACCTGTCGCCTGGCGCGTTCGACGTCCTCGCGCCGTACGACCGCGGCTTCGGCGTCAGGCTCGCGCCGAAGTTCGACCTGCTCTGCAACTCCCTCTTCGGCGGCCCGCCCGGCATGCCCGCACTCGCCGACTGCCTCCAACTCGCCCGCGAACGCCTGCACCGCTACGGCGCCTCCAGCGTCATCCGCTCCGTCGGCGGCATCCTGATGGACACCCGCTTCCGAGCCCGCCGCGTCCCGATCCTCCCCCGGGGCGTCTTCCGAGCCCGCGGCGATCGGCCGCTGGGCAGCCCGCAGCCGCGCGGTGTTCATCTGTACCACACGAGTTGGGCGAAGGAAGCAGCCGCGGCTGCGTCGGAAGCCTCGATCTGACCAATATCCTCCGCCTCAAACTCATGGCCCGCGTCGGCGGCGTTTACCTCGACACCGACATCAAGCCCGTCCGCCCGCTCGACGCCTGCTGCCCGCCCGGCGTTGCTGCTTGGGCCGCGTGCGAGCAGCGCGAGATCATCTCGAACGCGGCGATGGGATTCGTCCCCAACCACTCCGCCGCGTGGCGGGCCGTCAACGCGATCGAGGGGTCCTTCTTCGAACGGCGGTACGTCGGTGATCAGGTCGGCCCCGGCCTCGTCGCCCGGATCATGCTCGAGCACGACGACGTGGTCCTCTGGCCCCCGGCGTGCTTCCACCCGCGCGTGGGCGAGACGGTCCGGAACCCGGATCTGCCGCGGTTACTTCTTCAGGAACATATGTTCGCGGGGACGTGGGTAGAAGGGCGGCGCGGTAGATATGGGAGTCTCTGGAGCGTCAACCGCAACTTTCACAGTTAGATAGCCTCCGCGATCATCCGGAAGTGATATCCGCGGATCGCCAGTTCAACGGCCTGTGACAACGCTTGCGGGCCGCGCAGGATCGCGCCGATGATCAGACGCCAGTAATGCCGCCGTCCGGGCTGCGCGACACCCAATTGTCGGAGCGACGACACGAATGCACGCAGATCTGATTTGGTCACACGTCCCGCCACCATTGACGGCTGGTAGCTCCGAAGGAACGCCTGAATACGCCGGTAGTACCTGTTGGGGCTGTACAGCTCCTTGACGAGCGCTCGATAGCCATCGATGAGTAGTCCCCGATCGAGCACGGGCTCAAAGTTCAGCGTGGCATCGAGGTTGTTGCCTGTCGACTGGCCGATCAGTCGCCCCTCCACCGAGAGTCGGGAGAAGAGCCGAGTGCCGGGCAGGGCCGTGAGCAGACCCACCATCGCGGTGACCACGCCCGCCTCTTGGATGAACCGCTTCTGTGCAGCAAAAATCTCGGGACGGTCAGCGTCGAATCCGACGATGAAGCCCGCCATCACCTCGATCCCCGCGCGGTGTATCGTTCGAACGGCCTCGGCGAGATCCCGATTCGAGTTCTGCACCTTGCGGCACTCCTTGAGACCGTCCTCGGACGGTGTCTCGATGCCTATGAAGAACTGCTTGAAGCCGGCTTCAACCATAAGAGACAGCAGCTCCGGATCGTCTACCAGATTGATCGAGGCTTCCATGATGAAGGTGTTCCGAGCATGCCGAGCGGCACGCCAGTCGATGATCGCACGGAGCACGCGTTTGGCCTTGGCGCGGTTTCCTATGAAGTTGTCATCGACTATGACGATCGAACCGCGCCAGCCCCTCGCGAGCACCGCATCGAGTTCGGCGACGAGTTGCTCGGGCGCCTTGACACGAGGAACGCGACCGTAGATGGCGGTGATATCGCAGAACTCACAGTCGAATGAGCACCCGCGTGAGCACTGCACGGCCACGACAAGGTAGGCGAGGTGATCGAACAGGTCCCATCGCGGGATCGGTGTCCTGCTGATATCAGGGCGCCCCTCCGCGCGGTAGACCGGTTGCAGTGTCCCTGCCTCGAGGTCCGCCACAAGGTCACCGATACAGTCTTCGGCCTCCCCGATCACGCAGGCGTCAGGCTCGGGGAACCGCTCCGCGGCTGTTGTGACCAGCGGTCCACCCAAGACCACGGTCTTGCCCATCCGTTGCGCGTGGTCGATCACCTGTCGAGCGGAGGCCTCTTGGACAATCATCGGCGAGACAAACACTACATCTGCCCAAGCGAGTTCTTCGTCGTCCAAACGGCGAGCGTTGAGGTCAATCAACCTCAGCGTCCATTCCTTCGGGAGCATCGCGGCAACGGTCAGCAGCCCCAGCGGTGGGAACGCTGCGTTCTTGCCGACGAATCGGAGGATGTGCGCAAAGTTCCAGAACGTGTCAGGGCAGTGCGGGTAGATCAACAGGACGTTCATCACGATCCCCTCGGCATGGGTACCTCTTCGCACTTTCCCATGTCGCGTCGGCCTGTCGATCGGGTGAACACCTGAGAAACGTATCGTGCATCACCGGAGACCCGACCGGTGGCAGATGGAGCGGCGACATGGCGTGGCCTGTGCAGCGGGACGGCACATACCCCAGCCCTGTGCTCACCCAGCCTGCGCAGACGGCTCTCGTCGAAACTGCGAGGCAAGGATAAAGAACGTCGGGGCCCGAGTCCGACGAAAATGCCAAATCGCTCGGCGAGAAGCTGAACGAATCAAAGTCACGCGGATTGTCCGGCTTGCAGGGTCCAACTCGCAGCCACCCGGAGCCGATCGCGGTCGCCATCACAGCCCATCTCTGCATCACCGTGTTCGGCGAGCCGACTCGCGCACGCCCGCAGGATCTCTGAGTCGCCGGGTCGCATGGCGCGCCGGGCTGCGATTCGAAGCACATCGAGAAGACGGAGCCATACCGGTAGATGCACACCGGCAGTCCTGCTCACGGCGATGACGGTGGACTCGAGGATTGCAGGAAGCGCTACTGACTCAGTCTCGATCCGAACGACACCTTCCGAATCCAGCCTCCACTTCGATGGGATGTCACGGCCGACAAGTCTGGTAATGCCGGATCCGATCCGATCGACGCAGTGCACAGCAGTCGTCGGGTCATTGATGCCCGGCGACATCGCCCTCATCGCGACCTCAGAGATCTGCTCGAAAGCGAAGAGGATGTCTTGCAACGCGGTACGGTGCGCGCCAAGCACGAACGCTGACTTCAGCGCATCTGTCACGGCAGCGGGCACAGATGTCCTGGCCCAAACCGTGGCGAGACACTCGCCGTGCATCACGAATGCACCCGGCACAAGTTCGATACGCACAAACAGGTTGTGTTGCTTCGCACACTTGAGCACTTGATCGCCATTCAAGAATCGGATGTAGCCGGATTTCTCCGAGAGCACGTTGATCAGCTCCCCGTCGTGCAGCAGAGCCTCGTGTCCCTGTGCGACTGGCTCGTCCTGATCCCCGCCGATGTTTTCCGGATAGAGCTCGTCGATAACCGACCCGAGCTCTTCACTCACCGAGTTGATGACCGCGTCCACATGGATGGACTGCGCAACATGGTCGATGAAGTACACAAGCATCGCGAGGCTCGCCATGGCGAGCAATGCAGCGATCGTGACCGCGATATTCGGTCCAGACTGGGAATCATCCGATGTATCAAAGCTTGGCAAGACGACGATGCAGTACAGGAACGTCCCAAGGAAGGTGCCCAGAACGAGTTGGTTGCTGCGATCTCGGAGAAAGGTCCGAAGGAGCCTCGGCCCGAACTGCGACGAGGCAAGTTGAAGCGAGACGATCGTCATCGAGAACAGAACGCCGGCGACGCCGATCGTCGCTGTAGCGATCGTGGTGAGCACCGCGCGGGCGCCGTCCGCTCGACCAGAGAATACGAGCACAATCCTGTCCGCCCATGCGTCTGGCATCAAGCCTTCGATGAACGGCGTTGCTGCTGCAAGCCCCAGTGCTCCGGACACCATGATCGCGGGAAGAAACCAAAGGCTCGTCCGAAACCTGTCCCAAAGCTGGATGAGCGCGTCGGCGTTCATAATCGAGCCTTTCGCTCACGGGCTGATCTGCGCGTCAAATAGCGGCTGAACAGTCTTGCCGTCATGGAACGCTACTAGACCGTGAGTCCCGAGCGGAAGGCCAGCCTATGCAGACGGCTCTCGTCGAAACTGCGCGGCGAGGATGAAGAAGGTCGGGGCCCAGAGTCCGACGAAGATGCCAAATCGCTCACCGTGGGCCGGATCCGGGTCCTTCGCGATGTTCCAGATCACGATCGAGGCCGCGATCGAGACACATCCGAGGACCAGACACACAGGCCGCACGATCGCCAACGCGGACCCCTTGCTGAAGACACTTTTCTCGCTCATGGGCTTCTACTCCTAGTTCGGACTGGACTGAACCGGGCAGAAGACACGGGAAAGGTCCTCTCGGCGAATTCGGCGCTCCGATGGCCGTCCAGCCCGCTGCACAGGCCCTCACAGCATCTCCTGTGACGCAAGCCACGACCATCGGGTGACGCACTGATCCCGGGCATCATGCACGCTGCATCTGTGCACGAGTACCAGAGCCAATGGGGAGGCAACACCCCGATGTTGCCTGTAGCGGCGGAGATACCGGCAGCCGGGCTATTGCCGCCGCGTACGATGGGACAGAAAGACGAGGTGTCTGCCATGGCGACCGTCCGGGCGCAGCATCATGACACGAACAGAGGCATCGCCGTCGCGCGCGGCATGCTGAATGCGTTCGACAACCCCGCGCTGCTCGCTGACGACTCCGACGGGATCTTGGCGGCAAACGCGCCGTGGCACAGACTGTTTGCAGATCCCGACGACCCGTCCGCGTTGCCGCCACTGTCCGAGTGGCTCGCCCGGCTCGATGATGGCGACGCGTTAGCTGCGGTGCTGTGTGCACCGGATCCGCGCACGGCGTGCATAGGCCACCATGTTTCCAGCGGAATTAAGAGATACCTTGTTCGAGTTACGAGCGTGAGCGAGTTGGCGACACCCGGCCGAATACACTGTGTCGTCATGGCAGCGTCACCGCCCTCGCCGGGCGGTATCGCCAACGACCCGCGAAGTTACACACGCCGGCTCCTTGTCCGACAGACACTGATCGAAGAACGCGAGCGTCGGCGGCTCGGCCGCGCGTTGCACGATCGTGTTTCACAGTTGCTCGTTCAGGTGCGCCGGCAGTTGGCGGACGCTCGGGACGGCAGGGAGCCCCCGCAGCCGGTCGACACAGTTGCGGATATCGATCGGGTCATACACCTGCTACACGAGCTCACTTCCAACTTCAGCCCGCCGGTGCTGGAGGACCTGGGACTACTCCCCGCGATACAGTGGCTGGCCGATCATCTCCAAAGCAGCCATGGATCGACGGTATCTTGCGAGGATGACGGCTTGGAGCCTCAGCTCTCATCCGAGGTGCGCACCATCGCGTTTCGTGCACTTCGCGAGTTAGCGAACAACGCCGTCAAGCATGCTCCCGGCGCTCGCGTTGTTCTCCGTTCAAGCACTGGTGACGGCGGATGCTGGCTCGAGGTCTGCGATGACGGCCCCGGGATTGACTGTGTGGAGGATCACTCGAGCACCGACGGAGCGCAGCCGTTCCCCGGGTACGGGCTGCTGAGTATCGAGCAGCAGATCCGTGCCGTTGGAGGCACGTTCGAGATCCTCACTGCACCGGGCGAGGGCACGCAAGCGATCATCACGCTTGGGCGATCATCTGACGCCGACGGAAAGGCGCGAGACAATGCGTAGTCGCACGACGGTCATGCTTGTGGATGACCACGCAATGCTCCGGGCCGGGATCCGCTCGTTCCTGGAACAACAGGACGGGATCGTGGTTGTTGCGGAAGCGGAGGACGGCCGGGGCGCCATCGAGCTATCGGCCAGGCACGTCCCCGACATCATCCTGCTCGACATCGGGATGCCGGAGATGAACGGCATCGAAGCCGTGCGTCGGATTCACCAACAGGATCCTGCGATCGGTCTCGTTGCACTCACTGTGCACGCCGACAGCAGGTATGTGACGAGCTTCTTCGATGCGGGTGGCAAGGGGTATCTTCTCAAGACCTGCGAATCGGATGAACTGCTTCGTGCCATTGACGCGGTGAAGCAGGGTCGCACCTACGTCACCTCTGACGTGGTCCATGTTCTTGTCACACCCCCTCAGATAGAGCGCGGGTGCGGCCCCGCGCTCGACGGCGTCGGCTTTCCACCGCCGGATGTCCTCACGCCGAAAGAGCGTGAGGTGCTACAGTTGATCGCCGAAGGCGTGACCTCCAAGGACATCGGCACTCGCCTCGGGACCTCCATCAAGACCGCGGAGACGCACCGCACAAATCTGATGCGAAAGCTCGGCCTGCACAGTGTCTCTGCGGTCACGAAGTACGCGATCCGAGAAGGGATCACGACGCTCCACGACTGACCCCCGAACGATCTCGATGACGAGTGTCCCCTCGGTGATGCGCGGCCGCGACTGTCCGCGCCTCACCCGATGGTGGAGCGCGGACCGCTGTTCGATCTTCACTGCTTTATCACTTCATGATGTGATCCGTGCGCCTTCTACACCGGCCTCAGCATCCCCACGTGCCCTGCTCAGTCGGCACGGGCCCCGCCGCGGGTGCACCGGGCCATTCGTGAACGCGTCTTGATGAGCCGCCGCATACTGGGGTTCGGATCCCACGTCTCCGTGGTTGACCCGATACCCGCGGAGCGATGCTTGTGCGATCCTTCTCTTTGGACACATGGCATGTGTCCGATCTCGGGGCGTGATGGACGCTCCCACGGATCGGCGGCAAGTTCACTTGACACAGACCGTGCTCTCACCCCTTGCGATCACAGTGCGAGACCAGACGCTGTTGGCGATGCAGGCCGTCGATACCGAACGAGTCCGGGCCATGTGTGGCGAGGTCCTTGAGGCGAACACCATCGATATCCCTTTGGACTCTTCGGAAATGAAGGCCGTCGTCGCTTCAGTCGTAGAGGGCGTGCACGCTGCCGTAGCGTGGACGAGAGCCGACATGCTTCAGATGGCGATGCACGCGGTCGCGCGGTACGCGTCGAGCAGAGAAGGCACTGACCCGACTGTGGTCGCGGCGGTCATCTGCGACGCGGCGAGCGTCATCGAGGTCGATCAAGCAGATCGGCAGTTGTATCTCGACTCGATGATCCAAGCGGTACTCACCGCGTGCGATCACCTGCTCGGCCCCGAGAGAGAGGAACTGGCCACATTCCTTCGAAACGCCTTGCCCGTGTTCTTTGAAAAGAGGAACAAGGGCGATTCAGACGAGCCGGCTCAGCGTGAGCCCGACGCGTCCTGACATCACCCATGAACGAAAGGACCACACCATGGGGCTCGTCATCAGAAAGACTCAGAACCTGAATGACCTTTTTCAGAACCAGCTCAACACGCTGTACGGCCTTGAGACCGAGAGTCTGGACACCCTGAACAAGATGGCGGGGGCCGCGACCTCGCCGGCCGTTCGGAAGGAACTCGAAGCTGCTGCTGCGGAGACACGGACCCACGCAACACGCCTGGATGAGGTCTTCAAGGCCATCGGATCTAAGCCGGACTCCATGCGGTGCGGCTGCGTCGATGGCCTGCTCCGCGACTGCCGAGACGCCGCCGACAGCGATGCCGAAATCAACGTACGTGACGCGTCGCTCGTTGCGATGGCTCAGGCCATCCAGCAGAATGAGATCGCTCGCTATCAGGCCGCCCACGGCTGGGCGAGCTCTCTCAAGCAGGACAAGGCCGGCACTCTCCTGAAGCAGACGATCGACGAGGAGACGGCATCGAGTTCGCGGCTCGCAGCACTCGCGACCACGGTGAACGAGTCGGCCGTCCATAAGGTTCTGGCCTGATCAGATCACCATCCACTGTACGACGCTTGTGCGCCGCACACCACGGATGAGCCCCGCGCCGGGGCGCCTGCCCCCGCGCATTCAAAGAAGGAGCCACACCATGGCGAACGAGAACAAGCCGAAGCCCGACGAGAAGCGACCGTCGTCCGGTCAGGGTGCAGGGCAGAAGCCCGGGCAGGAGAAGAAGCCCGAGACGGACAAGAAGTCCGGAGACCGGGATAAGCCCGGGAGTCAGACGACGCGCTGATTCATGGCTCCCCGACTGAGGATTGAGGAGAGTCGCCCGGGGCGAGAGATCGCTCCGGGCGATCTTTGGAGGCTTTCGGCCCACCTTTCAAGGTCACAGACGCCAATACGAGCGTTGATAAGCGGTCAACCCGATTTGGCGACACGTGACCGGACAATAAGGAGAATCAGAATGATATGGACGACACCCAGTATGGCGGCTGCCTTCGTGCTTGCGCAGCTCGCTGTGTCTTGCACTGCGCTCGGTCAGCCGTGGCACGAGCCGCCGAGGAACCTGCTGCGCATCGCCGAGCAGGCCGCTCACATGGATACGAAACTGGACAGAGCCATCTCGCTCGCCGAGAAGCACACCGGTGGAACCGCCATTGGTGTGCATCTCACGATGGACAAGCAGCTGTTTATGACCAGTGCGAACGGCGCCAGCGCGGTGTGGACGACTGCGGACGTATCCGCGCAGCCAGCCAAGAAGCCCGAACGAGGGGAGCCGGCCACAAAGAGCGGCGAGAAGTCGGCTGCTAAACCATCGGGCACCGACTCGTCGCGGTCTGGAAAGGACACTTCCAGCGGCTCCACGACGGCGGTGTTCGCGATTGTCACGTGTGTGCTCGATGACACCGCGGTCCGCGACGTGGTGATCGACATGTCTGATGGCAACATCCTGGGGATGCAGTCGACGTACAGCACAGAGAGGAACGCGAGAGACGCACGCCGGGTCGGGGCGGCCTCAGACTCCGATCGTTACTCCCTCGTCCGAGCCACCGACATGATGAACGCTTCGGCCCGAAACGCGACGAACCAGCATGTCGGCGACATCGACGACCTCGTGCTCGACCCCGAGTCAAATCATGTCGTCTATGGCGTGCTCCGGCGGGGCGGATTCCTGGGCTTCAATGAAGCTCGTTACGCGCTCCCCGCTCGCATGCTCGACGCACCGGTGGACGGTCGCATACTGGTCAACCTCAGCGATGACGAGTTTGCGGGTCGATCCGGTTTCGATGATGACAAGTGGCCACTCGAGGCTGACTCGGCCTGGGCGGCTCGCGGAGTCGGCGCTCAGGAGGCTGCAACGCGGCACTCCCGAATCCTGCGGGCAACAGAGCTGATCGGGACAAACGTGCAGTGCGAGGGTGGACAGAAGGTTGGCGAGATATCCGACCTGATCGTGGAGCCGAGCAGCTGCCAGGTGATCTACGCGATCATCACGACCGAGCGAGGGCGACTGGTCGTGCCCATGTCTGCTGTCGAGCAAATGGGGAAAGGTCGCATCATGAAGATGTCTCACGACGAGGTGGCTGCGCTGCCGACGCTCGGCGACGACACCGAGCCCGACTGGGGTGACCGCCAGTGGAATCAGACCGTCCACGACCGCTACGACACAAAGATGACGCTCACCAGGGTCCCCTCCTGAGAGCGGTTTGGGGAGAAGCGCCGCACCCGAGGGAGAGTCGAGGAGAGCCGCCCGGAGCGAGACATCGCTCCGGGCGGTGTTGGACGGTCAACCGCTGGCCGTCGAGTCAGGAGCATCCACAGAAGGACTGTCACCATGAAACACAAGAACGCACAGAACACGCACTCAGCCAATTCCGACGCACATCGTGCCGAGACAGGTACTGGACGCCGAGTTGCTGATCAGCAGGCAATCCGCGAACGGGCCTACGCCATCCATGAATCACGTGGTGAAGCGATCGGGAGTCCGGAAGCCGATTGGCTCGAAGCCGAGAAGCAGCTCAAGATGACCGACCTGAACACGGGGATCTCACCGCGCTCCTGATCGCGTCCGTCGCAAGCGCGTTGAGCCGCGACACCACGCATACAGGAGTTTGGAGTCGCCGTCTGGGTCAAGCCCTGCCGGTATCCGCTGGCACCGTGCCACCCGGCTTGGCTCACACACGGAACTGAAGGAGTACATTCAAATGTTGATGCAACTCGTCAAGCCCGACTTCACCAGACACGGCCAGATGCTGCTGGACACGCCCGCGTACACGGCTCAGCCGTCCAACATCGACATCAGAGACCGTGCTTATCGACTGTTCGAGGCCAGCGGGAGGATGCCTGGCCGAACGCTCAGCAACTGGCTCGAAGCACAGAAGCAACTGCGGCACGAGTCGTTGCAAGCACTCTGGATTGCACAAGAGCGCCAGCGCCGCCGCACGATGTTTCCACACATCTCCTGAAGTGTGGACGAAATGTTCCCAGGTACTGGCCCGCACGAGGATGGTTCCATGCAGGAGTCTGGCTCTCCCAACGAACCAATCAGCCGTTGGGAAGATGATGGTGGCATGACGGCAGCATCGCCGGGCGGATCGCCAGGCGACTCGGATCCGATGCCGCGACCTTCAGATCCGCATCCGAAGGGACATCAGGATCTTCCGTTCGGGAGACTCGACTGGGTCACCGCGCCCTTCGCACGGTTCTTCCGGATCCACGCGATCGCCGCGGCGGTGCTCCTGCTGGCCGCGGTGATTGCGCTGGCATTCACGAACTCCGTCTGGTCCGCGTGGTACCAGTCTCTCTGGAACACTTCCGCGGGTTTCGTCTTCGGCTCAGCCGACTTCACGCGGCCGTTGCGAGGATGGATTACCGACGGCCTCATGACGCTCTTCTTCTTTGTCGTCGCGCTCGAGCTCAAGCGAGAGCTCGTGCAAGGCGAACTCCGAAACGTCCGCTTCGCCATGCTCTCGCTCTTTGGTGCGCTCGGTGGCATGGTCGTGCCGGCGGGGCTCTTCCTGCTCCTCGCAGGTGACGCACGCGCCGCCTGGGGCACCGTGACGGCTACGGACACCGCCTTTGCTGTGGGCTGCCTGGCGGTCCTCGGCTCACGCATCCCGCCAAGCCTCCGGCTCTTCGTGCTCTCGCTCGCGATCTTCGATGACATCGGCGCGATCCTCGTCATCGCGATCGGTTACGGGCACGGCGTGAACTGGAACGCGATTGCCTGGGTGGGTATCGGTCTCCTATCGACAATGGGAATGGCGCGGCTCGGTGTGCGCAGTATCCCGATCTACTTCGCGTCTGGCCTCGGGATCTGGTACTTCTGGGACCGCTCCGGTATCCATCCGACGCTGACCGGTGTTGCGCTGGGGCTGATGACGCCGACGACTCGTTGGGTGACGCCGCTGAAACTGCGAGCAATATTCACCCGCGCGTTGAACCAGTCAGACGTGGGCACAGGTGATTCACCGCAGTCTCAACGCGAAGGTTTCAGGCGCGCTCACACCGCGGTCCGCGAGAGCCGATCGCCCGTCGAGCAACTCGAGTGGATGCTTCACCCATGGGTGGCGTTCGCGGTGCTCCCGCTCTTTGCCCTCGCCAACGCCGGAGCGGTGATCCGAGATGTCGATCTATCGAGTCCAATCATCTCCAGCACGGCTGTGGCGCTCGTTATCGGGAAGCCCGTCGGCGTATTCGTGCTGAGCTGGCTTGCGATCCGCGTCGGGATCGCACGACGCCCGAGCGGGCTCACCTGGCCGCTGCTCGGTGCCTGCGGCATGCTGACAGGTATCGGGTTCACCATGTCGCTCTTCATCGCGGAACTCGCATACCCACCGGCGGCCCTCAACGATGCACGCTTCGGCATCCTACTGGCGTCCGTGGTGTCCGCGGTGGCCGGAATTGGACTCTTGTTGGTCCTGACCCGTTCTCGAGGCGTCCCAAGCATTGCGGCTGGACCTGTTCAGGAAGTACACCGGTAACGCGCGTGTCCGAGAGAGCGGAGATTTCATCCATACGGAACCAAGTAGAACGGAGATGAGCCATGACATCCACAAACATGAAGCGAGCGACGCTGGTGCAGCTGGTCGTATCGATCCTGCTCGGGGTCCTCGCACTCATTATTGTGCTCCAGAACACCGACCCGGTAGAGACACGAGTTCTCTTCACTACCGTAACGATGTCTGGCGCGCTTCTGTTGCTTTGCACGCTCGCGATCGGCTTTATTACTGGTGTTGCTGCCGCGATGGTTGTGATACGAAGGCGAGCGGCGTCGAAGTGACTGTTCGTGTCCGATCGGTCTCCGATCAAGGACGCCTCGGTCATACGCGACTTCAGGCGTTCCATCTCACACACACCGAAAGTCGTGCCCAAAGCACCGGAGGGTCCATCCTGGCGTGCGTGCTCAACCACGATTGGGGAGCTCACTCCTCACGAGCGAGCGCGTCAAGCAAGTCATCGAGCGGAACGCTCGCGATCATCGATGACCGGTCGCTGACGGCGAACGGAAGGACGAGCGCACCGTTGTGCACCATCGCGCCGCAGCTGTACACCACGTTCGGAACGTAGCCCTCGCGCTCGTGTCCCTCGGGCGAGATCAGCGGTTCGCGGAGCCGCCCCAGCACTTTCGCCGGGTTCGCGAGATCGAGAAGCGCGGCTCCGATGCAGTACTTCCTCATCGGGCCAACTCCATGGGTGATGACAAGCCAGCCGGCCTCGGTTTCGATCGGCGAGCCGCAGTTGCCGATCTTGACCGATTCCCATGTCTCGCACGGCCGCAGGACAATCTCCGGATCATTCCAGTGATGCGGACTGTTGGAGCGCATCAGGTGGATGTTCTCATCATCCTGGCGCGAGAGCATCATGTACTGGCCGCCGATGCGACGCGGAAACAGAGCCATGCCTTTGTTCTGAAGAGCCGTTCCTCCCATCGTCAGCATCCGGAAGCATTGGAAGTCGTCCGTGCGGATGAGCTGCGGAAGGATCGCCGTGCCGTTGTACGCGGTGTACGTGGCATAATACGTCACAGCCCCGTCATCCTCGACAAACCTGACGAACCTGGCATCCTCGATGCCGTTGGTCTCACTCGGCGCCACGGGGAAGATGATGCGTTCGCTGATCGCGAGTTCGCTCGAGAACCGCAGCTCGTAGTTCGAGTCCGCAAGCCACTGGATCTGCCCGAGTGTGAGCTCGAGTTCCGGTGTGGCGTGACCGGAGTCTCGGCGAAGTACGTCGACGCTCTTGGTAAGGTCGCTCCGGGTGAAGCTCGCTGCCAAGGGCCCCATCACAGCCTCGGTGTGGGGCTCATCAAGGCCCATGTCATGCAGCCTGCGACCGAACCGTGCCTTGTCATAGTGCGGATCGAGGATGATCTCGGGCGCGCTGACGAAACGGGATACCGGATCCAGGATGATGCCCCCGTCTCCAGCGAGTGTGCCCGCCCGGAACTCGATCGATGAGATGTGCCCCTCACCGGTTGCCCGAAGGCTCATGATGAACCGCTGCTCGCCGGGTCTTGTCCCGCTCTGATCCGGATGGGGAACCATCGACGGGTTGAAGATGGCCGCCGACTCGAGCGCATACTCACCAGAAAACATCGCTCCAATCAGCAGCATGAGGTCCCGCGAGAGCGATCGCTGTGTAAACAGGTGCGGTCGGACAAGTTCGAAGTGTTGAAGGAGCTTGCTCTCGATGTCCAGGTGCCGACCGTCGAAGTCCGCCATGACGTGCTGGAGGTGCGCCGCAACCTCCATGTCGGTCAGTGCCAGCGTTCTGCCGAGGATGGCGGCGATCCGGAGCTTGTCTGCGGGGATGAACGGACGGAGGATGACCCGCGCACTCTCGGGGAGCACCGTCACGCCGTGCCTTCTGATACGGAGTGGCGTCACGACGCACCACCCGACCGGATCGGCACAGACTG
This sequence comes from Phycisphaerae bacterium, assembly GCA_002706885.1. Classification (GTDB taxonomy): domain Bacteria; phylum Planctomycetota; class Phycisphaerae; order Phycisphaerales; family UBA1924. The sequence goes on from PAKY01000072.1 coordinate 26,256, forward strand.
AGTCGCGGCCCTCATATCGGCAAGTGCGAGATGGAACGCGAGCGTCGACTCTGCGCCGTGGTTCTCGCTGACGCCGTCTGGATGGAGCCCATCGCTGCAGCCGCCGGTTGCAAAGTCGAAGAGCACCGACCCCAGGTCGTTTCGGCCGAGGAACCAGTCGAAGGCTCGCCTTGCCTCGTCAAGCCATGTGGAATCTTTGGTGACGCGATCGGCTTCAACGCACGCCGCCACCATGGCCTGTGCTTCGACGGGCTGCTGATCGAATACCGCCGGCTCATGATCGCGTTTGTAGAAGCCGGCGTTGCCGATCGGCCTGAAGGCACCTCGCTCCGTGGTTTGGACAGCAACGAGCCAGCGAAGCGCCTTCAGTCCCAGTTGGCATGCGCGTTCGGATGGCATCGCGCGTCCGCTGAGCAGGAGTGCTTGGCAGAGCCGGGCGTTCTCGTACGTGACGGCGGGTTCGAACCACGGCCAATCATCGGTGGCGTACCCATCCCAGAGATCCATAAGCCGGTCGGTCAACCGCGATCGCATGGCGACGGCATCCTCGTCGCTCGGGAGATGATACAAGTACTCGTCGATACCAAGCAGGGCGAACGCCCACGCACGAGGAGACGAGAACCCCTCAACGGCCGAGATCCCTCGGCGAAACAGACGGTCACACAGCTTTCGGCGACCACGGTCGTGGCAGCGGTGTGCCCCAACCCCGAGGGCCCACAGCGCACGCCCGTGGCTGTCCTCGCTCCCGACCGCTTCGAGCCAGTGGCGGGTGTGGCTCATAAAGTTCCGGCACCGGCCGTCGGTGGTATCCAAGGAATTGGCGAGAAATGCCAAGCATGTTGTCTCGAGCTGTGCCACGACCTCGAGAGACACGGGTGAGCCCCCTGTCTGCAGCATGCAGCACAGAATCAATGCCCGCGCGTTGTCGTCTGTGCAATAGCCTTCTGCAAAGTTGGGCACGTTGAATGTCGCGTGCTGAAAGATCCCGACGCCATCGCTCATTCGAAGAACATGATCGATTCGCTGCGTAGGGAGGGTTGTCGGCCGGCTCTTGAGGGTCCAGTGCGCAAAGGCCGTTCTCGGCGGCGACACACGGTCAGCGCCCGCATGACGAAACGACTCCAGATACTGGTCGGCGACCGCGGGCCAGAGCATGGTGCGCCCGACGTCGTAGGCCTCGCGTTTCATAGTGTCCATACCCCCGGGGTCATCCAGCAGCCCGCACACTCCCTCAGCGATGGCCGAGGCGTCACGGAAGGGCACCAGAACCCCCCGCCCGTCATCGAGCAACTCCTTAGCGTGCCAGTAGGGCGTCGAGACCACGGCGTGCCCGGACCCATAGACGTACGCGAGAGACCCCGACGTGATCTGCGCTTCGCTGAGGTACGGCGTCAGATAGACATCCGTCGCGAGGATGAAGTCTTCGAGCTCTTCGATGCTGACAAACCGATCGTGGAAGATGATGTTCTCGCTGACTCCGAGGTCCTCGGCCATCCTCTGCAGGCCGAGCCGATACCTCTCGCCATCACGGGCGACCATGTGCGGGTGCGTCACGCCGAGCACCACGTAGACCACGTCCGGGTGTCGGCGGACGATGTCGGGCAGCGCCTGAATCGCATACTCGATGCCCTTTCCAGGCCCGATGAGGCCAAACGTAAAGAGCACCCGGCGACCCGTGAGGCCAAACTGGCTCTTGATATGCTCGCTCTCCCCGAAGGGCAGGTCGGGGATACCGTGTGGCACGACATCAATTATGTCAGCCTCTGCGCCGTACACATCACGAAGGATCGCGGCGCCCTTATTCGCCATGACGATCACTCGGTCACTCCGTTCAATGAGCCCGAGCGTCACGCGGCGCTGATCCGGGTCGGGATGCATGAGGACGGTGTGCATCGTCGTGACCACCGGCATCCGAACCTCGTTCAGCAATGCCAAGACGTGTCCACCAGCCCGGCCGCCGTAGATGCCGAACTCGTGCTGCACACAGAGCAGGTCGGTGTTGTTGAAGTTGAGAGAGTCCGCCGCTCGCCGATACGAGTCGAGGTCGTGTTCCTCGATCTCCAGCCGAACGCGTTCGTCATACTGGTAGCGTTCGAAGTGATCGTTGACAGCCGCTACCACGCAGTCTGAGTTTGGCGCCTGACTCGCAACAGCCTCGCACAGATCGTGTGTAAATGTCGCGATCCCACAAAGCCGCGGCGGATAATCCCCCAGGAAGGCGATGCTTCGTGGTAGGTCTGACTCAGGCATTGTTCGCCCTTTCGTGGCGCATCAACCGCGCGGGTACACAACCGGTGCCCCGTACAGCCCCGCATCTCTGAAGCACAAGCGACCCGAAGCACGCGCTACCGATGCTTTGCAGCCATCTGCGCCGGTGACGGGATCCGAACATCCCAGGCGAGTCCGACCTTCGACATGGCCCAGATCACCGCGTAGCTGGCATCGACTTCCCACCACCGCAGGCCATGCCTTGCTGATGTCGGAAACGCGTGGTGGTTGTTGTGCCAGCCCTCGCCAAGGGCGAGAACACCGAAGATTGGGTTGTTGCAGCTATCGTCCTTAGTCTTGAATGGCCGCGTGCCCCACAGATGGCAGATCGAGTTCACGCTCCAAGTCACGTGGTGGACAAAGAACACCCGGACAAGGCCACCCCAGATGAATCCAAGGAGCACTCCGAACCAGCTCATCGTCAACAGGCCTCCCAACACCGCAGGAATCGCCAGACCGACGATCACCCACAACGGGAACAGGCGGCTCATCCAACGAACTGACCGGCTCTTCCGAAGGTCACCCGTGTACCGATCTCGGTTGGCCGGCGGCTCGCTGAAGAGCCAGCCCATGTGCGCATGCCACAATCCCTTGAGCATGCCCCAAATCCCAGAGCGGTGCGTCCGAGGTGAGTGCGGGTCACCTTCTTCGTCACTGTGCTGGTGATGCCGACGGTGATCCGCAACCCAGGTCAGCAGCGAACCCTCGACGGCCATGGACCCGAGAAACGCGAGCAACACCGCAATCGGCCTGAACGTCTTGAAGCTTCGGTGCGTGAAATACCGGTGATACCCCACCGTGATCCCCAGCGCGGTCAGGAGAAACATGCCCCCGAACACGGCCAGATGCGGCCAGCTCAACACCACACCCCAGAGAAGAACGATCCCGACCACGAGCCCGGCGAACGGGATGAGGACGAGACCGAGGTTCACGACTCGGGCAATTAACAAATGGCGCCCGGGCGTCCGCCCTCGAACATTCAGTGATTCTGCTTGGATCTCGGTCCCTTCCAATCTTCAGCGGTACCCCCGGTAGACATCCGAAGGAGCTGAAGAGGTCGGAACGCGTTGAGCGTGACGATCCGTGTTGGCTGCGGTCCCTCGGCACGCGAGCATCAGTTGCCAAAGGCCGCCGCACGCCGGGTCTGAGAAGAGGCCAGCCAATGGTACGCCCGTACAGCGAGCTGAGTTCGCCCTCGGTGCTTTTTGTGCAGAACGTCGATGGCAGCAGCAGCCGACGGGGTGCCCACGTCTCGGCCCGATTGAAGCCCCCGTCAAGACCCTTTCTTGGCGGGATGAAAGGCCGAAGCATGCGCGGGTTGGATTCGAAGTGACGCCGGGCTGTAGCGAAGCCCAGAAGGGCTGCCCCGTTCTCACGAGGCCTGACGCTCTCCACGATCATGTCATCCGGCTGTCGTGTTAAACGCTGCCGACGAGCCGATTCCTCACGCGACATCGGATCTGCCCCTTTGAAACGGTCCCGATCGGGGAGCTTCAAGCCGGTCCGCGAAAGCGGGCCGGTTTTGTTTTGCGGCTGAGGCTTTGCCGGGCTAGCGGCGGGCAACGGCTGACCGACTCTCTGTTTTGGCGGGCGCATCGGGCGACCGATCGCGACGCTGGGCGTTCCGGTCCGGCTCTCGGCCGGTCCTCTCAAACTCTCTGCGACTTTCGGTTAGCGCGTCCCGCGGATTCGACGGGGGGTGACGGAAGTGGGTGTGGGCGATCGACAGAGCCCCAAAGAGCGAGATCGGCCAGTAAAGTAATGGTCCTGATGTTCGCGCGAGGCAGACATGGCCAACGGTAGAGACCTGATCAGCAAGAAGACCCGCACCGAGTTCCGAGAGTTTCTGGTCGGATCGACCCTCCGCGAGATCGAGAATGAGTTCTCGTCTGCGGGGTTGGTACCTGATCGCGGGTTCGATCCGCAACTCGGCAGCCAGCGGCGCGAGTTCGTCGAGCAGTACTACCACAACGTCGACTTCACGAACCCCAGCGATGTCGACAAAGTGCTCCGTGTCTACGAGGCCATCTTGGGCGAGTGCGAGTCCAATCTCGCCAACCCGAGTGCATACGGCGATCCGGTTGTCTTGAAACGAGAGTACGACAGGCTGATAGGATGCGTCCGCCGCGATGGCTACGACTTCGTCGACGGAAAGTTGCGTCCGAAGGGCGACACCGTAGCGATGCGTCATCTCGCGGCAACCGCACAACAACTCGATGCCGAATATCTCGCGGCACAGGTCGATCGACTATCCGAAGCGGTGGAGCAACACCCCGACCTGGCGATCGGACAAGCCAAGGAACTGGTTGAGACCTGCTGCAAGACGATCCTAAGCGAGTTAGGCGAACCTGGGGTTGATCGGCTCGAGCTCGTTCCTCTGGTAAAGCGAACGATGGCACACCTGCATCTCATGCCCGATGACGTTTCCGATGCCGCGAAAGGGGCAAAGACGATCAAGGCGATCCTTGGCAACCTAGCAATGATCTCCCAGGGCATGGCCGAGCTTCGGAATCTCTATGGCACTGGTCATGGCAAACATGCTAGCCACCGACAGTTACCGGTTCGGCACGCTCGCTTGGCGGTGGGAGCGGCGACAACGTTGGCTTCTTTCCTCTTCGAAACCTATGCTGATCGGCAGTGTTCGGCGAACTCACACGGTCCCGATGGTGCATAACGCCTCGCCATAGATGCATCATGCCCTAAAGATAACTGTTCCCGCTCGAGATCAATCGTCTTTGTCGTGGCCCATGCGTCCCTCGCAATTCATGCACCCGATCCAGAAAGAGTCCTCCGTGTTACCGGCGATTCGCTCGCCGCACCATTCACAGGACGACACTTCGCCGATATCAAAGTCTTGAAGACAACTAAAGCAGATATAGCGGTTTACATCCTCGACAAGAACTGCGGTCCCACCCGTCGCCTCGTACGATCCGCAGGACGAGCAATATGCTCGGTGCGGGCCGTCGGGATCACCTGGATGCACGAGTGGCTCGAATCTATCGATGATCTCGTTAAGCGGCAGGTACTCCTCGCACACGGCGCATTCCCCTTCTCCGCCATCTGAAACCACGATCTCTCCGTCA
>PAKY01000073.1 GCA_002706885.1 Phycisphaerae bacterium
CCGCCCCGACCTCCCCGCCATCAGCGGCCTCGTCCTCACGGGCATGCTCCTCGATCCCAAGCTCGACTGGACCGACCCGACCGTCCGCAAGGGCGTCCGCTACGTCCTCTCCCACGCCAAGCCCGACGGCGGCATCCACGACAACGCCCTCCCGACTTACAACACCGCCATCTGCGCCTCGATGCTCGCGCAGATCCCCATCCCCCAGACCTCCCGCGTCGTCAACGAGAGCCTCGCGGCCCTGCGTCGGGCGCAGTGGGGGGCCTTCGACCCGAGCCAGAGCGAAAACCCCGACGCCCCGGAATGGTCTGAGCCCATCACCGAGGACCATCCCTACTACGGCGGCGTCGGCTACGGCCACCACGGCCGCCCCGACCTCTCCAACACCCAGTTCTTCCTCCAGGCGATGCACGACGCGGGCGTCAGCTCCGAAGACCCCGCCTTCAAGCGCGCCCTCGTCTTCCTCCGACGCACCCAGATGGACGACCGCGTCAACGAGATGGACTACGCCAACGGCAGCCGCCAGGGCGGGTTCATCTACGCCACCGTCCCGAACGCCGAGAGCATCGACAGCGTCCCGGGCAACAGCCAGGCCGGCGAGATGACCGAAACCCTCGCCGATGGCTCCGAGGCCACCCGCCTCCGCGCCTACGGCAGCATGACCTACGCCGGCTTCAAGAGCCTCATCTACGCCGACCTCCCGCGCGACGACACCCGCGTCGAGCTCGCCCGCGAGTGGCTCCGCGCCAACTACACGGTCGATGAGAACCCGGGCATGGGCCCCCAGGGCCTCTACTACTACTACGTCACCCTCGCCCGCGCCCTCGACGCGTGGGGCGACGACCAGGTCCCCGTGAAGACCGACAGCATGGCGGATGAATCGCGCGACTGGCGCGCCGACCTCATCGAGAAGCTCGCCACGCTCCAGAACCCCGACGGCTCATTCCAGTCGCAGGCCGACCGCTGGATGGAGGACAACCCCGTCCTCATCACCGCCTACGCCCTGATCGCCCTCGAGATCGCCTCGAACTGACCCACTGGCGCAACCGCCAGCCAGCGCAACAGAAGGACGAAGCCGTGACCGACACCAACCCCTACACCCTCCTCTGCGAACGCCTCGGCGAGATCGCCACCCTCGGCAGCGTCGGCGCCCTCGTCGCGTGGGACCAGGAAACCTACATGCCCTCCAAGGGCGCCCCGGGCCGCGCCAAGCAGGCCGCGGCGCTCGCGAGCCTCATCCATCAGAAAAGCACCCACCGCGGCCTCGGCGAACTCATCGGCGAGTGCGAAGCCCTCGGCCTCGACGAGAGCTCCCCCGAAGCCGCCAACGTCGCCCGCGCCCGCCGCGACTTCGACAAGCGCACCAAGCTCCCCGAATCGCTCGTCAATGAGATCGCCGAGACCCAGAGCCGCGCGCAACACGCCTGGAAGTCCGCCCGCAAGAACAGCGACTTCAAGGCCTTCCAGCCCTGGCTCGAGAAGATGGTCGCCCTGAGCCGCAAGAAGGCCGAGTGCTTCGGCGTCCCCGAGGGAGGCGAGCTCTACGACGCCCTCATCGACGAGTACGAGCCCGACGTCCGCGCCGCCGAGATCGAGGCCGTCTTTACCCCCCTCCGCGATCGCCTCACCACACTCGTCGCCCGACTCCTCGACAAGGGCACGCCCCCCAACGAAGCGCCTCTCCGAATCGAGGCCGCCGAGGCCGCCCAGCACGCCCTCGGCATGGAGGTCATCCAGGCCCTCGGCTTCGACACCGAGGCAGGACGCCTCGACATCACCACCCACCCCTTCTGCGAAGGCCTCGCCCCGGGCGACACCCGCCTCACCACCCGTTACGACACCAAGTTCTTCGCCGGCGCCCTCTTCGGCACCATGCACGAGTGCGGCCACGGCCTCTACGAGCAGGGCCTCCCCAAGATCGATTCCGACGGCGAGCCCAGCGCCACCTTCGGCACGCCCCTCGCCGAGGCCGTCAGCCTCGGCATCCACGAGAGCCAGAGCCGCATGTGGGAGAACTTCCTCGGCCGCTCCCGCGAGTTCTGGACCTGGGCCAAGCCCGTCGCCGACCGCCACTTCGGCCAGCCGATGCAGGCCTTCAGCGTCGATGAGGTCTATCGCGCCGTCAACCGCGTCGAGCGGAGCTTCATCCGCGTCGAGGCCGACGAGGCCACGTACAACCTCCACGTCATGCTCCGCTTCGAGCTCGAACGCGCCCTCATCTCGGGCGACCTCGCCGTCGCCGACCTCCCGGGCGTCTGGAACGAGACCTTCGAGCGCTTCCTCGGCTCAAAGGTCGACGCCGACCGCAACGGCTGCCTCCAGGACGTCCACTGGAGCTTCGGCCTCTTCGGATACTTCCCGACCTACACCCTCGGCAACCTCTACGCCGCCCAGTTCTGGGAGGCCATCCGCGAGAAGTACCCCGATCTCGACGAGCGACTCGCCGCGGGCGATTTCACCCCCGTCCTCGCGTGGAACCGCGAGTACATCCACCGCCACGGCCGCCGATTCGGCGCCGCGGAGCTCTGCGAACGCGCCACAGGCCGCCCGCTCTCGCCCGATCCGCTCATCAAACACCTCGAACGGAAGTTCATTCCCATTTATGATGCCTGAGCGTCCGCTCCTCGGGCGAGGCGCATCGGGTCAAGGACAACCTTCGAAACCGATCCCGTGGGCCCAAAGCCCGCGTGTGATCCACAGAGCCGTCGCGGGCTGAGGGGAAGGCCGCATGACGAGCCGCGCGAACGGAGGCGCGGGACGCGACGATCGAGACGAGCCGGAGGCACGTCCGAACGGCGCGACACCGTCCGATGAGCAGCGGAGGCTGCCGGCCGCCGATGGCCCGACGAAGCCGTCCGCGCCGACCGAGCCGAAGACCGGCTTCGCGCTCATCGACCCGAGCCTCCCCGAGAACCAGCTCATCGCCGCCACCGAGCGCCTCGTCGGCGATCGCTTCCGCCTCGAACGGCTCGCGGGCGAAGGCGCCCACAGCCGCGTCTTCGCCGCCCGTGAAGCGGGCACGGGCCAGCGCGTCGCCATCAAGCTCCTCCGCGTCCGAGACCCCTCCCCCGCCTACGACCCCTCCCTCCGCATCCACCGACAGCTTGTCGACGAGGCGCGGTCCATGTCCCGCCTCGACCACCCCAGCCTCTGCCGCGTGCGAGAGGTATCCATCCAGGGCGAAGCGCCCTTCCTCGTCATGGACTGGGCCGCGGGCATGCCCCTCGACCGCGCCTGGCGCGATTGGGGCAGGCGCCAACGCCTCAGCCTCCTCCTCCGCGTCGTCGACGCCATCGCCGCCGCCCACCACCAGGGCGTCGTCCACGGCGATCTCAAGCCCGCCAACATCCTCGTCCGCCGCGACGGCTCGCCGACGATCGTCGACTTCGGCCTCGCGCGCTGCGAGCACGACGCCCCGACGAGCGGCGCCCCCCTCGGCGGCACCCCGGGCTACGCCGCGCCCGAGCAGTTCGAGCCGGGCGCCGAGATCTCCCCCGCGACCGACGTCTTCGCCCTCGGCGTCCTCCTGTTCAACATGCTCACCGACCGCGCGCCCTTCAGCGATCGCATGGCCCCCGCGATGGTCGTCGAGCAGATGAAGCGCCTCGACCCGCCCCTTCCCGAATCCATCCGCGACGACACCCCGCCCGCCCTCCAGCGCATCTGCCTCAAGGCCATGGAACGCCGACAGGCCGACCGCTACCCGGACGCAGGCCTCCTCGCCGCCGACCTCCGCCGCTACCTCCGCCGCGAAGTCGTCGAAGCGCGCCCCACCGTCCTCGCGCGACGGTTCGAACGCCAGCGGCAGGAACACGTCGACAGCGCCCGCGAATGGCTCCGGCTCGGCCTCGTCGGCCCGCAGGACGCGACGGCGCTGCTCGACCGCCTCGACCGCCTCGGCAACGCCGACGCCCAATACCTCGACGCCGGCAGACTCACCTCCACCCGCGTCGCGCTCCACATGGGCGCCCTCCTCGTCCTCGCCTCGCTCGCGGGCGCAGTCCTCCATCCAGGCGCGGGCGCGGTCGAGATCCTCGCCGCCACCCTCGTCGGCGCGGGCATGCTCCTCGCGGGCGGCCTCCTCTGGCGCGCCGAACGACACGCCGACGCCCTCGTCGCGCTCCTCGCCGCCCTCGGCGCCGTCACCGCCCTCGCGTGGCTCGCGATCGAATGGCTCGGCTGGCCAGGCGGCCCCTCCTACGCGAGCGCCGCCGCCCGCCTCCTCCTCGGCCCCTTCGCCCCGACCCTCCTGACCGACGCCCAGCTCGTCCTCGTCGCGCTCGTCGCAATGCTCGGCGCCATCGCCCTCCGCGTGCTCTCCAAGGCTCGCGTCTTCACCGCGCTCGCCGCGGCCGCCGCCCTCGTCGCCTGGGTCATCGCCCTCGCGGACGCTGTGGGGGACCAGGACCAGGCCACGCACCTCACCCGCGCCGGCATGTCCATGATGGTCTTCGCCGTCGCCCTCACCCCCGTCGGCCTCGCCTTCGATTGGTGGCAACGAACGGACGAGATCGACACCTCCCCCCGTCAGGACGGCGCCGTCCTCCTCGCCTGCGCAGCCGCCCTCATGCCCATCGGCGCCACCATCGCCGCTTGGTTCATCGCAAACGAGATCGAGGCCGAATCGCCCTTCCTCGTCCGCGGGTTCGGCCTCGCGATGGCCGGCCTCGCGACGGGCGGCTTCGCCCTCGTCCTCCGCCTGCGCTCGACGCGCCTCCGCTCGGGCCTCGCCGCCGCCCTCTCCGCGGTCGTCGCCGCGCAGCTCCTCGCAGGGCTCGTGATGCTCGAGGTCTCCAACGCCGGCGGCGTCCGCTGGGCCTGGCTCGCCGCCATCATCGCCGCCGGCCTCGGTTCGTCCTACGCAGGCGCCGAACTCAAGAGCCGCTCGCTCCTCTGGGCGGGCCTCGCGGCGCTCGCCGTCGCCGTCACGCTCGTCATTGGGCCGACCGTGACGTCGTCCCTCTCGTCGTCAGCGCTCTGGATCCTCGCGATCCCACTCGCCCTCGGCGTCGCGATCATGGCCCTCGCCTGGTGGCTCCCCGCCCACTTCGCCCGCCGGCGCGTCTCAAGCTGGGCCGCCCGCCAAACGTCCATGAGCTCGAGAAGCCACGGCCGAAGCTGGATCGGCTAACCAATGCGTGGCTATCCCCGACCGTGAGGGAGGGGTTCGAGCAACGCTACCCGTGCAATCCCGCGACCCGCTCCGCCTCGAGCTCCGTCGCGAGCGCCTCCGCGAGCGCGTCGTAGTCCCCGAGCCTGTTGTGCAGATGAGCGCTCACCCGCACCACCCGCTCCCCCGTTAACGGAAGCCCCCACACCGGAACCTGGATCCGCCACTTCTCGATCAGGGTGTCCCAGATCGGATCGTCGTAGTGCGCGCCCGCCGCGCCGTCGCTCCGGCTCGGCAAGATGATCGTCACCATCGACGCGAAACGATCCACCCCGCTCGCGAGCGCGATGCCACACCGGTCGGCGATCCGCCGCGCCCCCTCGACGACCATCTCGTGGTTCCGCCGCTGCAAGCCCGCGAACCCGCCCTCGTCCTGCGCCGACAAATGCGCAATCGCGTCCGGCGCCACGAGGTTCGGCGTGAAGTCGCCCGTCCCGATGTAATCGAAGTCGCTCAGGTACGACGCGCGCTCCGGACGAACGTCCGCCGTCCGGCACGATAACGCCAGAGGCGTGATCCCCTCCCGCGCCCCGGCTTCGGCGTACAGGAACCCCGATCCCTTGGGCGTGCACAGCCACTTGTGCCCGCTCGCCGCGTAGTACGTCGGCGCCATCTCCCGAAGATCGATCCCCACCTGCCCGGGCCCGTGCGCCCCGTCGATCAACACCGCGACCCCGCGCTCCCGGCACCGCCGCGACAGCTCTGCCGCCGGCATCACGATCGCCGAATTGCTCGCGATATGACTCATGATCACGAGCCGAGTGCGATCGGTGACCTGCGCCATGGTCGTCTCGACGATCTCTTCGTCCGAAACCTTCGGCGCGTTCGTCTCCGCGATCCGGATCACAACCCCGCGCCGCTTGTTCAGCCGTTCGAGCTCGTTCAGCGTCGCCTTGTACTCCTGATCGGTCGCGACGATCTCATCGCCCGCGCCGAGATCAAGGCTCTGGATCACCGTCGCCACACCGAACGTCGCGTTCGGCATGAACGTCACGCCCTCCGGATCACACCCGAGAAGCCCCGCGATCGCCGCCCGCGCCCGATCCGCCCGGGGCTCGAGCTCGACCTTGAACCAGTGCACCGGGTCCGCGTCCATCAACTCGCGAAGCTCCGCCTGCCTCGCGCGGACGTACCGCGGCACGATCCCGTAACTCCCGTGGTTCAGCATCCGAAGCCCGTCCGGTATCGGCCACGAAACGGGCGACGACACGGTCAGGCTCTTTTGAGGCGACGCGTCCACCGCGGCAAGCGCCACGCGCGGAACGGACGAGTGGTCGGAAACACGGATCGGCGACATCGACATGACGAGCGTATCGACGAACCGACGCGGAATCGATCACCAATCGAAACGGACCATCAGCCCTCGACGTCGAGCGACCGCCCGACATCAATCGCCGTCGCCGCCGCGTTCTGATCCGCAGGATTGCGATAGAACGGAATGCCCCCGCCGCTCGCCCCGCCCGACGAAGCAAACGACGACGACGCAAACGAAGACGCCGCGACGCTCGAAGGCGCCACCCCCTCCGCCGGCACCCGCGCCGCGATCAGCGACCGCACCGCCTTCGACGCCCGAAGCGATGGAAGCTCCGACACCGTCGGCGTCTGCGAAGTGCCACCGACAGCCCGCGCAACCGGACGCGACGACGCCGCGCTCGGACGCGCCGAGCCGCCCGCCGGCGCCGAAACGCCGTACGTCTTCGCGAGATGGAACGGAAGGCTCGGGGGAATGCTCGTCACAGTCGGAGAATACCCGACACCGCGAGTCGCTTCACCGTCCAAGACGTGTTATCGCGCACTCACTTCGCGACAACCCACCACATCACGGCGATTCCGACCAACAACAGCGCAAGAACCGCCGCAACAACCATCCACTTCAACCCGCCACGCCCCTCGACGGCGCGCGCTGCGCGCTCATACCGCTCCCGAAACGCCTTCCGATCATCGATCCGCTTGTAGTCCGCTTCATGCAACAGCTTGTTCCGGATCGTCGCGACGAACCGAAGATCGCGCACGACCCCCGCGTCCAGCTCGCCCTCGACCGAACTGATCTTCTCGTGCAGCCCGCGCCCCGTCGCGCCGAACCGACGCTCCAGCGCCCCCTCCAGCCGCTTCGAAGCCCTCACCACTCGATCGATGTCGCTCGCCATGCCACCAACAGCTTAACCCGGCCGGTTCACCCCGCAGAGCTATCCTCTCCCTCGTGTCGTTCCTTCATCCCGCGATCCTCGCCGCCGGTTTCGCGTCGATGGCGCTCCCGATCGCGATCCACTTCCTCTTCCGCCGCCGACGCCGCCCGATCCCCTGGGCCGCCATGCGATTCCTCCAGGAAGCCGTCCGCAAGCAGCGCCACCGCCTCCAGCTCGAACAGTTCCTCCTCCTCACCCTCCGCTGCCTCATCCTCCTCTTCCTCGCCCTCGGACTCGCCCGCCCCCTCTTCGGCGCCGCGTCCGCGGCGAGCGCGACCGCGCCGCGCGACCTCCTCATCGTCATCGACAACTCCATCATCAGCGCGCTCCGCCCGAACGACACGACCAGCTCCCCAATAGGCGCTTCGACAGGCGCCCCCGAGCTCCAACGCTCCCTCGACGAAGCCGCCGCCCTGATCGACGCCCTCGACCCCGCCCGAGGCGATCGTGTGAGCATCGCCACCCTCGCCCGACCCGCGACGCTCCTCATCGACCGCGCCACACCTGCCGCCACCGCCCTCCGCGCCGCGATGACCCAGCTCTCGCCCGCCGACGCCGCGCCCGACTGGCCCGCCGCCGCCGCCCTCGCCGACGCCTGGTCCGCCTCGCTCGAAGACACGCGCCGCCCCTCGCTCGCCGTCCTCAGCTCCTTCCGCGCCGCCGTCCGCCCCGCCCAATCCCCCCTCCCCGCCGTCAGCCAGGCCACGCGCGATGCGCGCCTCGCCGCGACCCGCCCCGCGACCACCCAAGCCGCCAACGTCGCCCTCGTCTCCGTCGAACCCGTCCGCGCCGTCGCCACCACGACCGACCGCACGGGCCTCGGCGCCCAGGTCCGCCTCACCCTCCGTCGAGACGGCCCCGTCCAAGCCCTCGACCAAGCGATCACCCGCGTCAGGCTCCACACGAGCGACCGCCTCGAGACGCAAGCCGCAAGCGCGACAACGTCAGGCCAGACCCCCACGCAACCCCCCGCCCAGGCATCCATCGTCTGGGAAGCGGGCCAGTCCACCGCCGCGGTCACCCTGACCACCGCGCTCGCGAACACCACCGCCCAACGAACCAGCGTCCTCTACCGCGCCGAGATCCTCAGCGACGACGACCGACTCCCCGCCGACGACCGCCGCCTCGCCCTCGCCGAACGACGAGGCGAGCTCCGCGTCGGTCTCGTCGCCCGCGCCCGCGCCGCCCTTGGCGCCGACGGCCCCGTCGCCCCCGCCGAGTGGATCGAACTCGCCCTCAGCCCCGCGCGAGAGAGCGACCTCACCATCGTCCGCGTCGAGCCCGCCGAGCTCTCCCCCGCCCGCCTCTCCGCGCTCGACGCGCTCGTCATCGTCGAGCCCAACGCCATCCGCCGCGGCGCCTGGCGCGAGATCGCGACCCACGCCGCCCGCGGCCGCCCCCTCCTCATCACCGCCGACCCGACGAGCTCCGTCCAGACCTGGACCGACGCCGCCCTCCCCGCCCTCGGCCTCGAAGGCGCCGCCGACCCCGAGGCGACCACCCACGAACCCCCCCTCCGCCTCCGCCCCGCCGAGCCCGATGCCCTCGGACCACTCGCCATGCTCGCGGGCGAACTCACCGACCTCGCCGCGCCCGTCTCCATCGCCCGCTCCCTCCGCCTCGATCTCGAGAATGCCCCCGCGCCTCTCACCCTCGCGTCGGGCGACCCGCTCGTCGTCACGACACAGAAGGACGGGCTCATCGCCATCCTCACCGTCGCGCCCTCCCTCGAGTGGTCCGACCTCCCCTCCCGCCCGCTCTTCGTCCCGCTCATCCAGGAACTCGTCCGCCAGGGCGTCTCCGCCGGCTCGCCCAGCCGTTCCGTCATCGCGGGCGCCACCATCACCCCGCCCCCCGGCGCCGCCGAACTCGCCAACACCACCAGCGCCGAGGCCATCACCGTCGCCCCCGATCAGCCCGTGGCCATCACCTCCAGCGGCGTCTGGGAAGCACTCGACGACACCGCCTCCCCCCTCGCCACCTACGTCGCCAACCCCGACGCCTCCGCCACCGACCCCACACCCACGCCCCGCGACGAAGTCGCCCGCTGGCTCGCGCCCTGGACCGACATCAACCCGGACGCTCCACCCGGAACCAACGCCACCGCGCGCATCGACTGGCTCGGCGCAGGCGACCCAACCGACGACCGCGCGACCACCACAGCTGCCTCCGCCCGCGATGACGACCGCTTCGACTGGCCCCTCCTCGTTCTCGCGGGCATCCTCGCCGCCTTCGAAGCCTTCTTCGCCCGTGTCGCCAGCCACGCCGGTCGCGACACCGCGCCAGCCGCCAAAGCAGCGGGGGCCCGCGCGTGATCGAAGCCTGGAACGACTTCCTCAACGCCTTCTTCGGCCTCGGCGAGATCGGCTTCGGCGCCGAAGACGTCGAGTTCACCTTCGCCCGCGGCATGCCCCCCTGGGGATGGGCCCTCGTCGTCGCCGCCGCCTGCGCCATCGCCCTCGCGACCTACGCCCACCTCGCCGCCAAGCGCTCCGCTCGCCTCAGCCTCGCCCCCCTCCGCGCCCTCGCCCTCGTCGTCATCGCGATCCTCGCCGCCGGACCGCAGCTCCAACGCCAGCCTCTCGAAACCGTCCGAGACACCACGCTCGTCCTCGTCGACCGCAGCGCGTCACTCACCATCGCCGACGACAACGAGCAGCAACCCCCCCGCGCCCGCGACGAAGCCATCCGCTCACTCATCACCGCCAACGAACCCACCTGGCAGGCAGTCAGCGCCGCCAAGGACCTCCGCTGGTTCGGCTTCGACGCCAACGCCTTCGCCCTCGACGCGACGGAGAGCGCGGCGCCCACCCTCGAAGAACCGACCGGCCGTGCCACCCGACTCGGCGCCGCCATCCGACAAGCCCTCGACGCCTCCGCGGGCCGCCCGACCTCCGCCCTCGTCGTCATGAGCGATGGACGCAGCGCCGACACCGTCACGCGCGACCTCATCCGTCGCCTGACGGCCTCGCGCACCCCCGTCTTCGTCGCCCCCGTCGGCTCGCCCGAGCCCCTCGCCGACATCGCCATCGCGCGCGTCGAGCACCCCGCGTCCGTGTTCCCGGGCGACCTCACACCCATCCGCGTCTCCCTTGAAGCGAGCGGCCCCGAAGGCGAGCGCGTTGCAGGCGGCACGCTCCGCCTCGTCGACGACGCGACGGGCGACGTCATCGCCGAGCAGCCCGTCACGCCCTCCGAGATCGAGTCCGACGAACCGATCGTCCTCCTCGGCAAAGCCGAATCACCGGGCCGCCAACCGTGGCGCGTGGTCTTCGAGCCCGCGGGCGACGACCTCATCACCTCCAACAACGCCGCCGCCGCGCCACTCGTCGCCGTCGATCGCCCCCTCCGCGTCCTCTACCTCGACGGCTACCCCCGCTGGGAACACCGCTACCTCAAGAACCTCTTGATGCGCGAGTCCTCGATCATCGCGCTCACCGCCCTCATCGCCACCGACCGCTCCTACACGCAGGAAGGCAACGAGACTCTCGGCGCCCTCCCCAACACGCCCGAGGACTGGGCGCCCTTCGACATCGTCATCCTCGGCGACATCCGAGCCGAAGCCCTCGGCCGCTCACAGCTCGAATCCCTCCGCGAACACATCGTCAGCCGCGGCGCAGGCCTCCTCCTCATCGGCGGCCCCGCCGCCATGCCCGCCGCTTGGCACGCCACCCCAATGGGCCCGCTCCTGCCCATGCGCGCAACCGCCACCGCCGGCGGCGCGGGCGTCGAACCCTGGCGCAGCCCCGTCACCCTCCGCCCGACCGCCGACGCCGAACGCCTCGGCGTCATCAGCGTCGTCGCCGACCGGGCGCCCGGCGCCAACCCCCGATCTGTGCCCAGCCCCGCCAGCGCGTCGGCCCTGCCCGCCGACATCCTCGACCCCTCCCTCGGCTGGACCCGCCTCCAATGGGCGCAGCGCATCGACCCCTCCGCCGTCAAGCCCGCCGTCTCCGTCCTCGCCGAAGCCGTCGCCGCAGGCGGCGACGGAAACGAGAGCGCCCCCGTCATCCTCTCCATGCGCACCGGCGCCGGCCGCGTCGCCTACGTCGGCGCCGACGAACTCTGGCGCTGGCGATATGGCCGCGGCGAAGAGCTCTACGAACGCTTCTGGCTCCCCCTCGTCCGCTCCCTCGGCCGCGAATCCCTCGCCCGAGGCGAGTCGGGCGTCTCACTGACCGTCAACCCCTCCGTCGCCGAACTCGCCCAGCCCGTCTCCGTCGCCCTCGATCTCTTCGACCCCGCCCTCATCGACGCCATCGGCGCCACCACCACCGTCCGCGTCGGGCGCCCCGCCAGCAATGACGACAGCACGCCCGACGCCAAACTCGACCGCCTGTCGACCGACGCCGCCACCGTCACCCTCACCCGCGACCCCACCGCGGGCGCCACCCGCGTCCGCTACACGGGCCTCTGGACCCCCTCGGCGACAGGCGACTACGAGGCCACAGCCGCCGATCCCGCCCTCTCCAGCATCACCCAGCCAGCCCGCGCCGTCGTCATCAGCCCCAACGACGAACTCCGACGCCCTCAAACCGACCACGCCGCCCTCCGCGCCCTCGCCGAGGCCACGGGCGGCGCCGTCCTCACCCCCGAAACCCTCGCCCAACTCCCCGATCTGCTGCCCAACCGCAGCCGCCTCGAACCGGGCCCCCGCGAGGTCGTCACCCTCTGGGACCGCTGGCAACCCCTCGCCGTCCTCATCGCCCTCCTTGTCGTCGAATGGGTCGGCCGCCGCCTGATCAAACTCGCCTGACCGCGACCCCGCTCAGCGACGCTCAGCCCGGATTCCGAGCGCATCGAGTCGTTTGTGCGCAAACTCGTTGCGATGCAAACAGCATCGGGAACAGAGCGAAACCCCGGCGGGTAGGACAAGAAGAGAACGCGAGAACGACCGACAAGACTGGACGACTCTGATAGGAACAGATTCGGGCGCCCCGTTGATCCGAACGGCGCAACCGTCCGAAGATGAACGAGGCCCCGCCCGTCCGATCCGCCACAATGTGGTGGAGCGAACCGGCACAGCCAGCGACTGGAACAGGAGGAAGCGTGACGAGCGCGAGCGCCGAGAACACCCGGAACGACCTCCGCAGCGTGCGACACGCGCTGCGAGGCGTCCGCCGACTCGTCCGCACACTGCTCATCACCCGCGCCGTCTCCCTCTGGATCGCCGCCGCCGCCGCGGGCCTCGTCTTCGCCGTCGCGATCGACTACGCCCTCCGCCTCCCCTCCCCCCTCCGCTTCCTCGGCCTCGTCGCGGGGGTCACGGCGCTCGTCTGGATCGTCCGGACCCGCATCGCGCCCGCGATCCGCTTCCGCCCCTCCCTCGTCGATGTCGCCCTCCGCATCGAACGCGCCGCCGCCTCGCGCGGCGAACCCGCGTTCAACCTCTCTGGCCTCCTCGCCTCGGGCATCGAACTCGAACGCAGCGCCGATGGCGACCCCGCCCTCCGCCGCAGCGTCACCGAACGCGCCAAGCGCTTCTACAGCGCCGCCCACCCCCGAGGCCTCTTCCGCGTCGCCCCCGCCCTCCGAGCCGCCGCCCTCGCGACCGCCTGCGCCGTCCTCTTCTTCGTCGCCCTCGACTTCTACCCACGCCACGTCGCCATCGGCCTCAAGCGCTTCCTCCTCCCCTGGTCGAGCGCCACCTGGCCCGTCCGCGTCGATGTCGAGCCCGTCCCGCTCGCCGAGGTCCACCGCGCCGACGAGGCCCTCCCCCTCCGCGCCGCCCTCCTCCGCGCACCAGGCGACCCAGCGAACGCCCGCGTCACAGCCCGCGTGCGCGTCGAGACCGAGACCGGCGCCGCTTCCCCCGAGCGCGACCTCATCATGACCCCGCAGCGCAAGCGCGCCGTCGCCGAAACAAGCGACGCGGGCGAGCTCTTCGAGATCGTCCTCGAACCCATCGACCTCCGCCCCGCCTCCGGCGCGACGCGGGAAGACTCCTGGCTCGTCTACCGCTTCCTCACCGAAGACGACGAGACCGAAGAGCGCCGCGTCCTCATCACCGACCCGCCCGCGCTCACCGAAGCCCGCGTCCGCGTCACGCCCCCCGACTACCTCGACGCCCCCGCGACGATCGAATCAACGCCGCTGCTCATCGACAGCGCGGGCCGCGTCGAGGTCGGCCCCATCCTCGCAGGCTCGACCGTCGAGCTCGACCTCCGCTGGAGCGAGCCCGTCCACCGCTCCATCTCTGACGACGACGTCGAAGCAGAACTGAGCGACACCGAGACCCTCCGCCTCGTCGCGACCGACCCCCTGACGCTCGAGCTCAACGCGACCGACCGCCACGGCGTCGCCCCCGCCGAGCCCCCGACGCTCGTCCTCGCCGTCGACCCCGACGAGCCACCCGTCGCCGCGATCGTCGATCCCACGCGCGACGCCGAGGTCCTGCCCACCGCGCGCGTCGGCGTCTTCGCCGAAGCCCGCGACGACCTCTCGCTCGAGGCCCTCGCCCTCGAACGCGCCATCACCCACGCCGCACCGACCGGCGCCGATCGGGAAGCCGCCGACGAAGAGAACCAGCCCGCCCCGGAGATCGTCGCCACCGCCCCGCCCGAAACCACCGGGCGCGCCGAGCGCCACGTGGGCATCGACACCGACCTCGCGCCCCTCGGCGTCGCGCCGGGCGACGAGGTCGCCTTCGTCGCCGTCGCGCAGGACGGCTTCCGCGACGACGCAGGCGCCCGCGCCCCGATCCGCTCCACGCCCCGGACCTTCCGGATCATCTCCGAGCA
>PAKY01000074.1 GCA_002706885.1 Phycisphaerae bacterium
GAGCGCGAGCGCGCGGTCGGCGAGCGTCACCTGCGCTTCCGTGACCCCCCCCTTTCCGACGCTCTCCCGGAAATAGGCGAGGAGGCGTTCGCGACCCTCCACGACCGGCGCCTCTCGGCTCACACGAAGCGCTCGTTTGAGCAGCGTCGCGACTCCGAGAACGAGCGGTAGAACGCCGCAGACGGTGGCGAGGAGCCTTGTCACGACGAGGGCGGGCGACAAAGCCTTCGCCCATCGCAACGGCGAGCGTCGCATGAGGTCCTTGGGCACCGCCTCCCCGAAGACGAGCAGCACGGGCGAGAGGACGGCCATCTGGATGACCACCTGCGCCCACAGGGCGAGGTTCATGCCGTTCAGCAGCTCGGAGAGGCCGAGGGTGCCGAGGTAGTTCGCTGTGTTGTTGCCGATGAGGATCGTCGTCAACGCGCGGTCGGGCCGAGCGAGTTCCCTCGCGACCCGCCGCACGCCGCGATCCCCCTCCGCGCGGCCACCGCGCAGCGCCACCGGATTGACGCCATAGAGCGCGCTCTCGAGCCCGCTCCAGAGCGCCGAGCAGCCGAGCCTAACCAAGGCGAGGCCTGTCCAGAGGATGACGCTGGTCTCTGTCATTCGGCGTCCGCCTCATGCGGAACGATGCGGATGATCACGCGGTCTACCCGCGGTCCGTCGACGCCCGTCACCTCGACCTCGGCGTCGCCGATCTTCAAGACATCGCCTTCGCTCGGCACGCGACCAAGAACGGTGTGGATCATCCCGCCCAGCGTGCGGGCGCCGCGGCGTGGCTCGACGTCAGGGCCGAGCAGCGATCGGAGGTCGCGGAGGGGCGCTGATCCGGACGCGGTCCAGGCGCCGAGCCCGACGAGTCTGACGCCGCCGTCCTGCTCGTCAACCGTCTGCGTCAGGCCGTCAACCAGTTCCTCGGCGATGTCCTCCGGTCGTACCACGCCAACGAAGATCCCCCGTTCATCGACGCACACGGCCTGCGACGCCCCGGTCGCCCGCATCTGCTCGAATACGGCGTCGAGCGGCGCGGTTTCGGGGACGTACAGCGCGCGGCTCGTAAACGTCGCGACCCTCGCGATCGCCGCCGGGGCTTCCAGATAGGCGCGGACGTCGAGAAGGCCCACCACCCGCGTCTCGGGCGAGTCGTCGCACACCGGGGCACGCTCCCCCGCGCCATCGCGCACCGCTTCGAGCACGTCCTCTCTCGTTCCGCTGACGCGCACCCACGGCGTGTCCACCCGCGGCGTCATCACGTCGGCCGCTCGAGCCGAGCCGAGGTCGATCACGCCCTGAAGCAAGCGGCCCTCGTCCTCCGAAAGCTCGCCGGCGTTCAGGCTTTCGTGGATCACGCCGAGCAGATCGCGTGAACCACCCTCGCTCGGCTCACGATCGCCGCCCGACAGCTTGTGCGCCGGACGCATGGCGCCGTGCTCGATGAGGGTCAGGATCGGGCTAAGAGCGGATCGGAGCGCAAGAATCAGAGGCGCTAACAGGGCGCAGAACGGCGCCCGCGCGGTCCGGGCCAGGAGCTTGGCGAGCACCTCTCCGAAGAGCACGATCATGATCACCGACCCGACGCCGATGGCGGCGCTCATGCCAGCGCTCTCGGTCTGCGTGGACGCGACCGCGCCGAGCACGAAGTACGCGACGTTCGTGAGCATGTTCACGAGCAGGATCAGCACGAGCAGACGCGACGGTCTCGAGAGCAGTTCGTCGACCGCGGCCGCGGCCGTCGGGGCTCGTCGCCTGATCGAGTCACGGTCGGCCCGCGTGAGGCTGAACAGCGCCGTTTCACTCCCCGAGGCAAGCGCGGAGACGACGATGAGCAGGGGCATCGGCGCCAAAAGCGCCCAGACGGCGGTCATAGCGTGCTCTGACCTCTGAGCCGCTCCAGCAGTCGCTCGACGTACCGCCACCGGTTCAGTTCGACCCGCACAACGCGAAGGTCGTCTGCTCCGGGCGGGTCGCCGAGGGCTCTGAACAGGTCTGACACGCGTTCGATCGCCTCGGACCGGCTCACCATCGCCGTTTCCGTGAGCTCGCTGATGGCGGCGTCGTCACTCGAAGCGAGCGCGTCATCGACCTCGCTCCCCAGCTCCATCATCTCCATCAGGAAGCCGGGTGGAAGGTCGCGGCACAACGCTCCGTCGGGTCCGCCAATCAACGCGAGTAGCTCGTTCGCCCGAGCCTCGGCGTTGAGCAACGTCGCTCGGGCTTGGTTCAATCGGGCCATCTCCTGCTCCGCCGCTTCCCGCTGCGCCGCATCTGCGACGGCGAGATCGGGGTGCAGCGACGCCGCACGCTCGAGGTACCGCGTCTCGATCAGCGCCTTGTCGATGTCGAACGCGGGCGGAACGCCGAGACGCTCGAACGCGTTGGCCCGCGAATCGCGGGTGGTCATCGACCCGACGCCGTCGGGAACAGCGGCGAGTTGTTCGGACCCGCTTCCGTCTTGAGACCTCGAGCGGTCCAGTCCGCTATGCCGCCGTCGTAGACGAAGATGTCCTTGTACTTCTTGCTCATCAATCGCTTCGCCAACGCGCGAGCGGGCGGGCTCGACGGATGATCGCCGTAAACGACCACGTACTTGTACCGCTCGATCCGGGGGTCGCGATCCGCGTAGGGCGGCACACTGCTCAGCGGAAGGTGCTGCGCGCTCGGGATTCGAGCGGTGAGATAATCTGAGGTCGGTCTCGGGTCGAGAACAAGGACGTGGGCCTTCACGGGGTTCTCCGACTGCTTTTCGAGCAGTTCTCGGAGCCGCGGGTTGGGCATCAGTTCGATGTCCTCCTCCGATACCGCGCGAACGCCGTCACAACCGACGGCCAGCAGGACAGCTACGGCGAAAGGGAGAACAGCCAGGCGGAGCAGGAATCTCTGATGAAGCATGGTGTTCGTAGAATAGCACGGGCTGCAGCCGCGTTGTTCGATCCGTGTGGGATCGGAAGTCGCGGCGCCCGCAGCAATGGAGAACCGATGCGGAGCCTTCTCACAGCCTCGGTGATTGGAGTGTCTCTGTACGGCGCGTCGGCGCCCGTCGCGCAGGTCGAAGCGCAGCCGGCGGTCGAACGTCGGCATGTCCGGTTCGACATCGTCACCGAGCACGCCGACCTCATCGCGGGCGAGACCAACCTCCTCGGGCTTCGGTTCACGATCGAGCCGAAATGGCACGTCTACTGGCGAGGTCGGAACGACACCGGTTTCCCGATCGCGCCGGAGTGGAAGCTTCCCGCTGACTGGGAGGCGGGCGAACTCCAGTGGCCCGCGCCGCACCGGTACGAGGCGCCGGGTGACATCCTCGATCACATCTACGAGGAGGAGGTCACCCTCCTGCTCCCGATCAAAGTGCCCGAGGGAGCCGTCGGCTCGCGCGTCACGATCCCTTTCACGGCCGATTGGCTCGCGTGCCGAGAGGCCTGCGTCTTCGAGAATGGTAAAGCCTCGATCTCGCTGTCGGTCGTCTCCGACGAGTCCGAGACCCGCCGTGGCAAGGGCGCCCGCTCAATCGAGACGACACGGGGACGCCTGCCGAAGAAGATCACCGGTGAGGAAGGCGAACCCAAGCTCGAATGGCGGAACGGTTCGCTGATCGTCATGGAGACCCGGCCCTACGAGTGGATCGCGTTCTACCCCCGGGAGGACTCGATCGCCGTCGCGGATCCGCTCGAGAACGCGAAGGTGAAGAAAGATTCATTGACACTTACGCCCGATCGTGATGCTCCGGGCGATGGGAAGCGGATCATTGGTATGCTCGAAATCCGCCTTCCCGGCGAGAAACCGAGCCTCATTTATGAGGTCGATTCCCCTTTGCCTGAGCATGAAGACGACCGTTGACCGATTTGCTGAAACCCGGCGCACGCTGCGCCGTAATTTGGTGTAGCGCTCGCGAACCGTCGCAAGCCTGTTCAGAGGCTGGATGAAAGGAGACTCACGTATGATCCGCACGCTCAAACTCAACTCGATGCGAACGTTTATGGCGATCGTCGCCGCCGCTTTCACGACCGCCGGCGCCACCGCCAGCGGACCCGAGAAGGCCGTCATCGGCGGCGAGGCGCCCGCCTTCAAGCTGACCGACCTGGAGGGGAAGAAGCACGACCTCGCCGAGTACACCAAGGAGGGCAAGGTCGTCGTCCTCGAGTGGTTCAATCCCGAGTGCCCGTTCGTGAAGAAGCACTACGCGGGCGAAGACAAGACCATGATCGCGCTCCAGGAAGAGTTCAAGAACGACGAGGTCGTCTGGCTGCGCATCAACTCCGGCGCGGAGGGCAAGCAGGGCGCTGGCCTCGAACACAACAAGAAGCGCGCCGAGGAGTTCGGCATCGAGACGCCGATCCTGCTCGATGAGTCGGGCAAGGTCGGCCAGATGTACGGCGCGAAGCGCACCCCCGAGCTGTTCATCATCGATACCGACGGTCGTATCCAGTACCACGGCGCGATCGACGACAACCCGGGCCCGCAGCTCACTGGCAAGGAAACGAACTACGTCAAGGATGCGCTGCGTCAGGTCCTCGCGGGCGAGACCGTCACGATGCGCGAGACCCGCGCGTACGGCTGCGGCGTCAAGTACTAAGACATCCGGCGTGTAACAAGTCATCCGTCGCGGCCCGCACGACCGCGACGAGAACGTCCGATCGCCCCGCCCGGCCAACAGCCCGGCGGGGCTTTTTCTTGGTCCCGAGTTCGCCCATAGCCCTTTTTGGGGCCGAGAGGCCGCGGTTGTGGCGGGCGAGCCCGGAGCCGCCGATAGGATCGACCATGGCGGGACTTCTCGACGGCCTCGGCGCCCTTATCAATCTGCTCACGGTCGTGATCGGCTTCGGCCTGATCATCATGATCCATGAGCTCGGCCACTTCCTCGCGGCTCGGTGGGCGGGCATCCGCGTGCTGACATTCGCGATCGGCTTCGGCCACCCCCTGCTCAGCTACCGACGAGGCATGGGTTGGCGGCGAGGGTCGACGGCGGCCGAATACGAGCGTCTGATCAACGCCGAATCGGACATCGCAGGGGACGCCGATCCCTCCGATGGAAGTCGACGCGCGATCAGCCACACCGAGTACCGCCTCGCGGCGCTCCCGCTCGGTGGCTACGTCCGCATGCTCGGTCAGGACGACCTCGATCCGATGTCGGTAAGCGATGCGCCAGACAGCTACCAGCGGGCGCCCGTCTGGAAGCGGATGGTCGTGATCTCGGCGGGCGTGGTGTTCAACATCATCAGCGCGGCGGCGTTGTTCGTCGCGGTGTTCATGATCGGGATCAAATCGGCGCCTCCCGTCGTTGGAGCCACGCTCCGCGGCTCGCCCGCGGAGAACGCCCGCGTGGTTGCGGGGCCAGAGGGGACCGAGCCCGGCCTCCGCGGCGGCGATCGGATCGTGGCGGTAAACGGCGAGATCGCTCGGACGTTCCCCGACGTGATGATGTCGCTCGCGCTCGCCGAACGCGGACGATCGGTCGAGATCAAGGTCGAGCGGCCCGGCGTCGATCGACCGATCGTGTTCAGCGCGATCCCCGAGGCGAGCGACGCCACGGGGCTGCTGAGCGTCGGTGTCGCACAGGCCACGACGCTCACGCTTCTCGATGACGACGATGTGAAAGGGCTCCGACCGGTGCTCGACCGGCTCGGGTTGGAGGGCGTACCGCCCGGCAGCACCGTCGTCTCGGTGAACGGGTCGGATGATTTGCATGTCGGCTCGGACTTGGCGCGGGTATTCGCGGAGAGCGATGGCGCCCCGGTGCAGATCGTGTTCGAGGCGCCGGGAGGAGAGCGAGTCACGAAGACCGTGGCGCCGACGCTTGAACCGCAGGTCGGCGAGATCAGCGTCGATGGCTCGGTCTGGCCGATCGCTCACGCGCTTGGCCTGACCCCGGTCATGACCGTCTCGACCGCGGACGATCCCACTACGACAAAGGACGATCCAAAGCAGGGCCTCAAGCCCGGCGACGCGTTCGCGAGGATCGGTTCAATCGAGTACCCGAGCCTGATCGAGGGGCTCCGGGAGATCCGGTCGCGCCGGGGCGAAGCGATCGAGTTGGAAACCCTCCGAGGGTCCACCGACGGCGGCGTGGAGCTCGTCAAGATTGACGCCCAGGTGACGAGAAAGGGCGAGGGCCAGGTCGGGTTCCTCCCCGCGAGCGATCTCGATGTTCCCCCGATCCTTGCCGCCACGCCGCGGGGGCTCGAAGCAGATGGCCCCGCGTTCGCCACCGACTCGATCGATCTTCGCCCGGGGACTCGCATCCTCGAGGTCGAAGGAAGCCGCGTCGACACCATGCAGGACGTCCTGGTAGCACTGCGGCGCGCCGCGATCGATGGAGCCGACGACGTTGCGTTGCTGGTCGCCCCTCCGCTAACCGTCGAGGGCGCCGTGGGTGAGCCGCGGACCGTTCGCATCGACCTCGACGAGAGCGACCGCGTCGCGCTGACATCGCTCGCGTGGAACGCTCCGTTCTCAACGGCGATCTTCAAACCCTCGGAGAAGCTGCTCAAAGCCGAGCACCCGCTGGAAGCGATCACGATCGGCCTTCACGAGACGCGTCGGATCGCGGTGAGCGTGTACGTGCAGTTTGCGCGGCTCTTCCAGGGGTCCGTCAAGATCGAGCACATCAAGGGGCCGGTCGGCATCGCGCACGTCGGCACGCTCGTCGCCGCGAAGGGACCCGTGTGGCTCATGTTCTTCCTCGCGATGATCAGCGTGAACCTCGCGGTCATCAACTTCCTGCCGCTCCCGGTCGTGGACGGCGGCCAGTTCCTCATGCTCCTGTACGAGCAGCTTCGCGGCCGGCCCGTCCCGATTGGGGTGCAGAACGCCGTCACCATGGCGGGCCTCGCCCTGATCGCGGGCGTGTTCCTTGTCGCGACGTTCAATGACGTCCGCTCGCTGCTCGGGCTCTAGGTTTCGCCTATAGCCTCTGGCCGTGCCAACGTTCTCGCTCGACCGTCTTGACCTATCCCTCGCCTCGCTCGGTGGCCTCGCCATCCTGCTTGCCGCGGGCTTTGCGATCTACGTCGCGTTGCTCGTTGCGATGACCATCGTCCGCTTCGTTCGCCCGCCGCGCCGAACGTACGCCTGGGCGATCGCCCGAACGCTGCCGGGCGATCCGCGGGAAGCCTGCGACGCCGAGTTTGAGGATGTTGGCGAGCAGTTGCTCCCGGGCGAAGGCATCGCGGCGTGGTCGATCAACGGCTTGGAGCCTGATGGACCTGTCATCATCGCCTCGCACGGCTGGGGCAGCGGACGGATCGAGATGCTCGGTCGCCTCGCCGCTCTCCTGCCGCTCGCTTCTCGGGTCATCCTGTGGGACATGCCGGGCCACGGCGAGTCGAGCGGCGTCTGTCTGCTCGGCGCCCGCGCGTCGAAGCTCCTGGGACGCATGATCGACGCCCAGGATCGTGGGGTCGTGCTCTACGGCTGGTCACTCGGCGCCGAGGTCTCGCTGCTCGCGGCGCGCGGTCGCGGCGAGGGTGTCCGCGGCGTGGTGATAGAGGGCGCCTACCGCCGGGGGGTCACGCCGGCGGCTCGGCTCATGCGGATCTCCGGGGCCCCCGCGGGTCTGAATCTCACGCCGGCCTTGGCGCTCATCGGGCTCGCGTCGGGTGATCCGCTCGGACGATTCCGAGACCTCGCCGACGCCGCAAAACGGGTCGGCGCCCCCCTGCTCGCCCTCCACGCCTCGAAGGACTGGGTATCGCCGCCAACCGACACCCTCGCCATCGTTGACGCCACGGGCGGGCGGTTCGTCGAGATCGACGGCGCCGATCACTGGAACGTCTGGTCCGTCGAACAAACGCGCGGCGTCGCGGCCGAAGCAATCAGCGCATTCGTCCGATCGCTCAGAGTGTGAAGGATTGCCCGGGTGTGAGTTTGCGGACCTCGACGCCCTTCGGCGTGAAGGCCGAGATGTCGCTGCGCAGCAGCGGCCAGGTACCGAAGTGGCACGGCACGGCGATCGGCGCTCCGACCCATTCCGCGGCGATCGCCGCGTGCTCGGGGCCCATGGTGAATCGATCGCCAACGGGCAAGATCGCTACGTCGGGCTTGTACAGCTCACCGATCAGCTTCATGTCGCTGAAGAGCGCCGTGTCGCCCGCGTGATAGATCGTCTTGCCGCCGATGTTCAGCACAATCCCCGAAGCGACGCCCATGTACCGTCCATCGTGGCTCGCGCTGTGGACGGCCTGGGTGAATGCCACGAATCCGAACGGCGCGTCGACGCGTCCGCCGGGGTTAGCGGGTTCGAGATTCGCTTCATCGAGCTGATTGCCGAGGTACGAGCAGACCTCGAAGGGGGCGTAGACGGTCGCAAGGCGCTTCTTCGCGATCGACTCCGCGTCGCCCATGTGATCGGGATGCCCGTGGGTCAGGACGATAGCGGAGACCTCGAGGTCTTCGGCCTTCATCGATGCCGTCGGATTGTCCGTCAGGAAGGGATCGATCGCGACGCGGTGGTCGCCCGAGGTGATCAGGAAGGCCGAATGGCCGAGGAAGGTCAGTTCGATCGACATGGAGGCTCCTTCGCTTCGCGAGACTCTACACGAAGCCGCTTCGGATCGACCTCGGCGCATGAAAAGGGCCCGCAAGCGGGCCACGATCGCGCAATTCTTCAGTTGTCCTGAGTCGAGTATGTTCAGGCTGCCTGGCCGCAGACAACGCCGTTGTTCACGCCGTTGATGCCGGTCGTCGGAACGAAGCCGAACGGGGTCACCGCGAAGGGAATCGAGACCTGGCCGTTGTCAACGCCGGTGGTGGTGTTGATGTTCGAGCTGACGTTCTGAATCGGAAAGTTCACGAGCGGAAAGCCGCCGAACGGAACGTTCGTCGAACCGTAGAGCCCGTTGAACGGGAGGCAGCCGAACGGGCTGACGATCTGCCCACCGAAGGGCGTGTTGATCGAGCCGCCGAGGCCAAACTGGCCGAGGCGACCGCCGAAGCCGTTGAGAACGTCCTGGCTGCCGATGAACGGCGTCGAGCCGAGGTTGTAGCCCGAACCGATGCCGCTACCGAGACCGGACCCGAAGCCGGCGCCGTAGACCGAGCCCGGGAACTGGTTCCAGATCGGCGAGACGCCGCCGAAGCCGAGACCACCGATCGGCCCATAGCTGAACTGGTTCACGCCGAACTGGCCGGAGCCGAGTTGACCCATGCCGAACTGACCCGGGCCGAACTGACCCGCGCCGAACTGACCCGCGCCAAACTGGTTCACCGGCGCGCCGAACGGCGTCGAGAACTGGGGCACGAACTGGCCGAACGGGTAACCGCCAAAGGCGCCGAGGAACGGGCCGCCGATAGGGCCGTTCACGGGGTTGTTGAAGAAACCGTTGAACGGGATGTTGGTGTACGGGAAGGTGGTGTTCATCGTCTGAGAGCTCCTGTCATCCGATACGAATCGCCCACGCGGCACGACGTCGCGCGACGTCACCGTGCTCACGGGAGCCGTTCTGTCCGCCGCGCGTCGTCGCGTGGCGTCGAAACGATGGATGTGCGTGGAAGGTGATCTCCCCCACGTCCTGGCGGGCGAGGTCATCGGAAGAACAGGGGGTCTACTTGGCCGCTGTGCCGGAAAAACGCCTGAAATCCGGGGTCGCCCCAACGGGGGAATCGAACGGCTAGCCGATCCGTTCGTCGCGAAGCTCACGGCTCATGAGCTGGCTGATGCCCTGGAGCGCATCCAGACCCTCGAACAACACCGCGAAGACGGCCTCGGTGATCGGCATCTCGATCCGATACCGCGCCGCGAGATCCATCGCGGACTGGCAGGTCGCGACGCCCTCGACGACGTGACCCGCCCGATCGAGGTAGGCATCGAGCGGCTCGCCCCGTCCCAAGGCCTCGCCGCAGGCTCGGTTGCGACCTGAACTGCTGAAACACGTCGTCACGAGATCACCCACGCCCGCAATCCCGAAGAACGTCGGGGAGCTGGCGCCCATGGCGGCGCCAAGACGGACGATCTCCGCGAGGCCGCGGGCGAGCAGAGCGCTCTTGGCGTTATCGCCCGCCTGGAGACCGTCGAGGATGCCCGCGGCGATCGCGATGACGTTCTTGAGGGCGCCGGCGAGCTCAACGCCGAGCAGGTCCGGGTTCGAATACACCCGCAGCCAGCTCGTGCTGAACAGCTTCTGGAGTTCGGCGGCGAACCCGGGGTATTCGCTCGCCGCGATCATCGTCGCGGGGAGACAGCGGACGAGTTCGGTGGCGATCGTCGGGCCGCTCAGGCAACCGATCGGCCTTGGGGGGCCATCCGGGTCGTCACCGAGCACGTCCGCGATGACCTGCGTCGGGCGAAGGAGCGTGCCGTTCTCGATGCCCTTGGCGACGCTGACGACCGCGGCGGTCCGTGGAACGTGCGGCGCGAGGCGGGTCCAGGCCTCTCTGGTGGCCTGAGCGGGCGCCGCGGAGACGATGACGTCCGCGTCACGAAGCGCCTCGGCCTCGTTCATCATGACCCGAACTTCGGACGGGGCCTGAAACTCCGGCAGTCGCGGTGACTTGCGCGTCTGCGAAAGGGCCGCGACCTTGTCGGCGTTGTGCCCCCAGAGGCGGACTTCCGGGGTCGGCGCGGTCGGAGGCTTCCCGCGATCGGCGGACGTGAGGACCCCGGAGCAGACGAGGCCCATCTGGCCGATGCCGATGATGGCGACCTTCGGTCTCGAGCCGAGCCCCCGCCAGGCAGGCTTGCCACCCCCGCCCGTCTCCGCGCCGTCTGTCTTCGATCCACCCGGCATAAAGCTTGAAGAACCTCCGTTGGGTGTCGAGCGTAGTGGTAGATGCCCGCCCAGGGGGCGCCACGCGTATCATTCGGCCCGCGTCAGTGTACGGCGGAGCCGACGGCCCGCCCGAGCCGGCGACAGCCCGCAGACGACCCGATGACCTCGGAGGCTTCTCGCAGATGAGCACGATCGACGCCGCGACGCACCACGACCACGGACACAAGCACGACCACGATCACTACTCGGGGTCGACGGTGGCATGCTGCTCGCACCACGAGATCGAAGTGGAGCGGTACATCCTGCTGTACCTCGTCGGCGGCATCCTCGCCCTGACGAGCTGGGTCGCGGGAACGTTCTTCGACGTCGCCTCCCCGATCGTCACCAAGATCCCGGCGCTCGTGGGCGCGATCATGCTCGCGATCCCGCTCTTCAAGGCGTCATTCGACGAGATCTTCATCCGCAGGCGGGTCAGCTCGTCATCGCTCGCGGCGCTCGCGATTCTCGCGGCGATCGCGACCGAGGAGTACATCTCCGCGGCCGTGCTCGCGTTCATCCTGCTGGTTGCCGACCAAGTCCTCCGCCGCACAGCGTTCGGCGCCCAGCGGGCGATCGAGGCGCTCGTGAGCCTGACCCCCGACACCGCCCGCGTCGTCGAAGACGGCCAGGAACGGGAGATCGCGGTGTCGCAGGTCAAGGTCGGCCAGATCGTCCGCGTCCGCCCCGGCGAGAACCTCCCGGTCGATGGTCGCATCGCCAGCGGTCGCTCGACGATCAACCAGGCGTCGCTCACCGGTGAGGCCCTTCCCGTCGAGGCCGAGGAAGGCGCCGAGGTCTACGCGGGCACGACGAACCTTTCAGGCGTGATCGAGATCCGCATCACCCGTACGGGTGAGGACACCACGATTGGCAAGGTGACGCAGCTCATCCGCGAGGCCGAGCAGTCCAAGAGCCCGCGCCAGCTCCTGATCGAGCAGGTCTCGCGGTTCTTCGTGCCGATCGCCCTGACCGCGGCGGCGCTCGTGCTCTATCTGAACATGCAGTCGGACGACCCGGTCGCCCGCTCCGAGGCGGCGCTTCGAGCGGTCACGGTGCTCGTCGTCGTTTGCCCGTCGGCGCTACTCCTGAGCAGCCCGAGCGCGATGGTCGCGGCGTTCGCATCGGCGGCGCGTCTGGGCATCATGGTCAAGGACACCAAACACCTCGAAGCCGCCGCTGGCGTCGACGCGGTGATTCTCGACAAGACCGGAACGATCACCACTGGTCGCTTTGAGGTCTCCCGCCTCGCCCCGGCCAATGGCGTCGAGGGCGCCGAATTGCTCAAGGCGGTCGCGACCGCGGAGCAGAACTCCAACCATCCGCTCGCGCAGTCGATCCTCGTCACCGCACGACAGGCTCGCGTGCACCTCGAGCCCACCAATCACTACGAAGAGATCCACGGGCGAGGCGTCAAGGCCGTGACCGACAGCGGCGAGATCTTCGCGGGCAGCCCGAGCTGGATCCGCGAGATCGCTCCGTACGCGCACGACGAGATCGCCCGCGTCGAGGAACGAATCGAGGGCATGTCGGGCGTGCACACCGTCCGCGGCGGGCAGTACATGGGCGCAGTCGGTCTCGAAGACAAGGTCCGCCCGCAGGCCAAGGGCGTGGTCGACAGGCTCCGGGCCCTCGGTGTCCGGACCGTTTCGATCTTCACGGGCGACCGACTCGGCGTCGCGAAGCGGGCCGGCATCGCTGTCGGCGCCGACCGCCTCGAGGCCGAGTGCCTGCCCGAGGAGAAGCATGAGCAGGTCCGTGCGATGGTGTCACAGGGCTACCGGACGATGATGGTCGGCGACGGCATCAACGACGGTCCGGCGCTTGCCGAAGCCGACGTCGGTGTGGCGATGGGCCTCTCGGGCTCGGACATCGCGACCAACTCAGCCGGCGTCGCGCTGATGACCGACGACCTGAACCGCCTGCCGTTCCTCATCGAACTCGCCCGCAAGTCGCGCCTGATCATCGGGCAGAACATCGCGGCGTCGATCCTCGTCGCGATCATCGGCCTGACCCTCGCGGTCACCGGCAACCTCGGCGCTGGCGGGACCGCGGTCTTCTTCGCCGCGCTCTTCCACTTCGGCGGCGACGTCGTCGTGCTCGCGAACAGTTTCCGCCTCTTCCGCTTCGGCGAGGACTTCATCACGCAGGAGCAGCTCGCCCGCGAGGCGGCGGAGCGTCAGAAGATCGCTCAGCGCCGGGCGCAGAGCGTGCGGCTGACGGCGCCCGCGACGACCTGACCCAACGCCCGCGACGGGCATCGTTCTCTCCCGAGCCGGACTGACGCCAGTCCGGCTCGTTTCGTTTTTGGGGTACGCCCGATCCATCGCGAGCAGGCCCGACCAAGCGGCTAGAGCAGCGTGCCCTTGAGCACGGCGACCGCGACGACGAAGTAAATCGTCAGCCCGCTGACGTCCATCAGGGTCGCTACGAGCGGGCTTGAGCTTGTCGCGGGGTCGATGTTCAGCCGCCGAAGCACGAGCGGGAGGAGCGAGCCCGCGAGGCTGCCCCAGATCACGATGCCGACGATCGCAGTGCCTACGACGAAGGCGACACGCGCGGCGTACTCGGTCGACGCCAGGCCCGTGAGGTGGGCGCCGATGACCACCCCAAGACCCATCACGCCGAGGATGCTGCCGAGCGCAAGGCCCGTGAGCAATTCGCGGCGGAGGATGCCGACCCAATCGCCCGGCGAGACCTCGTCGAGCGCGAGAGCACGGACGATCAGACTCGCGGCCTGCGTGCCCGTGTTACCGCCGCTCGAGATGATCAGCGGGACAAAGACCGCGAGGACGACCGCCTTCTCCAGCGCGTCGTCGAAGATCGTCATCACGCCGATGGTGAGCAATTGCATGAGGAACAGCCCGGCGAGCCAACCGCCCCGCTTCTTGAGCATGGACCAGAGGCGCGTCGAGAGATAGGGCTGATCGAGGGCCTCAAGACCGCCCTGCTTGTGGAAGTCCTCGGTGGCCTCTTCCTCGGCGACGTCCGCGACGTCGTCGTACGTCACGATGCCGATGAGCAGTCCGAGACCATCAACGACGGGCAACGCCGCGCGGTCATATCGGTTCAGGGCGCGGACGGCCTCTTCGCGGTCGTCGGTCGCGTTGAGCGCGACGTAGCGGCCGTCCATGAGCGTCTCGATCGGGTCGTCCGGGTCAGCGATGAGGAGGCGGCGGATGTGCACGTCGTCGATGAGCTTGCCGTCGGTCGCGACGACGTAGACCCAGTGGATGGTCTCCGCGTCCTTGCCGTAACGACGGATGTGCTCGAGCGCCTGGCGGATGGTCCAATGAGGCCGGAGCTTGACGTAGTCGGGCGTCATGAGACGACCGACGGTCTCCGGTCCGTATCCGAGGATCGCCTGCGTCTGCTTGCGTGTATCGGGGCGGAGCGAACGGAGTATCCGCCGGGTGACCTCGATTGGCAGTTCGTCGAGCAGTCGGACGCGGTCGTCGGCGTGCATGTCCTCGACGACGCGGATCGCCCGCTCGGCGCCGAGTTCCTCGATGAGCTGTTCCTGGTCTTCGGGTTCGAGGTGGCTGAAGACCTCGCTCGCGTCCGCCCTGGGCAGGACGCGGTAGGCGACTGCGGCGTCCTCCGGGCCGTGCTCATCGAGGAGGTCGGTCAGCAACTCGGCGATATCGGCCGGGTCGAGGATCCGCAGCGCCTCACGAAGCTCGCGGTAGGATCCCGCTCGGATGAGTTCGACGACATCGGGACGGAGAAGTTCGCTCGTAGGGCTCGACACGGCAGTGGACTATACCGGCCCGCATGAAGTGGGCATCAGCAGGCCTACCTGGAGCATGGCAGACTGACCCCACCGCAAATCGGACGTCCATGCACGTTTCATGGGGTCGATCTGGTATAGTGCAGATGACGACGGCCGGCTCCGCCCGGCGTCGAGCACGGAGGCCCGACATGAGCCAGCAGGACACGCAGACCTCGACCGTTTCCGTGGTACCCCCCGGAGCGACGTTCGACATCCGCCGCACGACGCCGGAGGACGCCGAGTGGATGCGGCAGGTGCTCCGTCGGTACTGGGCCTCCGAGCAGACCGTGTCCCGAGGGACGGTCAAGGAGCCGCTGAAGCTCCCCGGTTTCGCCGCGATGCGTGACGATGAGCCGATCGGGCTCGTGACCTACGAGATCACCGGCGAGGCGTGCGAGATCGTGACGCACAACTCGATGGCCGACTCAGGCGGCATCGGGTCATGCCTGCTCGCGGCGGTTCGGAACGAGGCGCGGCAGCGCGGCTGCAAGCGACTGTGGCTCGTCACGACGAATGACAACACGCCGGCGCTCCGGTTCTACCAGCGTCGCGATTTCGACATCGTGGCCCTGCACCGCCACGCGATCACCGAATCTCGTCGTCTGAAGCCCGAGATCCCAGACACCGGGCTGCACGGCATCGAGATCCTGCACGAGATCGAGATGTCGTACGACCTCTAAAGCGGACCGAGCTCGCTTCACGCGTCCTGCACGCGGTCGAACGCCATGATGAGCTGATGGCCCGCTGCCGACAGCAGCACGATCGTCGCTGCGCCGCCAAAGACGACCACCGAGATACGCACCGGGTCGGATACCGCCGTGAGCCCCGGCCCGTAGAGCCACCACGACGCGACTCCGATGAGAGCAATCGGCGCGCACAGGCCGAGCCCCCAGGCCAGCCGCTTCACCGAGGCTCCGCCGCCACGCACGATGACCTGTGCCGCGGCCCACACCGCGTACCACCCGGCGCACGCGAGCGACGCGAGACGACCGTACTCGGCCACCGACCTCCAACTTGGGCTGGTCTGAACGTTGGGCGCGGCCGCGATGTGGATCAAGACTGCTCCGGCGCCGACCGCGCCCGCCAGGCAGATCCCGCCGATCGCGGCTCCGCTCGCAGGCCTGCCCATGCCGATCGCTAGACCCCCTAATCCGGCTATGAGCGTCACACCCGCCAGACGCACGACGTTCCAGAGCACGACATCCGGCACGGCGAAGAACGCCAACGCGAGGTGAGCAGCTCCGATCGCTACGACCGCCGCGGAGACAATCAGAATGGACGGACGGACCGGGCTTCGATCGGTCTTCGCTTGCTGTTCTTTCATTGCGGTCGCCCCGTTCGCTCGCGGTCCGTCTGCCGGATGCTACGGCCTCACGATCGGCAGAGATCGCGCGGTCCTCAACTGATCGACCGGAAACGGGCGGGTGTCCGCAGCGATTTGAGCCGACAAGGGGCGTTCCGGTGGAGCAAGCGGGGTTCGGAGACCGATTTCTCGGGGTGCGCGCGCGCCCGGGCGGGTGGCGTTGCGCTCGCGGGAGATCGAGCCATGTCAGGTATCACCAGCACGGGTCTGATCAGCGGCATCGACAGCGCGGGGCTCATTGAGCAGCTCCTCTCGATCTCGGCGCGTCCGCGGACGCTCGCCCAGCGTCGCGCGGCCCAGCTTCAGAGCCAGCAGGCCGCGTTCCTGGAGATCAACTCCCGATTGACCGGACTTCGTTCGGCATCGCAGGATTTCCGGACCTCGCTCGCGTTCCTGGCGAAGACGGCGCGGTCGAGCAACGAGAACGTGGTCACCGCGACCGCGACCAACGCGGCCCAGCCGGGCTCGTACGGGGTGCTGGTCGACCGTCTCGCGTCGACGCAGCAGTTCCTGACGCGTGGGTTCCAGGATCGCAACTCCAGCCCCTTCGGCGCAACGAGTTTCACGTTCGAGACCGCGGCTGCCCGCGTCGATCAGGACACCCGCCTCAGCGAGTTGAACGGCGGCGACGGCGTTCGTCGCGGTCGAATCGAGATCGAGGACCAGTCGGGCGAGACCGCGACCATCGACCTCAGCCGCGCGGCGACGCTGAACGAGGTCGTGCAGGCCATCAACGACGCCGAGACCGATGTCCGGGCGGAGATCACCGACCAGGGCCTGCGCCTGACCAATGTCGCGCGGGTGGAGAGCCTCGGGGGCGGAGATACGGCTGAGGACCTGGGTCTGGACATCTCCCCCACCGGCGGCGTGATCGAGACCGGGGCGCTGTTCTACCTGTCGGAGTCGACGGCGCTCTCGACGCTGAACGACGGCAACGGCGTCGATATCAGCGGCGAGTCGGATATCAACCTGCGTCTGCAACTGCTCGACGGTGGCGGGAACCAGACCGGTGAGATCGTCGTCAACCTGGGGACGATCTATGAGCCACTCGATCCTGACGCCGATCCGGACGCCGAGTTGGAGATCGCGGAAGCGGCGCCGACATCGCTCGGCGGTGTCGTCGATCGGATCAACGCGGCGTTGCAAGCCCAGGGGCTTTCGTCGAGAGCGACCATCGGCAGCAAGGGCATCGAGTTCAATGGCGCAGGCGGCGAGCGGTTCCGCGTCGCGGAGCGGAACGCCGAGAACAACACCGCGCGCGACCTGGGCATTCTCGATCTGGAGGTCAATGGGGCGGGGACTGTCGCTGGGCGGCGGATCCTGAGCGGACTGAACACCACGCTGCTGACGAGCCTCAGCGGCGGCGGTCGCTCTGGCGTCCCGGGAAACGGGATCGTTGACTTCACGCTGAGCGACGACACCGAGTTCGCGGTCAACCTGTCGAGCGCCGAAACGCTCGCCGAAGCGATCGACATCATCAACGCCGCAGCCGACGCCGAACTGGGCGGCAACGCCGACCTGTTCACCGCTCGCCTGAGCGAGGACGGGCTCGGCATCGAGATCGTTGACGAGCTCGACGGCGGCGCGGCTCTGGTTATCCAGGGCACCGTCGGGGACGACACCGCCGCGGCGCTGGGCATCTCGACCGGACCGTCCGGCGTGGCGAGCGGGGTGATCTCCGGCAACACGCAGCGTCGCTACATCAGCGAGGGCACGCTGCTGAGCTCGCTGAACGGCGGCGAGGGGATCGGCACGGGCACGATTGAGATCGTCGGCTCGAACGGCACGGTGACGAACATCACCATCGACAGCTCGGTCCGCACGATCCGAGACCTGATCGACAAGTTCGGCGCCAACGATGGCATCGAGACACGGATCAACGACAACGGCGACGGCCTGTTGATCACAGGCTCCGGCGGCGTGGCGATCGAGATCTCCGACGTTTCGGGCACCGTTGCCCAGGATCTCCGGATCGCCGGCCTCGCCGATCTCGACGGCGCCGGCAACCAGATCAATGGGAGCTTCGAGACCACGGTCGAGTTCGAGACGACGGACACGCTCAATGACGCGGTTCGGAAGATCAACGAGTCGAACGCGGGCGTGAGCGTTTCTGTCCTGAACGACGGGAGCGGGGCGCGGCCGTTCCGCCTCAGCATCGTCGCGAACAGCTCCGGTGAGGCCGGGCGCGTCGTCATCAACACGAACGGTTTCAACCTCGGCCTGAACACGGTCTCCGCGGGCGATGACGCTCGGGCGTTCCTGGGGTCGGGGTCGCCGTCGACCTCCCTCCTCCTGACCAGCCCGACGAACTCGATCGAGGGCGCGGTCGAGGGCGTGACGCTTAACTTCAACTCGACCAGCGACACGCCGACGCAGATCAACGTCGAGCAGGACGTCGATCTGGTCGTCGAGAAGATCGAATCGCTGATCACGTCGTTCAACGGTGTTCTGGACCGGATCGACTTCCAGTCGCGGTACGTCGAGGAGACCGAAGAACGCGGGCCGCTGCTCGGCGACGGCACGCTCATCTCGCTGCGGGGTGAGCTATTCAACGTCGTGAACGGGCGAAACGTCGGGTTCAACGGCGGCTTCGATCAGCTCGCGCAGATCGGCCTGACCGTCGGCGAGGCGGGCAAGCTCGAGTTCGACTCGACGCGGTTCCGTGAGGCGCTCCGCGATGACCCGCAGGGCGTTGAGGACCTGTTCACGCGCCGGACGCCGATCGTCAACGACGGCGCGATCTTCGACGACGACGGGAACCAGATCGCCACGGTGTCGAACCCGACAGGCGGCGTCCAGTTCAGCGAGCTCGGCGTGATCCCGGCGCTTGAGGAACTGGTGAACCGGTACTCGAACTCGGTGACGGGCGTGTTGACGCTCAAGAACCAGTCGATCGACTCGCAGATCCAGGTGCAGAACAACCGGATCGAGAGCCTCTCCGCTGGGCTCGAGCGCGAGCGGGAGCGGCTCTCGGCCCAGTTCCTGAACATGGAACGCGTCCTCGCGGGGCTGCAGCAGCAGCAGGCGGCGTTGGCGTCGCTGAGCTCGTTCGCGTCGCCGTCGTTCTTCTGAGCAAGCTCAACTGACTCTTCACGCCAGTCGATAGGCCCGCCATGACGAGCATGACCAACACGGACCAGGCCAACGCGTACCTCCGCACCAAGGTCATGTCCGCGAGCCCCGCCGAACTCCGCCTGATGCTGCTCGACGGGGCCATCAAGTTCGCCCTCCAGGCTCAGGAGGGCCTCGAGACCAAGAACTACGAGCAGAGCTACGCGGGCTTCACACAGAGCCGCGCGATCGTGCTCGAACTCGCGACGACGATCCGCCCCGAGCCGAACCCCGATCTCGCCGAGCGGGTAAAAGCGCTCTACACGTTCATGTACACCGAGCTTGTTGAGTC
Source organism: Phycisphaerae bacterium (assembly GCA_002706885.1). Taxonomy (GTDB): domain Bacteria; phylum Planctomycetota; class Phycisphaerae; order Phycisphaerales; family UBA1924. Next base: position 19,278 of record PAKY01000074.1, read on the forward strand.
AAGCATGAACAAGGACGTCGCGAGGCTCGAGAAGGTCATCGAACTGCTGCGGTACGAGCGGGAAACGTGGGTCCTGCTCATGGAACAGATCGCGAAGGAGAACGCGAGCGGCGCGGCGGCTGCGCCCGCCGCCGCTGGCTCGGGACACGCGCCGATGAAGATCCCGGCGCCGTTCCAGATGAACGCCGATCGTCCGAGCGGGCTCAGCGTGCAGGCCTGAGTCGTCAGGACTGGCGTCGCCCGGCCTCTGCGAGGTCCGCGGCGATGCCCTCCATCACCATCGACATCTGGGTATTCGCCGCGAGCCGCTGTTCGGCTCGAGTGACCGCGTGCGCCGCGGCGACGCCGACGACGACCCGGTCGCGCGAGCGGAGCATCCGGCGCGCGTGGAGGCCGATCACGCGGAAGAGCTTGGTCGCCGCCACCCGATTGGCCATCTCCTTGCTCCGCCGCTCGTCGTGCTTGACCCAGCCCTTCGCCCATTCGTCGGCGAGCTTCGTGAGCTGACCCCCGAGCGCCGCTGGGAATCGCCCCCCCGCCGCTTCGTCGAGCATCGGCTCGATGGTGTCGTGCCACGCGAGGACGTCGTCCTCGATGAGCTCGCGGAGGACGCCCGGTGAGCCATCGGCGAAGGCCACGGCGCGATCGAGGACATCGACGGCGACCTCGGGATATCGGGCTGCCGCCCAGGCGCGTAGCTCGCCCTCGGCGACCGGGAGGAACGCGACACGCTGGGCGCGGCTCCGAATCGTCGGGAGCAGACGCTCTTCGCTCTCGGTCACGAGGATGATGACCGCCCCAGGCGGTGGCTCCTCGAGCGTCTTGAGGAGAGCGTTCTGACCGACCCGTTGGCCGCCGCCCATCAGCTCGGCCTCATCCACGATGAAGACGCGGCTCGCCAGCCCGCCCGGCGGATGCCGCGGGCCGAGCGTCGCGGGCTCGATGAGGAACTCGCGGAGGACGTCGACGGGGATCGTGGTCTGCTTGCCCGAGCGGACGGAGGCCTCGCGGCTGTACGCGGCGAGTTCCTTGTTCACGATGTGCAGGTCGGGGTGGGTCGCGGCTCGGAGGAGGCGGGCGACCTCGCCATCCGGGTCGGCGCCGAGGGCGCCGCTCAGGTCGGGACCGGTCGTCGGATCGAGAAGCAGCGCGGCGAACGAGAGGGCGGCGGTGAACTTGCCGACGCCACGCGGGCCGCTGAACAGCCAGCAATGGTGCACGCGACCGCTTCGAATGGTCGCCTCGATCACGCTGGCGGCTCTGCGTTGGCCGACCAGTTCGGCAAGCGCGATGGGCGGCGGGTGAGCGGGTCCGGCGTCCGCCGCCGCGGTCTGGACGGCGGGCGTCGCCTTCGCGGGCTTCTTCTTCGTGGTCTTCTTGCGGGTGGTGGTTTTCTTGGCCATGCCGGGGACAGATTATGCGAGCCGGGGCAGGGATCGGGCGCTCGCGGTTCCGGCTAGCCTTGGAGGTCGATCGGATTGGTCCGACGCGTCGGTTGGCGGCGCTGGAGCGTGGAGCATCGAGTATGGCGACGACGGTCAGCGCCGCGGACGTGCGGCGGCGGTTCATCGAGTTCTTCACAGAGCGGGGTCACCAGATGATCCCGTCGTCGCCCGTGGTCCCCCACGACGACCCGACGCTCCTCTTCGCGAACGCGGGCATGAACCAGTTCAAGCCCGCGTTCCTCGGCGACGTCGGCGCTGGCCACCCTCTCCACGGCGTGTCACGCGCGGTGAACAGCCAGAAGTGCATCCGCGCGGGCGGCAAGCACAACGACCTCGAGGACGTGGGCAAGGACACCTACCACCACACGTTCTTCGAAATGCTCGGAAACTGGTCGTTCGGCGACTACTTCAAGGCCGAGGCGATCGATTGGGCGTGGGAACTGTTAACGAAGGCGTTCGGGCTTCCCAAGGACCAGCTCTACGCGACCTACTTCGGCGGGGACGAGAGCCAGGGCCTTGCGCCCGACCTCGAGGCCCGCGACCTGTGGCTCCGACACCTCCCGCAAGACCACGTGATCCCCGGAAACATGAAGGACAACTTTTGGGAGATGGGCGACACCGGGCCGTGCGGGCCGTGCAGCGAGCTGCATTTCGATCGCGTGGGCGGCCGTAACGCTTCGAGCCTCGTCAACGCGGACAGCGAGGACGTCATCGAGATTTGGAACCTCGTCTTCATCCAGTTCGATCGCCAGGAGGGGGGGCTGCTCAAGACCCTGCCCGCCAAGCACGTCGACACGGGCATGGGGCTTGAGCGTCTCGCGAGCGTGCTCGCGGGCAAGCGGAGCAATTACGACACCGACCTGTTCACGCCGCTGTTTGAGGCGATCCAGAAGGAAACCGGCGCACGGCCGTACGCGGGGCGATTTGGCTCGTCGGACGAGGGCGGCGTCGACATGGCCTACCGCGTCATCGCGGACCATTTGCGCACGCTGACGTTCGCGATCGTCGACGGAGCCGTGCCGAGCAATGAGGGGCGTGGGTACGTCCTGCGCCGCATCCTCCGCCGCGCGGTCCGCTTCGGGCGTCAGAAACTCGGGGCGGAAACGGGGTTCATCTCGCGCCTCGTGCCGGCGCTCATCGAGGTCATGAGCGAGGCGTTCCCGGAACTGCGAAAGGACCCGGAGCACCCGGTCGCGGTGATCCTCGATGAGGAGGAGAGCTTCGGGCGGACGTTGGACCGCGGCATCAAACTGTTCGACGAGACCGCCGACACGGCGAAGGGCTCAGGCACGATCAGCGGACAACAGGCGTTCCAGCTCTACGACACCTACGGCTTCCCAATCGACCTGACCCAGCAGATGGCGGAGGAACGCGGCCTCGCGGTCGACGTCGCGGGGTTCGAGTCGGAGATGAAGACGCAGAAGGAGCGGAGCCGCGCCGCGGCGAAGGCCGGGTCAGCGTCGGAAGGGCTCGGGCTCGGCGCGGGCGACATCGACAAGCTCCGCAAGCTCTCGATCAAGGAGACCGACGACTCGTTCAAGCACGCGGGCGCCGACATTCGCGCGACCATCAAGGCGATCTGGAACGGTCAAAACTTCGACGAGCACGCAAACGCGGCGGGCAGCGCGAAGCGGCGCGTCGCGATCATTCTGAGCCGTACCAGTTTCTACGCCGAGATGGGCGGACAGATCGGCGACGCTGGCACGCTCTCGGTCAGCCGCGAGTCGCGCAACCACGACCGCAACGTCGGCGACGCGGGCGACTTCGAGGTAGAAGACACGCAGGTCTACGGCGGGTACGTCGTCCACATCGGTCGGATGAAGCGGGGCGAGCTGCGCGTCGGCGATGACGTCACCGTGCACGTCGACCACCGCCGTCGGGCCCGCATCGCGTCGAACCATACCGCGACGCACCTGCTCAACCTGGCGCTTCGCCGCGTGCTCGGGACGAACGCGGACCAGAAGGGCTCGCTCGTCGCCGATGATCGGTTGCGCTTCGACTTCGCGCACAACGCCGCGGTCTCCACGGCGCAGCTCGCGGAGACCGAGCGGATCGTGCGCAAGCTCATCGATGACGACCTGACGGTCTCGACCGATCTCGCGGGGCTCGACACGGCCAAGAGCATCACCGGCCTGCGAGCCGTCTTCGGCGAGACCTACCCGGATCCGGTGCGTGTGGTCTCGGTCGGGGCGGGCGTTCAGCAACTCCTCGATGCCCCCGAGGACCCCCGCTGGCGGGGGTTCAGCGTCGAGTTCTGCGGCGGCACGCACCTGAACCGGACCAGTGAGGCCAAGGCCTTCGCGTTGACCGGAGAGGAGGCCGTCGCGAAGGGGATCCGGCGCATCGTGGCGCTCACCGGGGTCGCGGCGCAGGCCGCGATCGCTTCGGCGGATGGGATCGAGGCGGACATCGTCGAGGCCGAGGCGCTGCGTGGCGACGCGTTGAAGGACGAGATCGCGGACATCCTGACGCGGATGGATCAGCTCACGATGCCCGCCGCTCGCAAGTCGGAGCTCCGCGAACGTGTGCAGGGGCTGCAGGCGAAGGTCAAGGAGGCGGAGAAGGCGGCGGCCGCCGAGCGGGCGGGGGAGGCGAGGCGGGTCGCCGCGGCGTTGGCTGAGTCGGCCGCCAGGAGCCTCGATCCGGTGTTCGTCGCCACGATCGATCTCGGGTCGGACCGCGGGGCGCTCCAGGCCGCGATGAAGACCATCACCGACCAGGCGCCCCGCCATGCGATCATGCTAATCAGCCCGGACGAGGCCGAGGGGCGGGTGGCCGTGATGGCGGCATCACCCAAGGCCGCGGTGGACAAGGGGCTCAAGGCGGGTGACTGGGTCCGCGAGGTCTCGGGCGTTCTTGGCGGCAAGGGCGGTGGTCGACCGGACAACGCGCAGGGGTCCGGAACGGACCTCGGCAAGGTCAAAGAGGCCGTCCAGACCGGTCGGTCGTTCGCTATGAGCAAGCTGGCGTGACAACCAAGGCCGCGATGGACGCCCTCTCTTGAAGTACGACGATCAACAGGTCCGCGCCTGGGCCGCGAGCCTCGACGTGGCGGTCGGGCTGCTCGGATTCGGCTTCATCGGGTGGCTCATCGACAGGTGGCTCGGGCACGCCCCGTGGTGGATGCTCGGGCTGGGGCTGCTCGGGTTGATCGGCGGGTCGTACCGGTTCATCCGCGAGGCGATGGCGATCAATCGGACAAGCTCGGATCGCTACCGCCGTTCTCGCCAGACAGGACGGAGGCCTGAGAATCCGGACCGGGGGGACTCGCCGGGCGTCTGAGCGACCGCTATTCTTGTGCCCCGCCGGCTCGATGGTCCGCATGGCGTGTGTTCGCCACGGTTTCCGGGACGCCGAACGGGCGGGAACGACGTTTTTTCATACCAGAAGAGCATGACCACGACGCCGACGCCACAAGCCATCCGCATGCCCCTCGCGAAGCTCGCGATCGCCGAGTTCGGCGCTGTGGGCGTGATCGCGGGGCTCGCGGCGCTCGCTGTGGCGCCCTTTGACGCCGAAATTCTGCGAGCGATCGTCCCGGCGACGGTCGCGACCGTCTTTGGCGTGCTGTTTGGCCTGACAGCCCTCGCGTTGCTCACCCCCCGACCCGCTGGGCACTGGGGCATGCCGGTGCTGTTCGCTGGGATGGCTCGGATGTTCGCGGCTCTCGCGGTCGCGGCCTGGGCGTGGTTGACGCTCGAGCCGCATCGGCTGGGATTCTGGGGAACGTTCCTTGCGGCGGGCCTCGCGGCGCTCATCGCCGAGGTGTGCGTGGCGATCCGCGTGATCGGCGCGGGCGGCTCGGCGACCATCGATACGAACAGCCGCGGCGATTCGAACAGCCACGGCGAAGCCCGTGTGGCGGAGGCACTCTGACATGGCCCTCGGGACCGACCTCTTCCTGACCCTCGCGGCCGAGAACCCGGTCGATCACGTTGTCAACCACCCCTGGATCGTCACGGACAACGGCGTCTGGATCTGGTCGGCGCAGCAGACCAACCTCGTCCTTTCCGGCCTGATCATGATCGTCCTCGGGCCTTGGCTGGTTCGCCAGATCGGCACGGGACCCGCGGCCGAGGGCAACGAGCGCTACATCACCAAGAACCCGTTCGCCCACATGATCGAGGTGATCGCGGTCTACCTCCGCGACGAGGTCGTCCACCCGCTTCTCCACGAGCGAACGGCCCGATACATGCCCTTCCTCTGGACGCTCTTCTTCTTCATCCTCGTCAACAACCTGCTCGGGCTGATGCCTCTCCTGGACATCTACATGCTCATCAAGGGCGGCGTGGTTCACACCTCGCCCATCGGTGGCACGGCGACGCAGAACCTGTTCGTCAACGCCGTTCTCGCGGCGTTTGCGTTTGTTGTCATCAACTACGCGGGCATCAAGGAACTCGGACTGAAGGGGTACCTGCACCACCTGACGGCCGGCGCTCCGTGGTACGTGTGGCCGCTGATGATCCCGATCGAGATCCTCGGCATGTTCATCAAGCCGGTCGCGCTGACCATCCGACTCTTCGCGAACATGACGGCAGGGCACATTCTGCTCGCGACTCTGTTCATGTTCGTCGGCATGTCGCTCAGCGCCGGCTGGATGATCGGGGCGCCCGTGACGCTGCTCTCGGCGGTCGGCGCCATCGCGATCTACTTCCTTGAGACGTTCGTCGCCTTCCTCCAGGCGTTCGTGTTCATGTTCCTCACCGCGGTGTTCATCGGTCAGTTGAGCCACCACGGGGAGCACAGCATCGACAACGATGAGCTGCACACCGAGACGCACGGCGTGACGCCGCTGCACGCGTCGGACGCGGCCACCGCGTGATCGGACAGCGCCCGGAGGGGCGAGAAGGATGAGGTCCGCCCGGCCGCAGCGAGCGGGGATCGGGGTCGGCGGACGGAAAAAGGGGTCGGTCCCGGCGAACGCGTCGGCCCGGCGGAATCGATGATCCCCGCGATTGAGAACGACAGGCCCGGAAGCCCCGGAGCCGCATCGAGGAAACGGGACACACCATGAAGAACACCATCCGCAACGCCATCGTCGCCGCCGGCCTGCTCGCCGTCCTCGGCGCTTCCGCCGCTTCGGCCCAGGACGCTCTCACCGCCGACACGGTCGAGATCGCTGAGGCGATGCGTTCGCCGCTCTACCGCGGCCTCGGCGCGATCGGCGCTGGCCTCGCGGTCATCGGCGGCGCCATCGGCATCGGCATGATCGGCAAGGGCGCGGTCGAGTCGATCGCCCGCCAGCCCGAGGCCGGCGGCCCGATCGGCACGAACATGATCCTCGCGGCCGCTCTCGTCGAAGGCGCGACGCTCTTCGCGGTCGTGGTCGGCCTCCTCGCCGCCCTCGGCTGAGCCCGCCGCGGCGCGACCGCGCCGAAGTTGATCGACCCCCTGTCCGCGCGCCGCCAACGCCGCGCGGGCGGTTTGCCTTTCTTCGCCCCGCGCCGATCGCCGGCGCGGGGCGTTCAACGCTCCGGAGAGACCCGGCCATGAAGCATCTGCTCACCCTGATCGCCGCCGTCCTCGCGACCGCCTTCATCGCGGCGGCCGCGCAGGCGCCCCCCGTCCATGCCGCCCCGACGGCCCAGCACGCCGATGACCATGCCGATGATCATGGGGTCGCCGGCCACGGTGACGATCACGGTCACGGCGCCCACCACGAGCCGGCGGGCGTTGTCCCGACCCCCGCCCAGGCGATCGCGCCGCTGATCACCGCGGTGATCGTGTTCGCGATCGTGTGCTACGTCATGTACGCCGCGGTGTGGCCGAAGATCAACGCCGGCCTCGACGAGCGGGCGAACAAGATCCGCGGCGAGATCGCGGCGGCCGAGGCGGCCCGCGCCCAGGCCAAGGCGGCGCTCGAGGAGTACGAGAAGTCGCTCTCCCAGGCCCGCGCCGAGAGCCAGAAGATGCTCGAAGAAACCAAGACCAAGCAGGCCGAGCTGGCGGCCGAGCTCCGCGCGAAGAACGATCGCGAGATCCAGGCGATGCGCGACAAGGCGATGCAGGACATCGAGGCGGCCCGCAAGTCGGCCCTTAACGAGATCTACGCCGAGTCGGTCAGTCTCGCGACCGCGATGGCGAGCAAGATCCTTCAGCGCGAGGTCACCCCGACCGACCGCGAGCGTCTGATCGAAGAGTCGCTCGCCGAGCTCGGCGCCCACCAGAACTGATCGGCGCCTGCACGCACGCGCCGCGAGAGGACCCGATCATGCCGCTCATCGAAACCCAGCCCGACGAGGTCGCGCAGACGTACGCCAGTTCGCTCTTCGAGCTCGCGATGGCCAAGGGTGGCCAGTCCGCTGCCGAGGAGACGCTCGGCGAGCTCCAGGACATCCTCGAGATCGCTCGCGCCGACAAGCGGTTCAGCGAGTTCCTCTCGAGCCTCGTCGTCCCTGCGGGGGCGCGTGGTGACGCGCTCAGTCGGATCTTCGATGGCCGCGCGAGCGACCTGACGGTCCGGTTCCTGCGGATCCTCAACGACAAGGGACGCCTGAGCCACCTGCCCGCGATCACGCAGGCGTTCGACGAGAAGGCCCAGGCCGCTTTCGGTCGCGTCGAGGTCGACGTCTACACCGCCGAGCCGCTCGACGACGCGGCCAAGGGCGTGATGCGTCAGAAGATCGCGGACAAGCTCGGCAAGGAGGTCGTCCTCCACGCCTACACCGACCCGTCGATGCTCGGCGGCGTCAAGCTCCGCGTCGGCGATCAGCTCATCGATGACTCGCTTGCCACCCAGCTCCGCCGCGTCCGCGACAAGCTGATTGTGGAGGGCGGGCCCAAGGTTCGGTCGCGTGCGGGCGAGATGATCGACCCGAACGCCGATCCAGCGGCGGGCTGAGCGACGGAGCGACAGAGCGACGAAGCGACGAAGGGCGTCCGGACGGATGCCCTTTTTCTTTGATCAAGCTGTTCCGCGTCGTCGCCCCGGCGCCTCATCGGACTGCGGCCGCCACTAGAATCGCCCACTGAAGGAGACCCCCACCATGCCCAAAGCCACCATCAATGCCGTCGACGTTCAGGGCAAGCGTGTGCTCGTTCGTGTGGACTTCAACGTCCCGCTCAAGGACGGGGCGATCACCGACGATCGGCGCATCCGGGCGGCTCTGCCGACGATCAAGAACATCATCGACCGCGGTGGCCGGGCGATCCTCATGAGCCACCTCGGTCGTCCCGAAGGGACCGGCTACGAGGCCGCGCTCTCGCTCAAGCCGGCGGCGGAGCGCCTGAGTCAACTGCTCAGCAAGCCCGTGGCGTTCCCGACCGACGACTGCACAACCGCGCAGGAGGACGTCGACGCGATGCAGGACGGCGACGTGCTGCTGCTGGAGAACCTCCGCTTCCACAAGGCAGAGAAGAAGGGCGACGCTGCGTTCGCCGCGAAGCTCGCGGCGTACGCCGACGTCTATGTCAACGACGCCTTCGGCACGTGTCACCGCGAGGACGCGAGCATGGTTGCCGTACCGCGTCTGCTGGAGGGCAAGCCGCGCGTGACGGGGTTCCTGGTCGAGAAGGAAATCAAGTATCTCTCCGACGCGCTGGCCGAGCCGGAGCGTCCGTTCGTCGTGATCCTCGGCGGCGCGAAGGTCTCCGACAAGCTCCCCGCGATCGAGAACCTGCTCCCGAAGGCCGACCACCTGCTCATCGGCGGGGCGATGGCGTACACGTTCATCAAGGCCCTCGGCCACGAGGTCGGCGAGAGCAGGGTCGAGACCGAGCAACTCGCCGCGGCGAAGGGCATGATCGACCACGCGGCGAAGGGCCACGTCAAGCTGCACCTCCCGACGGACCACATCTGCTCGACGCAGTTCCACGAGACCCAGGGCGACATCGAGGTCTTCGACGACCACATCAAGGCCGGGTTCATGGGCCTCGACATCGGCCCGAAGACGCAGAGCCACTACGCGAGCGTGATCCGGTCGGCGAAGACGGTGGTCTGGAACGGGCCGATGGGCGTGTTCGAGTGGGCGCCGTTCAAAGTCGGCACGAAGACCGTCGCCGAGGCGTTGGCCCAGGCGACCGAGGCGGGCGCAACAACGATCGTCGGCGGCGGCGACTCGGCCGCGGCGATCGAGGTCTTCGGCCTCGCGGACAAGGTCAGCCACGTGAGCACGGGCGGCGGGGCGAGCCTTGAGATGCTTCAGGGCAAGGACTTCGCGAGCGTCGGGCTGCTGGATGAGTCGGAGAAGCTGTTCTGAGGCTCATCCCCGGGCTTACAGAATGATCGCATCGCGTCGTTCCTTGATCGCATCACCATTCATCCCGCGAAGCGACGCGGAAATCCGTGCATCCGAACGCTGCGAACCACGGTCGTGGTCGTGCGTGAGTACCTCGCCAGCGGATGACGGCCGACGGAATCGTAAACGACTTCCCAGAACTGGAAATCGATGACATCCGGGCGTGCCTCGCCTTTGCAGCCCACCGCGATAGGCGGCTGATGGCTGGCAACATCTCGTTCGCCCCGTCGCCGATTGCATCTCGATTGTCGCGGGTCCACCCCTCTACCCTGCCCGATGCCCCGCCCCTGGCGACACCTCCTCCTCCTGACCGCCCTGTGCGCGATCGCCTACCTACCCGGCCTCACCAACCACGGCCTCACGAACTGGCAGGAATCGGTCCGTCTCGCCGCGACGCGTGAGATGGCCGTCGCCGATGACGGCCGGGGCGACTGGGTCACCCCCACCATCCACGGCACGCCGTATCTCGCCAAGCCGCCCGCCATCTATTGGTCGCAGCTCGTGATCGCGAAGCTCCGCGGCGCCGACGTGCCCACACTCTTCGACCTCCGCCTCTCGGTCGCGCTCGCCGGGTGGCTCGGCGTGCTCGCGACCTACCTCGTCGCCCGCTCACTCCTGCGAGACGATCCGGAGGCGGGACGACTGGCGTTCTGGGCCGCGGCGATGCTCGCGACCGGGGTGCTGGTGGTTCGGGCGGCGCGGATCGGGGAGTTGGACGTGCTGCTCGTGCCGCTGACGGCTCTTGCCGTTTGGGGCGGGTGGCGAGCGGCAGATTCCCGAGCAGATTGCCAGATAGCAAATGGTCAGATGGCCAGATGGGTTGTGTCGGTCGCAATTGGGTGCATTGCGTTCGCGGGGCTGGCGCTGACGAAGGGGCCTCCCGGGATGCTCGCGGCGGGGCTTGCGATCCTCGGCGGGATCGCGGCGCACGCTTGGGTTGACGAACGTACGGGCCCGCGGCGGCTCGACGTCATGATCTACATCGGTCTGCTGATCCTGGTCGGCGCGATCGTGCAGGCGGTCGACAAGGCTCGGCCCGGTTCTTTCAACGAGGTCGTTGGTCTCGCGTTCTTCACGCTCGCGGCGATCGCCGTCTCCTCCGTCGTCATCGGGCTCTGCCAGCCGCGCGGCGCCGGGGCGGTGATCGTCCGATCGCTTCGGAGCGGTTGGCCGATAGGCGGCGCGGTCGGTTTCGGCGCCCTCTGGGTGTGGGGTGAGGCGGTGCGGGCGTCGATCGGCGACGCGGCGGTGGATGCCGCGGTGAGCCGGGAGGCGGGGGACAACCTCAACGTGCTCGTCCTGACCGCGCCTTCAAGGGGACTGGAGGTGGTGCTCTACGGCGCGGGACTGGGTTCGGTCGCGTTCATCGCGGCGGTCGTGTGGATGATCAAGGACAGGCCTCGCGTGTCCGCCGGAGCGGTGTGGGCGCTCGCCTGGGTCGTGGCGCCGCTGATCGTCTACAGCTCGCTCGGCCACGGCGCCCACCGCTATCTCCTGCCGATACTGCCCGGCGTGTGCATCGTTGGCGGGTGGTGGGTGGTGAACTGGTTCCGCGACGTTGTGCCGAAGACGGGCCCGCGTGTCTTCGGCGCAATCGTCGTGATGCTGGCGGTTGGTCAGGGGTGGTGGTATGGCTACGGGCGCGAGGTGTACTACCGCGACCGCTCGCCTCGCGACTACGTTGCCGCCGTGCTTTCAGATCCAGAGGTCAATCCCAAACGCATCGCCTCGCTCGACGTGTGGACGCCCGCCTTCGATGTCTATGCCGGAGCGCCGGTTACGCCATTGCTCGATATCGACATGTCCAGCGACTTCCCCCACGCCCTCACGCCGATCGACGCGTGGCTTGAGAGGATTCGGGCCTCGGGCGAGCCGTGGACCGTCCTCGTCCGCGCGAGCGCCAATCCAGACTTCCCGGACGCCCCCACCGCAATCGAGCGGCTGCGGCAGACCGCCCTCGACATCCGGGAAATTTCGATCCCGGAGGAAGCCTCGTTCTTGGCCGATCGGTGGCGAACGCGGATGACCGCGGTCGTGGTCACCCCGCGCTAACGCCTCGAGGGTCTGGTCCGTCGAGCGACGCCCACGCCTGCAAACGCGAACAGCGCGGCGGCCGTCGACGGACCCGGCATGGCGATGACCCGAACCACCCCGGCAGCCGGAGCGCCGATCGACGAGATAGCGGAACGCTCGTCGAAAAGTGTGAGCGAGGACAACGTCGCCTGACCCGGAATGAAGTCCGTGGCGTTGAAGGGCCCGAGGCCGAAATGATTGATCGCGAGGTCGATGTCCGAGATTCCGACGAATGAGAGCGTGTCGCCCGACCGGACGGCGAGCGTCGACGCGAGGCGGAGTTCGATGTCGTCCTGATCACCAATGTTGTCGGCGTCGAGCACGGCGAACTCGATCAACGACGCCAACCCCGTGCGCGCGTTCACGACGCGCGCGGTCCCATGCAACTCGAACATGCCGGTGAGTCGCCGATCATCTGTGTCGATCAACAGAACGGGCTGGAGGTCGGCCAGAAACACCCTCGATAGTTCCCGTTCATCGCCTTGGAAGGACCCAACCTCGATCGAGCCGGACACCCCGATTTCGGCGGCAGATGAGCCGTGGTGAACGCCGATCTGTAGGTCGATGCCTCCCGCGGCCGTCGCCGCGATCGACAACGCCATAGCAACGGCCGCTCTGAACCACACCATCCGCATTCCCTTCACCCGCGCCGCCCCGGACGAGGCGCACCGAACGAAGTTGTACCCCCGACCGACAGAATGGCAACCGAATCGGCGAGTTCGTGCCGGATTCAGCATCCGCCGAGCGAACGCGTCGAGGGACGCGGGCGTACGCGGGCAAGGAGGTCGCCATGCCGTACGTGAATGTCAGGATCACACCCGCCGCGACGCGCGACCAGCGCGAACAGATCGTTCGCGAGATCACCGAGACGCTCACTCGCGTGCTGACCAAGCGTCCGGAGCAGACACACGTCGTCATCGATGAAATCGCGGAGGACCACTGGGGGTACGCGGGCGAGCTGACGGACACGTTTCGATCCCGCGCAAGCGGCGAACGCAGCGGCGGTTAGCGTCGTTCGAAGAGTTTCTCGAGCGAGGAGAGACTCAGACGGACCGAGGTCGGGCGTCCGTGCGGGCATGAAGACGAGCGTTCGACGCGTTCTCGCTGCTCGAGCAGGGCGCGGATCTCGTCGTCGGCGAGTCGATCCCCCGCTTTGACCGCGGCCTTGCAGGCCATCATGTCGAGGATCTCGCGCAGGGCGTTCTCGGGGTCCGGGGCGAAACCGTCGGTCGCGGCTCGATCGAGCAGATCGGCGGCGAAGGCGGCCGGGTCAACGTTTCGGGCGAACAGCAGCGTCGGGGCGGAACGGATACCAGCGGTCCGCGGCCCGAGCGGCTCGACGATGAGTCCGATACGCGCCAGCGCCGGCGCGAGACTCTCAAGCGCATCGAGTCGGTCCGGCTCGCATGAGAACGTCAGCGGGGCGAGGAGTGATTGGCTCTCGAGCGTGCCGGCGCCGACACGCTCAAGCAGCGACTCGAACATCACACGCTCGTGGAGCGCGTGCTGGTCGATGAGCAGCACGCCCCGCTCGTCCTCGACGACGAGATAGCTGTCGTGCACCTGAAGAAAACGCTCCGGACGCGGCGAAGGAGCCGTGGTCGTCGACGCCGGGACCTCGTGAGGGACCGCGGTGTGCACCGCGCCGCGAATCGCGTCGACGTCGAGGACCGGTCGTACCGCTCGCTCCGCGTCGTCACGGAGATCCCGAACGCGCTGAACAAACGCCTCCGCCGATCGATCGACGTCGCCCGGCCCGAATCGGGGGACATCAAACGTCGGCCGGGAGGCGCTGGCGGCGTCTCGGGTGAGGTCTGCGGCGCGGAGCGCTTCGCGCACGCCGTGCAGCACGGCCTGGTGCACCATCGATTGGTCACGGAAGCGGACTTCGAGCTTCGCGGGATGGACGTTCACATCGACTGCCGAAGGCGCCATCTCGATCATGAGGACCGCGGTGGGATAGCGACCGGGCTCGATGAGCCCGCGGTATGCCTCGCGGAGGGCGTGCTGGGTGACCTTGTCGCGGATGGTGCGGCCGTTCAGAAACACGCGTTGCGCCGCCGCGGTCGCCCGCGCAATCGCGGGTCGCCCGACGAGGCCCCAAATCAGCACGCCACGGGCGTCGTCGAACCGATCGACCGACACCTCGAGGAGTTGCGAGCCAACCTCGCGACCGAGGACCGCGAGCACGCGATCGAGTGGCGACTGGCCGGATGGAAGCGAGATCGCTTCTCGCCCGTCGGTCCGTACCGTGAAGCCGACCGCAGGTCGGGCGATCGCCAGATCGCGGATCCAATCGAGGCAACGGCCGCGCTCGGTCGCCGCGGTCTTCAGGAACTTGCGTCGGGCCGGGGTGTTGAAGAACAGGTCGCGAACGACGAGCTGGGTGCCCTCCGGCGCCGCCGCGGGAACGGGGTCACCGAAGTTCGAACCTTCAACCGAGAGCGACCAGGCCTCTTCGGCGCCACGCTCACGACTCAGCAGCGTGAGGCGGGAAACCGACGCGATGGACGCGAGCGCCTCGCCCCGAAACCCCATGGTCGCGATCCGGTCGAGATCCTCCGCCTCTGAGATCTTGCTGGTCGCGTGCGGCGCGACGGCGAGAGCCAGTTCGTCCCTTGGGATTCCCACCCCGTCGTCGGTGATGGCGATTCGCGTCATGCCTCCGTCGTCGAGGTCGACGACGACCGAGCGAGCGCCCGCGTCCAAAGCGTTCTCGACGAGTTCCTTGACCACCGACGCGGGGCGTTCGATGACCTCACCCGCCGCGATCTGGTTGACGAGCAGGGCGCCGAGCGGGCGGATACGCGCCCGCTCGTCGGCGATGACGGGGTCGACGTCGGGGCCGAGGCGCAGGGCGTGGGTCTCAGCGTGCGACATAGCACGAGTGTACCGGACAGGCTCCGGGCGGACCATACCGGATCTTGAGAACCGCTTCGGAGACGCCGCACGATGTAGTGCAGCCGTTCCTGAGGAGGAGTTCATCACCGGTCGCAGGCTGGACGCCGGGTCAGCGGTACGATGGCGGCATGAGTGACACCGTCTTCAGCAAAATCGTCCGAGGCGAGATCCCCGCACAGAAGCTCTACGAGGATGATCACGTCATTGCGATCCTCGATGTTGGGCCGTTGAGCAAGGGGCACACGCTGGTGATTCCCAAAGAGCCCGCGGAGACCATGGCGGACCTGTCCGACCCGGCCGCGGCGGCGCTCGGTCGCGTTCTGCCGCGGATCGCTCGGGCTCTGAAGAAGGCCACGGGCGCGGAGAGCTACAACATCCTTCAAAACAACGGCGAGTCGGCGGGACAGAGCGTGATGCACGTGCATGTTCACGTGATTCCTCGCTTTGACGACGAGGGCCTTGCCATGGACTGGCAAGCGAAGAACGCCGACAGCGGTGAACTCGAGGAACTCGGACGCAAGATCGCACGGCTCCTCTGACGCGTTCACTCGTTCGATGATCGACGCTTGGGGTGTGACGTCGGCCGCGCCCGTTGAGGTAGCATCTCCGACGGCGGCCCCGGCCGCGGAAGCGGGTGAATCAGTTTGGCTCGATGGAAGGTGGAACTCAGCAGTGAAGCCGCGGCACGCGGCGTCGACGCGTCGCTCGAACTCAGTGACGGCGGCGATCCGATCGTCATCGGGACCAGCGACCGGGCGACGTTCCGCGTGCGAGACGATCTGGTCGCCGAACGGCACTGCCGCCTGATCGTCCGTCGTGGCTCGCCGGTCGTTGAGAACCTCGACGAAGAGATGGGCACCGTTGTCGACGGCGCGTTCGTCGAGAAACCACATGCGCTGAGCGACTCGCACGTCATCGAACTGGCTGCGGTGTCGATTTCGGTCTCGGTCACGCTTCTCGGTGACGAGCTTCAACAACTATCGCCGGACATCCCGGCCGAATCACCCTCGGACGAGCCGCCGCAGGCACACGCATCGAGCGTCGAGACCGCGGACGCTGAAGTCACAACGCCCGAAGACGTCGAACTCGTGCTCCAGTGGCCCGAGAACGATCCGTCGACGCGAGAGCCTGAGCCGGCGCTGGCGCCACCTCCAACCGGTGAGCCCGATCTGGCGATGCATCCCAGCGAGACGACTGACGCCGCGGGGGGCCTCGAGGACTGTCCGGACTCGGACGACGATCTCGAGCCACAAGTCGGGAGCCTCTCCGAGGTCTTCGCAGAGGCCGCCAGGCTCGCCCGCGGCGAAGAGTCGGCCGATGACACCGACGAGTCGAGCGACGAACCGGCGACCGATGAGCCCCTGTCGCCGACGCCGGACGTCGACGGAACGTCGCTGGCTACGACGCCAGACGATATGACTGATCCGATCCCTTCCTCGGTTGAGAGCAAGCCCGATCCGATCGATACGGTCGCGGCGTCAGAACCAGCTCGAGACTCGGACCCAGAACCGGCGCTAGCGGCGTCAACGGAGCCGGCGCAGCCGCCACCACCGCCGCCGACGGCCACTCGACTCGAACGCGTGGCGCCGCCGACACCTACGGACGCGAGCGTCCCGGCGATCCTCGACGCCTTGGTCATGGAGTTCGGCGAAGCGATTCTCGGCAAGGACCCGGGCGACGCCGCCGCGGTGTGCGCGGGCCTCATCCGACATGCGCGTTCGCTCGGATTCGACTCGCCCGCCGAACTCGCGGGCTATGTCCGATGCTGTGCTCTCGTGGGAGAGGATCTGGTGTCATCGCGGATCAACACGGGTGACCTGGTCTTTACCTTGAACCACACCGCGCAGCCCGCCGAACGACGTGTCCGGCGCGCGACGAAGATCGCGGAGACGCTCGCCGAGGACAACGGTGGACCTGCGGGGCTCCCCACTGCCGTCGAAGGCGTGGACGCGAGCGAGATCGGCGAGGACGAGATCGCGCCAGCGTCAACGACGAACGCGTCGCCAGTTCCGACGACGACGACGGCCGAGACGCCGGATGCCATCCCGGCACAAGAGGTCGGTGCTCCAACATCGTCACCGATGGCTGCCATCGCGGAAACGACCGCGGCGCCCATCGAAACCGCGCCCGTCGACAAGCCGGTAGGCAGGACGGCCGGCGAAACCTTGCTGATTCCGGGGTTTGAGCTCCTCGAGGCGATCGACCTGGAGAAGCCCCTCGCCCGATACCGTGCGAGGCGTCTGTCGGACGGCGCTGACGCAACGGTCAGCGTGTTCGGTATCGCCGATGCGGATGCGCGAAAGCGACTTGCTCACACCGCGTCAACGCTCAAACGGATGTCCGGGCGGGGGATCGAGCCGGTGCTTGGGGAGGGGGTCTTCGAGCAGGGCGTGTTCATCGCCACCGCCCGCGATGAGAGCCCCGATGCCGCGACGCTCGTGAACGCGGCGTTGGACGAGGATGACGGCGCTTGGGCGAAGGGCGTCCGCGAGATCCTCGACCTGCGCTCCCCGCACGTCCCGCCGGGCATCCGTGCCGCGACCGAGGACGAGCAGCACGGTCGATTCCGTGCCGCCGCCATCTGGGTCGCGGATGTCGCCGAAGGGGTCCACGCGCTGCACGAAGCGGGCGTCTATCACGGCGCGATCGGACCGACGGCGCTTCGGGTCTGCACGAGCGCTGTCCGACTCGGCGCGGACACGCTTCTGACGCACTCTCAAAGCGATCAGGTGCGGCGCGCCGATCCGCCGAGGCTCGCCCCCGAATGGCTCGGCGCCCTGGCGGGCGACGCACCCCTGAACATGAGTCAGCTTCGCCAGGCCGACGTCTGGGCGCTCGGCTCGCTGCTCCTTGAATTCCTCACTGGCAAGCCGCCGTACGTCGGCGAGGGCCCATCGCTCTGGCGACAGCTCGCTACCGTCGAGGCCGCCAGCCCCTCGTCCCGACTCGCGACGACGCCTGTCGAATTGAACACCATTTGCCGCTCAACGCTTGCACGCGACCCGCGTGTGCGTCCGCGCAGCGCGGCGGTGCTGGCGTCGATGCTCCGATCCGCGGTCGGCCTGTCCTAGCGACCGCCGTCAAGAGCCTTGTGGAAGACGGGCTTGGAGTAAATCAACTCGAATCCGAGCCGTCGCGCGTTGCGTTCGCTCGCGACCCCCGGGCGGCAGTCGAGCGACGCCGTCACGGCGCCCTCAGCGGTCCCCCAGGCTAAACGTGCTCGCATCAGCGCTGTCTGAGCGCCCCTCCCCCTGAAGACCGGGAGCGTGGCGGCGCCGTAGAGATTCAGATGCGCCGCCGAGAGAGGGTGGCCGCGCCAGACGCCGGCGCTCCCCGCAGCGGCCGGCTGACCGTCGATGATGGCAACGAAGGTGGCTACCCGCCGGCACGAGGTCGTCAGATCCGCCACGGCGAACGCCTCGGCCGACGGTGACCCGCCCGCTCGAACGCTCTCCTTTCCGATCGCGACCAGCCGCGCAACCTCGCGTTGTCTCACGGCGTCGGCGGGGTCGAGTCGCTCGACCGGGATCCGATCGTCGGTCTCGATTTGGGCGCCGTCGAGTGTCCGGACAAACACATGAAGCGAGTGGTCGTAAACGTACCCCCGACGACGCAGCAGGGGGACGTACACCCGGTCCGCGTACGGCGCGTACTCGAACACCACCTTCGACGACTTCGCGGCGTGAAAGACCGCCTCGACCCGATCGAGCGTGGCGACCGGGTCTTCCGCATCGAACCCGACGCCGAGCGTTTCGGTCACAATCGAATTCGCCGGACCGCCAACGACCGCGCCCGGAGCCGCGTCGGTTCCACAGACCACCGCGGCGTGGTACGCGTCGTCCCCGGTTCGTTCACGGTGGTCCAGCACCCAGCTCACGTACTCCGCGGCGAGGGTCTGCTCGTAGAGGCGGCTCATCTCCCTCGCGCTAAGGCCCGGCAGCGGTGTATCCATGCCCGTACGATCGCCGCGATGTCTGACCAGAGCAACCCCGCCGCCAGCGGCGCCGAAAACTCCGATCGACCGGTCTACAAGTGGACGCTCCTCCGCGCCGGCAGATTGCTGCTCGACGGCGGCGGCATGTTCGGTGTGATCCCGA
This sequence comes from Phycisphaerae bacterium, assembly GCA_002706885.1. GTDB lineage: Bacteria > Planctomycetota > Phycisphaerae > Phycisphaerales > UBA1924. Next base: position 38,031 of record PAKY01000074.1, read on the forward strand.
AGGTGGTCTGGAACCGCTCGGTCGAGTGCGACGAGAAGAACCGCGTCGAGATCCATCACAATTGCGTGCTGCTGGAGTCGGCGGGTGAACACCCGGACATCGATGATCGCACCGGTCAGCCCCGGCGCTATCTCATCGAGGCCGGAACGGGCGACAAGCTCGACGAGAAAATGTCGAAGATCTTCGGACTCGACGGACGCACCGTCGAGACCGCTCTCGGCGACGCCGGCGTCTCTACCAACGACATCGACGCCGTCGTTGTGACCCATCTCCACTTCGACCACGCCGGCGGGCTGACCAGACGATGCCGCGAGGGAGAGACCCCGGATTGGGAGGCTACGAAGCCGGGCGCGGCGAGCGGCGACGCGACGGGCATCAAATTGACGTTCCCAAACGCCGAACTGATCGTCCAACGCCGCGAGTGGGTCGATGCACGGGCGAATGACGCGGTGATGACGCGGACGTACTACCGCGACCACCTGCTTCCTTTCGAGGATGAGGGTTTGACCCTCCCCGATGGGCGGCCGCGGCTTCGCCTCGTCGAGAGCGAGCGGCCGTTCCCGCTCAATCGCAAGCCGCATCGCGATGAGCTGCCGAAGTCGAGCGTCGAGGATCGCATGACCGAGGTCCTGCCGGGAATCGACGTCTTTCTCGCCCCGGGGCACACCTGGGGCCAGCAGGCAATCCGGTTCACCGACCAGAATGGCCGAGATGTCGTGTTCACTCCCGACCTCATCCCGACCGTGCATCACGTCGGCGCCGCCTACAGCCTGTCGTATGACGTCGAGCCCTATACCGCGATGATCACCAAGCGGTGGTTCCTTGAAGAAGCGGCCGAACGAAATTGGCTGCTCGTCCTCGACCACGAGCCGGGAAACCCGCTCCAGACGGTCCGCCGGGATGAACACGGGTGGTACGAACTCGTCCCGCACGTCGATGCCGTTTCAGAGTGAGGCCCTAGCATCGACGAAGCCGCCAACCAGCGGCCAAGCCCCCCCGAGCCCCCGACGTGAGCACTTCCACCCGCGACAACCCGGCCGCAGCCTCTGAAGCCACCCCCGAACCCGGGCAGCTTCGCCGCGCCGCGGACGGAGAGGTTGAAGGCCAGCCGGTCGACCCCCCCGGGCACCTCGAGTCCGCGGCGAGGGCCAGCGCCGCGGCGGCGCCGAACAAGACGCTCTTTGAGCGACTCGAGGCGTTCGTCAGCAGGCTGAGCACCCGGAACAACTTCTGGCATCGTGTGACGAGCCTGATCTGGCTCCCCTACGCCTTCCGGAGCGGCATCCGGATGCGGCGTATGGACGAGACGACGTTCACCGCGACGCTCCCCTTCACCCGCTTCAACAAGAACTGGTACAACGCCATGGCCGGCGCCGCGTTGCTCGGCAACAGCGAGATCGCCGGCGGGATGTACGTCTTTGGCGTTTGCGGTGGCGATTACACCGTCGTGTGTAAGAACCTCGAGTATCGGTTTCTTCGCCCATGCTTCGGACCCGCGGAGTACCGCGTGAACCCGCGCGAGGACGTGCAGGCGCTCGTGGACGAGGGCGGCGAGTTCAACATCACGATCGACATGGACGTCGTGCAGATTCTTCCGACCATGATCGGCAAGCGCGTCAGCAAGGAAAGCCGGAAAGACCGTCGCAAGCGCCGAAAGGGCGAGGTCCGCGCTGCCGAGCAGTCGGCTGCGCAGAACGCCGGGAGGCCCGATCGGGCCGAGCGGCTCGATCGGTTGAAGAAGCGAGAGAAGCGTGTGGGCCGAGTTGTCGTGACCTTCCATGTCACGCCGAAGGCCCATCACAAGGCCAAGGCCACCCGCGCCTAATTCCCGTCCCGATCAAGCGGTCCGCGGAAGCGTCGCACGGCGCCCTTCAGACGCCGCGGCCGCACGCCATGCCTCTACTGGAGCCCGTTGAATCACCGACGCCTGCGGTCTGCGCGGTCATGATCGCGAGCGACGTCCCCTGCCGTTTCCGGTCAGGGCGTGACAACCGACCTAATCTCGCCCCATGCGTCTCATCGGCTGGTCAACCTATCTCGCGTGCTCGTGGACCTGGTGCATCGGGATGTTCCTCCCGGCGTTGCTCATGCGCGACTTCGGCTGGTGGGGCTTCGTGGTCTTCGCCGTCCCGAATATCGTCGGCGCGGCGGCGATGGGGTTCCTCGCGCCGGGCGGTGAGAAGCTCCGAGCATGGACCGAGACCCACGCCAGCGCGATCGCGTGGTTCACAAGGGTCACCATCGGCTTCCACCTCTATTTCGCGGGCATGCTCATCGATCGTCCCCTGCCGTTCTGGTCGCTTCCGCTCGCGGCGATCCTGATCGTGCTGATGATCAGCGCCGCGAGGCTGCGCCCCTCGACGTTCGTCCGCTCGTCCGCCACGGTTCTGCTCGGATCGCTCGTCTTCGGCGCAGGGCTCATGATCACGGGCCCGACGCCCGATCACGCCGCCCTCGCCGCCGGCAGCGTCCCGATCGGCGCCTTTCCGCTCGCGACCGTCTGCATCCTTGGATTCGGACTCTGCCCTTACTTGGACGCGACGTTCCTCCGGACCCGCGAGCAGACCGAGGGACGCTCGGGTCTGGTGTTCACGCTCGGCTTTGGCGTCTTCTTCGCCTCGATGATCGGCCTGACCGCGTATTACGCCCCGCTGCTCTCTGCCGCGGGCGGCGCCGCTCTCAAGGGCCCGGTTCGCGGATGGCTCGCGGCCCATCTCCTCCTCCAGGCGTGTTACACCGTCGCGGCCCACGCTGAGCGACGGATGCTCAACCCGCCCCCGAGTGGCCGTCGTGTTCCACCGGCGGCGACCGCGCTCGCGGCCGGCCTGCTCGTCGGCATCGGCTACCTCTCGCGTCTCCTGCCGCCGCTCGGACCGATGCCGGCGGGTGAGGTCGGGTACCGACTGTTCCTCTCGTTCTATGGGTTGGTCTTCCCGGCGTATCTGCTCATCGGGTTCATGACGAGCGGCTGGTCGCCCCGCCCGCTCTCCCGCTCTTCATGGCGGGGCTTTGTTACAGCGCTTGTTCTCGCGAGCCCTTTCTACGCGATCGGGTTCTTCACCACCAACGCGGCCTACCTCGCCCCAGGCGTCATGGTGGTCGCCGTCGTAGCTCTGATCACGAAGGCGACGGACCGTCGGCATCCAATCGAGCCAGCGCCGCCCGGGCCGTCGACCTGACAAGTTCAACTTCGTTCTCACGCTCCGCAATCGACCGGATGGCCTCGGTCGTCGAGGCATCGCCGGTGTGCGCCGCGAGGTTTGATAGGGCGATCACCGCGTTCCGCCTGAACATGTCGAGTGTTGCTCGCTTCATCGCCGAACCGCGGAGTTCCCGCGTTCGGTCCTCCGCCGACCAATCGAGCACCTCAAGCAGATTGAACGACGACCGCTCACCTCGGTACGCCGGATTCGGCTCGGGCACAATCTTCGGGCTGTTGTGCGGACACACTTCCTGGCAGATGTCGCACCCGAAGAGCCAGCCGCCGATCGATCTGAAGAATGCCGGATCGATCACGTCACGCCGCTCGATCGTGAGATAGCTGATGCAGCGCGTCGCGTCGACGCTGTAGGGCGAGATGGCGTCCGTCGGGCAGGCGTCGATGCAACGCGTGCACGTCCCGCAATGGTCGGTGGCCGTGCTCTGATCAAGCGGGGTCGGGAGTTCGAGTGTCGTCGCCACGCCGCCGAGCAGGAGATAGCTTCCGAGACGCGGATGAATCGTGAGCGTGTGCTTGGCCTGCCAGCCAATGCCGCATCGCGTCGCCAACTCGCGTTCGAGCGCCGGCGCCGTGTCCACGAAGGCGCGGAATGCCTCGCCCGGGAACCGTTCACGCAATTCGTCGCACAGCCCGTGCAGACGCTTCTTGATGACCTTGTGGTAGTCCCGTCCGCGGGCGTATCGCGCCACGCGTCCATGACCCGGCCGCAGCGGCTGGTCGACGTTCTCGGCTCGCGCCGCGTAGACGTCGGCGACCATGACCACCGACCTCGCCCCGTCGTCGATGAGCTTCGACGGATCGAGCCGCACATCCACGTGCTCGCCGAGCCAGGTCATCGACCCGTGCTTGCCCGTTTTCAGCCAGCCGCGAAACGCGTCGCCGAAGCTTGTCGGCCGCGCGTCACACACGCCGGCGGCTGCAAAGCCGAACTCGGCGCAGCGTTGCAAGATCTGCTCGCTCAGCCCGCCCCGCTCAGCGGCCATCGAGTCACGCTCGCGCGAACTTGCGCCGTTCGATGTCGCTCAGCTCACGCCCCATCCACTCGTACACCCGATCGATGCTCACCTTGAGCGGACGCTCTGGCTCTTCGAGATCGGGGAACCACATCCGGTCGTACTCGACGCACGCCCATCCGCTGTATCCAGACGCGCCGAGGCGCCTCACGACGCCCGCGACCTCGTTCTCACCGTCACCCAGAGCGACCGGACGCCCCTCGATATAGTCCTTCAGCCGGACAACAGCGAGGCGTCCAGCGAGTCGGTCGACGCCTTCCACCGGATCCTCGTCGTGCGCTTCCGCCACCGCCGGCGTGTAGCAAGCCTCGACAAGCGGCGAGCCGACGCGGTCGATCAACTCCGCGAGATCGCGGGCCAGGGGGAACGCCCCGCCGTTCTCGACGAGCAACTTCACACCTGTGTGACGCGCCGTCCGTGAGGCGAGCTCGAGCCGCTCGACGAGCCGACGCATCCCCGCCGAACGCCCCTCGCCCGCCGGAAGCTCGAAACCGAACACGCGAACATAAGGGCACTCGATCGACGCCGCTAGATGAACGAACGACCGCGTCTCGCGAACCGGCCGTTCGACATCGCCGAAGACTCGACCGATGATCGGCGGCCAGATCGGCGCATCGAATCTGACCGAGGTTGCAAGGCCTGCCGGATCGATCCCCGCGTCCTCCAGAATGTCCCGAACCTTCGCTCCCGCCGTCAGGGCGGGGTCACTCGCGAGTTCGACCGAGTCGGCCCCGAAGGTCCGAAGCTCAATCCCCGAGTAGCCAAGGCTCGCGCCGAGCTGTGCGGTCTGCTCGAGCGTCCATTGCGGGCAGGCGACGGTGCTGAAGGCGATCTTCATGATGCGGCGTCCGTTGGTGTCCGTGCGGATGGCCCCGTCCGGGACCGCCCGCATGGTAGGGAATCCACGCCCGCCGGTGGGCGCCCCCGCGGGTAGCCTGTCGGGAGAACCCCACGACGCCCAATCCGGAGCCCGACGCATGGCCCAGCGCGAATTCGAATCCTCTCTGGTCACCGATCACGCCGACCGCATGACCTATTCAGGCTACCTCCGCCTCGACAAGGTGCTGACCGCCCAGGACCCCCTCTCCAGCCCGCCCCACCACGACGAGACGCTCTTCATCATCCAGCATCAAACCACCGAGCTTTGGCTCAAGCTCGTCATCCACGAGCTCAAGGCCGCCCTCGACCACATCCCGGGCGGCCGCCTCGACGCCCGCTTCAAGATCCTCGCACGGGTCAAGAACGTCCTCCACGTGCTCTTGGAACAGTGGAGCGTCCTCGCCACGCTCACCCCAAGCGAGTACACCCAGTTCCGTGATGTGCTGGGCTCGAGTTCGGGGTTTCAGAGCGTTCAGTACCGCCTCGTTGAGTTCATGCTCGGCAACAAAGACGAACGGATGATCAACGTCCATCGTCACGACACCGACGCCACGGCCCAACTGGAGGCCGCGCTGAAGGCGCCAAGCGTCTACGACGCCTTCCTCCGCCACCTCGCCAGCCGCGGGCTCCCCGTGCCCACCGACGTCCTCAACCGAGACGTGACCAAGCCGCACGAGTCGAACGCCGGCGTCCTCGAGGTCTTCAAGAACATTTACACCCACCCGAACGAGCACTGGGATGCCTACGAAATGTGTGAGAAGCTCGTCGACGTCGAGGAGCAGATCTCCCTGTGGCGGTTCCGGCATATGCGCGTGGTCGAACGAATCATCGGCTACAAGACCGGCACGGGCGGTTCCAGCGGCGTCCCGTTCCTCCGCAAGATGATCGACCATCGATTCTTTCCGGAGCTCTGGGAGGTACGCACGCACCTCTGAAAGCCCTCGGTCGGTATTCCCAACGACGCCGCGCCGACCGATCCCTCTTTCAGGAGAACAGAACGATGCGCGCTCTCGCCGTCCCCGCCGCTCTGACCGCCACGACCTCGGCCCTCACCATCGCCGGCGGTTGCGCCTCCTACAGCACGACCCATCGCTACGAGCAGGCAAGGGTCATTCGCGTCACCGACGCCCAAGCCTACGACCTCGATATCTTCACCAATTTTGGGGATGTCGACATTGCCCCAACAAGCGTCCCACTGCCCGCTTGGGCTCACAAGCATGCGGCGCCCGATCTCGACCTTCAGGCCCGTGACGGCGAGTTACTCATTGTCGCAGTCGTGGGCTCGAATTATCCGGAGCGAGTCGACGCTGCGCGGGTCGAGCCGCGTTTCGAGGGTGACCGACTCACGCTCAGCGCCGCGTGGCCGACTCCGCTGCCGAAGAACGCTGGTGACGGCGTCCGGTACGCCCTGCGTGGGCCGGGATTCCGAAACGCAACCGTGTTCACCGACTTCGGCGATATCTACCTCGAAAACGCCACGGGTCACGCCGATCTCGACAGCGACTACGGAGACATCACCCTCGCGCGACACGGCGGGTCGGCCGACTTGTTCACCGACTACGGCGACATCGACGTCGACGTTGCCTCGGGTCATCACGGACCGTTCGTCCTGGAGACGGACTACGGAGACATTGTCGCCCGCGGGGTGAACTGCGACATCGACGCGAAGAGCGACTACGGAGACGTCGAGCTCTACGCCGTAGGGGGAGGCGTGAAGGCGTTCAGCGATTTCGGCAAGATCGATGTCTCGCTGCTGCCCTCGAACCCCGGCCCCGTCGAACTTTTCACCGACTTTGGCGATATCGACCTGCTCGTCGGACCGGACTTCCAAGGTGATCTGGAAACGAAGGCCGATTCCGGCTCCACGCGACTGCGCAACGACTCAGGAGCGAACTTCGAGTCCTTCGGCGACGACGACTTCCGAGTCGTGCGGTTCGGGCGCTCCGACGCTCGCAGCCACGCCCGAACCGACTTCGGTGATGTCCATGTGACGATCGGACGCCCGTCCTCCGCTGGC
>PAKY01000075.1 GCA_002706885.1 Phycisphaerae bacterium
CCCCGCCGGCCCCCCCCTGCCTGTACAGCTCCGTGTTCGCGTCGAGCCATCGCTGCCAGTCCGCCCGCCCGATCGGGAGGGTCGGATCGTTCCAGACGTCATCGGGAAGGGACGCGAGGAAGTCCTTCGCCCGCTCGTTCGCAGCCCGCGCGCTCGCGAGGTCGCCGCGAGCCACGTGCGCGTTGACGATCTGCATCAACGCCACGAGTGACGCGGGCTCCTGGGCGTATCGCCGTCGAGCCGCCGTGTAATGGGCGATCGCGACCTCCATCTCACCGAGGTCGTATGCGCAGTCGCCCATGTAGAACATCGCGTTGCGGAGGAACATCGCCTCGAGAGGGCTCACGCGGCTCGGGCTCACCTTGCCGAGGGCGTCACGCACCTCGATGAACCCCGTCAACGCTTCGCGGAGCCGCTTCTCACGCTCCGAAGCCATCGCCCGCCGATCGTCGTCCCGCAGCTCACCCTCGAGCCGATCGTCGATCTGCCCCGCGAGTTGGCGGCTCGCGTCGGCGATGCGGTAGCTCACCGCAGGGTCCTTGTCGTCCCCCGACTGTTCACGCCGATCGCGCAGCTCCATGAGCCGCTCGAGAGCGAGGTCGTATCGACCACGCTCGTAGTAGAGCTGACCAAGCGAGAGCAACGCCTCCATGTACGACGGCCGCGTCGGACCGCCCGCGACGCCATCGACCGCCTCGAGCAGCGCCGCCTCCGCGTCCGCGTCGTTCTCCGGACGCCCGTCGGCCATGTAGCACTGGGCGAGCGGCACGAGGCTGGCGTCGGCCCAAGGCCCTACCCGGCTCACGCTGCTCGATCGACGCTCCTCGATGAGCTCGTTGTAGATCGCCGCCGCCGCCTCGTACTCGCCGCGCGACTGCTGAGCCTGGGCGAGGAGGAAGCGAGCCTCGGCGTAACGAGGATCCTCGCGGCTCACCTGCGCGAACGCCGAGTAGACACGGATCGCTTGGCTCTTGTCGCCCGCGCGATCGAAGAGTCGCGCCGCGGCCCAGAGCGAATCGCGGTGCCTGTCGATGTCGTCAACCACGTAGTGCTCGGCGTGCGCGTTGTAGTACCCCGCGGCGCGGAGCAGGTGGCGCTTGAGCTCGAGACGCGTCGCGGGATCAAGATCATCGGTCACGACCTTCTCGACGATGCCGCCGGTCTCACCCAGCAGCCGGCTCGCCGCGGCCTCGTGGGCGTGGGCAAGCGCGATCAGGACGTCGGGCGGCGTGTCGCGAATCGGCCAGATATCACCCGCGATCGTCGCGTAGCGCAACGCGTCGAGCCATTCCTCACGCTCGGTCGCCCGCTCATAGCGATCGAGGAGGCTGGCCGAGACCTCTTCACGCGTCGGATCACGGGGCGCGTCGACCGACTTCAGCCGGGTGACGAGCTGCTCGTACGCCTGTGCGGACGCGGCGTGATCGTCGAGTGCTGCCTCCGCCTCGGCGAGCCCGAGCAGGGCCTCGGCGTGGACGTCGGCGCCTGAATAGCGATCGACGACCTCCTGATACCGATCACGAGCAACTGGAAGCCGGTCCTCACCGCTGCGCCGCATGTCGACGTGACCACGGAGCAGCATCGCCTCGGCGCGTTCCTCGGTGCCCTCCTGCGCGCCGCCTTGGTCATTGTCCACGAGCGCCAGCTCGCCCTCGGCCTCTTCGAGCGCCCCGAGTTCGAGATACGCCCGTCCGAGCGCGAGCCTCAGGCCAGACAGATCGACTCCCGAGCGCCCGACGAGCGGCGGCATCTCACGCAGGAGCTGCGTCACGGCGTCGTCAACGAACCCGAGCGCAATGCGGATCCTCGCCTGCTGCTCCAACGCCCAGACGCGTATCGGTGGATCAACGATCGGGTCCGAGAGCAGGTGGGCGATCTGGTCGAGCGCTTCGTCCGTCTCAGGGACGACCTGATCGAGGTGATAACTCACGAGCTCCTGACGGAGCCGATCGCGGATCTCGTGTGCGCCGTCCGGGATCTCATCAATCCGACGCCCCGCTTCTTCGGGAGCGCCAAGCGCGATGTACGAGCGTGCGAGCCGCGCGAGGTCCTCAGTGGCGAGGTCGGCGTCGAGCTCCTCGGCGCGCACAAACTGCGAGATCGAGTTGCGGTCGTTGTCCGGATGCGGGGTATCGAGCTCGCGCTGACCGCCGTAGAGCGCCCGCCCCATGAGTGTGTGGAACCGGATCGACTGACCACGCGTGATGACGTCCGTGTTGAGGTACGGATAGATCCGCGAATTGAGCAGGTCGATCGCCTCGGGGTAGTCGGCGTTCTCGACGAGCTGCTCAGCCCCGACGAGCGGCGGCTCGAGATCGGGCTTCTCGGCGGTCGCGAACGCCTTGGCGATCCCCGCGGCGAGCAGTGCAACGCTCCCGACGAGCGCCGGCACGTGCCAGTGGCGTCGGAGAGCCGAGACGAACCCCAGCCCCGGCGCCGATGGCCTGCTTGCCGATGGCCTGCTTGAGATGGCGGCTTCGCCTTCAGCCAAGTGCACGATCCTCGCGCGGGGCCACGCCTGGGCGCCGCCCGTTCCTTGCCGGATCCTCCGGCGGTACACACCAGAATGCCCGGCTCACGACCCCGGACTCGGCGGATATCGGGTAGGACCGGCACAACGCTTCAGGATCGACCACGCAGAAACGGCGCATCGGCGCGGGTTTCTCAGCCTGAGTCGGGCCCGATCCCCTCTTCGTCGTTCCCGGTCGGGTCCTCTTCGGTGAGGCTCGTGACCACCGCAAGACGCGAGAGGACATCGCCGCGATGCCGCCCCGAGAGGTCGAAGACGATCAGCATCGCGACCGGAGGAAGCACCCATTTGACCGCGTTGCGAACGAACGAGGCCGACAGCCCAGGCGACAGAGCGACCAGATTGGGCGCCTTGGCCGCCTCCTTCGAGCCGCCCGTTTCCGGCACGCCGACGCGGGTGACCCAGCACCCTGCGAGCAGCTTTCCGATCGTCCGACCGGCCGTGGCCTCCGACGCGACGCCGTAGACCAGCCCCAGGAACGCGATCGAGGGCAGAAGCGTCCATCCCGGCTCGGATCCGATGAGGATCTCCGGGCCAACCAGCTTCGACAGCGGCACACCCGTAATAAAGGAAGCGAGGATCGACACGAGCGAAACGTCGATCAGCCACGCCAGCCCCCGCTGCCCGAGGGGCGCGAGACACGTACCAGCGGGAAGATGCGCAAGCCCTGCGTCCGGCGCAGGTTTCAGCAGAATGGCGATTGCCGCCGCCATCAGGATGACCAGCCCGGTCGCGAGATACCGAAGCTCCTGCGCCGCGACGGGCGCCACCGCGTTGACCGCGCCCTCGTGCCAGATCCGCCCCGTATCGAGCGAGACCTCGACCATCGCCAGCTCGAGCGGGTCGCCGACGATCCCCCGCGCGTCGGGGTCAGCGTCAAACCGCGGCGCGATCCAAGCGATTACAAGACGCTGATGCGCCGCCGGGACCGTGGCAGCGACCAGCGACGCCCCGGGCGGCGCATCGAAGTCGCAAACGACCCCGTCGCCGCGCCGAACGACGCACACACCGCCGTCACGGTCGATCTCGATCTCATTCCCAGCGTCGGCATGATCGGTGTTGATCACGACCCACACGTTGTCGCGGAGGACGAAAGACGAAGAACCGTCGCTCGCGACGAGCTCGCCGTTCAACTCGGACAGCTCCGTCACGTCGTCGAGACCGTCTGGCGATGGGATCACCCCGTACCGCCCGAGCGGCTCCTGACGCCAGTACTCCGCGATGCCAGTCGGAAGCGCGGAGACGGTTCGAATCCGTGCTGATTCGTCGTCGTCGGTCGGGGGGAAGAGCAGATAGAGCGTCTGGTCAATCGCGGCTACAGATGAAGGAATCTGGGTCAGCCGCCTGAAGATCTGAGCGGCGCCGTACGCGGATCCACCCGGCGCGTCTGGACGCCGGGGGGCCGTGTGGGCGAGAATCGCGACGATGTCACCCGCCTCGTCGGTCCCCACGCGATCGGGCGGAAGGGGCACAACCAACCACGCGTGACCCGCCCGCGAGCCCGATGCCATGCCCAAGTCAACGGGCGCAGCCCAGACCGCGGGCGCGAGCATCATCACGATCGCGGCCACCACAACCGCCCTGCACATCCGATCCCCACGGAGCCTCATTCGGCGCCGCCCTCATCAAGGTCGGTGACGTCGCGAACCCGGTAACCGCGGACCAGCTTCTCAAAGTCGAACGCGGCGAGGCTGATGTCGCGGTTGGTCGGCTCGTACAGGCGCAGCCTTGCGATACCGTTGATCTCGGGAGCGCGGATGGCGATCTCCGTCGCGATTCGAGGATGGATGCGTCGATCCGCCTCGACCGTAACCGTCTCGTAGTCCGTCAGTTTCGCGGACGCGATCGCGCGACCGTCCTGAGCGAGCGTGACCGTCGCCGCCTCGGGTCCGTCATCGATCAGACGCACACGCATCCGCAGCCCGTCCGGCCGCGTCACGATCAGCGCGCCGCCCTCGTACGCGGACAACTGCGACGCCGGGATCGGTTGGATGCCAAGCAATTCGACGAGATGAGCCGGACGGAGCGGCAACCCGATCGCTTCGAGCTTGGAGGGCGTGATGAGGTCGTGGCGCCCCACCACCGCATAGCGGTCGTCCGGATCAATTCGGTCGATCCACCAATACCGATCCTCATCAGCGCCGAGGTACAACCGTTCATCGCCGAGCTTGCCGAGCGACAGGGCGACGCGGTCGGGCCGTTCGATCTGAAGGTGCCCCTCCGCCTGCTCCTTGAACCGCCCGCCCTCGTCATCCGCGCCTTCAACGACCAGCGTCACACGCGCCCACAAGCGATCGACGCCGACGAGTCGCTGGTTGTACGACTCCAGCACCGCAGCGGGGTCGATCTCTCGAACCGGCGGCGGCGGGGCTTCCTCCCGAGTCGACCTCTGAGAGCCGCACCCACCCGTGCCCATCACGAAGAGCAAAGATACAACGGCGAACGCCTGGAGCGGCTTAGCCATCGAGGACCTCCACGAGCTGACGACCGAGAGCCTCGACTTCGTCCGCCGAGAGGGAAGGCTCGGCGATGTCGAGCACATCGTCCGGGCTGTCCTTGCGGACAAGGCGCAAGACGCCGGCCGTTGTCTCGACGTTCGCCGCCGGGACGAGCAGCCGCTTCCGGACCAGCATCAGGGCGAGGACGTATCGCAGCGCGACCGCCTGCGGGTTCGGTTCGTCGTCGTTGATCTCGATCTGCTCGAAGACCTCCATCACGTCGCCCGGATTGATCGCGTTCCCGCTGTCGGCGGCGGCTCGCGCGGGATGACGCCAGTACGCCACCACCCCAGCGGGAAGCTTCTCAAACCCGTCCCACGCTGCGGCGTGGTAGTCGCGACGGATCAAGGTCTCGGGCGCATCGGGGTCATCGAAGAGCGCGGTGACCTGCGGATCGCCCGGCTCAAAGGGTCGGTCGGTCGCGGCACAGACATCGCTGACGCGGGTCATCTTGAACGCGGGGCTTGACACGAAAGAAGGCTCCGAACGGACGGATCCGTAGGAAAAGAGGGTCAGCGTGAGGCTAGCGCCGGCAGGACAGCTCGAAGAACCGCTGGTTCAAGCCCCCCTCGGCGACCACAAACCGCTGGGCGAGACCACATCGCGGACAACGAGCGATGTAGGCGTCGGCGTCATTGCGTCGATACACACGGACATAGTGCCCGGAACAGACGAAACGGACGCCGATCCAGGGGCGTCCATTGGCGTTTTCCGAATCGTTTGGACTGGGCTGCGGCGTCACGTCTTTCTCTTGTGGCGTCGGACAGGTTGTGATACTATATATAGTGTACACCCTGTATGGGCGTTTCCGGATCGTTGGATTTCACCGCGTAGGCAGCCTTCACTATCATCCCTGTCACGCCAGAAGCCTTCTGATTCGATGCGATATTCGCACAGACTATGACCGGCGCTCTTGCCATCCTCCCGCCGCTCCCCCCACCGCCGACCGCCATCGGTCTGATCGCTGGGGGCGGTCGGCTGCCGCTTCTCATCGCGGGGAACCTGCGCCGACTCGGTCACGAGGTCCACGCGCTCGGTCTGCATCGGCAGTACGACGACGCGCTGCCCAACTTGTGCTCCTCGTTTCGTGACGTGCCGCTGCTTCGGATCGGGAGCTGGAGCAAGACGCTCCGCTCGGTGGGTGTCCGCCACGCGATCATGGTTGGCCACGTCGATAAAGCCAAGCTGATGCACGACCCCTGGCGGCTCGTGCGCAATATTCCGGACGTGACGACCGCCGCGGCGTGGTACCGTCACCTCCGGCACGATCGACGCTCGCACGCCGTCCTCCGGGCGATCGCGGAAGAGCTCGACCGCAACGGGGTATCGCTCATGGATTCGACCAGCCCGATCCCGGATCAGCTCGCGACCGCGGGCGTGATGACCCGCACGCAGCCGTCGAAGCAGCAGTCGGGCGACATCTCGTTCGTCTGGCCCATGCTCAGCGACCTGCTCCGCCTCGACATCGGCCAGTCGGTCGCGGTCCGCGATCGTGACGTGCTCGCGGTCGAGGCGATCGAGGGCACCGATCGGATGATCGAACGCGTCGGCAAGCTCTGCAAGGCGACGGGATGGACGCTCTGCAAGGGCGCCCGGGCCGGCCACGACCGCCGGAGCGACGTCCCGACGGTCGGTCTCCGCACGCTCGAGCGGATGCACGCCGCGGGCGCTCGCTGCCTCGCGCTCGGCGCGGGCGATGTGATCATGCTCGATCGCGCCCGCATGGTTGAACAGGCCGATCAGATGGGCATCGCGATCGTCGGCGTTCCCGCTTCAACGGCGACGGTTCCCACTGAGCGCGAGTATTCCGAGATCCGTGTCGGACGCGTCCTCGCCCCGCCAGCGAGCGCGACCGCTGGTCTCTGACCGCCGCTCCGCGATGGCGACCGACGGCGCCGACCGCGAACACCCCTATGTCAGCCGTGGCGGGCTCAAGCTCGAAGCCGCCCTCGACGCCTTCGGACTGTCGCCGACCGGCTGGTGGTGCGTCGATCTCGGGTGCAGCACGGGTGGATTCACGGACTGCCTCGTTCAACGTGGCGCCGAGCGTGTCTTCAGCGTCGATACCGCCTACGGCGAGCTCGCGTGGAAGCTCCGCAACGACGAACGCGTCACCGTCATGGAGCGGAGCAACGCCCTGCACACGGCCCCGCACGCGGACTGTGTCGATCGGGGAGGTCTCGATCTCGCCGTAATCGACCTCGGTTGGACGCCGCAGGCACGGGCGTTGCCCGCAACGACCCCGTGGCTTGGCCCGGCGGGCGCGATCATCTCGCTCATCAAGCCGCACTACGAGAAGACGTCCGCGGAAGGCGGACCGCGCGGCGCCGTCGTGCTCGACGCTGATGACGCGGAGCGGATCACGCTCGAGGTCGTCGATCGTCTGCGAAGTGAGGGCTACGCGGTCGATGGCCTGATCGAGAGCCCGGTACTCGGCGGCAAGCGCAAGCGACGCGGCGGCGGGCAGGGCAACCGCGAGTGGTTGGCTCTCGTCCGACCACCGCGGTAGCGAGCGGCCGTCAGGCCGTTGTGGACCAGCCTTCCTTCGGCTGGTCGCGTTTCGCCTGCGGCGCGAAGCGCCAGAGCGACTCGAGCACATCGTTCAGCCCGAAGCCGCTCGCGCCGCTCATGAAGAACACGTGCGTCTCCGCCCCCGGCTGAAGCTTCGCGCGGAACTCGCGGAGCATCTCGTCGCGCATGTCGTCGGGGATGAGGTCCGCCTTGTTCAACGCAATCACCTCGGGCTTTTCTGCGAGCTCCGAGGAGTAGCCCGCCAATTCCGCTCTGATGAGGCGGTAGGCGTCGACTGGGTCGGCGCCGTCCGGCGGGTCGGCGTCGATCACGTGCAGAATCGCTCGTGTCCGCTCGACGTGACGCAGAAAGTCGTGCCCGAGCCCCGCTCCGCCCGAAGCGCCCTCGATCAGCCCCGGGATGTCCGCGAGCACGAGGCGTCGAGCCGCGTCGAGCTCCGCGATGCCGAGCTGCGGGCTGAGCGTCGTAAATGGATAATCGGCGACCTTCGGCGAGGCCCGGGTGATCGCTCGGAGCAGCGTGCTCTTGCCCGCGTTCGGCAGCCCGACGAGCCCGACGTCCGCGATGAGCTTGAGCTCAAGCCGCATCTCGCGGCGTTCGCCCTTCTCGCCCGGCGTGAACTGCTGGGGCGTCTGGTTGGTCGAGCTCTTGAAGTGCTCGTTCCCGAACCCGCCCCGTCCTCCCTTCGCCGCGACCCACCGACCGCCGGCGGGCATGTCGAAGAGCAGATCGCCCGTGGCGTTGTCGAAGAACAGCGTTCCCGCGGGCACCTTGACCACGCGGTCGTCGGCGTTCGCGCCGTGCTGCTGCATCCCGCGCCCCGGCTCACCCCCCTTTGCGGCCCAGAGACGGATGCCCCGGAAGTCGTAGAGCGTGCTCAGGCCCGACTCGGCGGCGAAGATGACATCGCCGCCGTCCCCACCGTCCCCGCCATTGGGACCACCCTTGGGCATCCCCTTGCCACGGTAGAACGAGACACACCCCGCCCCGCCGTCGCCGGCACGGACCTCGATGATGGCTTGGTCAACGAACACGCCGAACGATACGTCGGCGAGACCGCTCGAAGTGTCAGACCGTCAGTTGGTGTCGACCCGGCTGAACCCGCCCTCGCTCAAGCGACGCATCATGCGGCCTCTATCGCCGTCGCGGCAGTAGCGGGTCGTCGCGACCGCCATGACCGCGGGGCCGGGCTCGTCGATGTTGCACCACACCACGTTGCCCACGAGGAAGACCGCACGGCCCGGGCCGTCAGGCTTCCACCCCTGACCGGGGCGTTCCGGAAGGTCGATCTCGATGGCGACTGTGGTGCCGGGGTCGAGGGGCGTGTCGGACTCGAAGCGAACGCCCGTCTCGCTCATGTCGTGGACATGGCCGATGTTGTCGAACGCGTCCTGGTCGTGCCTGCGGAGGCGACAAGGCGTGTAGGCGGGTTGAACGCTGAACCGCTCAGCGCGCCTGCGATCGATGACCGACATGGCATGCTCCCTTCTTGAGACGTTCGGCGACGAGTTTGCCGTAACGCACAACACGCGAAACGGATACACGTTTCGCTGAAAGTGTCATCGGCGGGAGGCGCCGGCGGCAAAAGTGTGAAGCCCGGAAACGCGCGAATTGCCCGGAGGTCGTCTCAGTCGGACCCCGAATCGGACCGGTCGGCCGCACAGGCCTTCTCGCCCTGGCAGACCAGGCTGAGGCGGACGTGGGCGACCTTGACCCCGAGCCGCTCCTCGATCTGGCAGATGGCATCCGCGGAAAGACCGCGATGAAGCTGCTCGTCGAGGTCAGGCGGAACATCGCAGACGCGTCCGTCAGGAAGGGTCACGTGCGAGTGCGGGTGGCGGTCCGCGTCGTAACGGCACGGGCCGGAGGGGGTGGCGGGTGGAAGCCGCTCGGCGAGGCCGCATCCACTGAGCGCTTCGAGCGTGTTGTACACGGTCGCGAGGCTCACGCCGCTCACCCGCTCCTTGACGAGCGTGAAAAGCTCGTCCGCCGTCGGATGCGTGTGGGCGTTGATCAACTCGCGATAGATCGCCTCACGCTGCACCGTGCACCGCAGACCGTGCTCGCGGAACTCGTCACGGATCGACTGATCCGTCAAGACGGCACAGGAATCGGTGGATCTGTCCTGGGGTACAACTGGATCCATAAGTCTCATTATATGGGGCAGCTATGGCCGTGGCGAGTGGTTTCTGATCGCCGCTTGACGGGGCGAGGCGCCCCGAACGGACCCGCTCAATACAGAGGGGGCTCGCTCGGCGGGTCCGGGCGAGGCATCACCATCCGACGGTGATCGATGCCCGCTTCCTGGAAGACCTCGCCGGTCTCTAGCCACCCGATCCGGGCATAGAACGGGACGGCGGTGAGTTGGGCATGGCAGAAGAGTTGGGCGAGCCCGAGTTGTCCGAAGGCGCGGCTCTCGATCTCCGCCATCAGCGAACGTCCGACGCCCTGGCCGCGAAGCTGCGGATTGACGGCGACTTGCATGACCTTGCCGTGGCCCGGGTCCGGGTAGTCGCGGAGCAGCAGAGCACAGCCGACCACCTCAGCGCCGTCCGGGCGATCGAGGACGGCGACATAGTGCTCGACACGGTCCTCAAAGGGGTAGTCGCGGGCGAAGGACGCGAAGTCGAATCCGACCGCGCGGAGGAGGACCTCCTCGCGGAGAACGCACTCCGCGGGATAGAGCTCGTCATCGGTGTTGATACGGCGGATGGAGATCACGGGGCGATGATCGCCTCTCTCCCACCGCTTGGCAAGCGAGGGGCGTCGTTCAGGGGACGTTGACCGTCGACTGGCCCGCGAAATTGATGCTGATGACCCCGCCCCAGTTGCACATGCACTTGCTCGAGTTGTTGAGGACGGGGAGGTTGCCCACCTTCACCGTGGGCGAGCCGGTGGCCCACGGGGCGGACGTCGCGGGGATGCATGGCATCGGCGTAAGAACGCCCAGCGCGGCGGAGGTCGCCGCGGCCACCGTCGGATTCGCGAGCGAAGAGCACATGCCGAAAGGCATGATGTTCACCATTGGCTTGTGGTCCATGATGGTCGCCATCGGCATGGAGCACCCGTTGACCTTGTTGGCCGGGAGCACGATCAGGCTCGAGGGCGCCACGCCGAACGTGCACTGACACATAGCGCTCATCACGGTCGCCTGTCCCACGCCTGCCTCCTTCTGATCGCCGACACCCGATCCACGGGCCTCGTCCGAGCGTACCGGGTAACTGAGGATCGTTCAGAAAGACCACCCCTCCGTCCGTCATGAACGGCGGGCATGCACGATCGGAGCCGCCCGCCCATGAAGCGAAGTGGGATCGACGAGTTCACGCTGCTTTGCGAGCGGTGCGGGTATGTGATCGAAGGGCTCGACCGATCGGGGGCGTGCCCCGAGTGCGGCAAGCCGATCGAGGAGAGTTTGCCGGAGCGGAGGGTTGGGTCGGAGTGGCAGCAGAGTTCGACGGCGATCAGCTGGCTGAGGACGACGATTCATCTCCTCGCTAGACCGCTCTGGATGCTCGACCGACTTGCGATCGAGCGGAGACGAACGCAATCGCTTTGGTGGACAAACGTCATCGTCGCCGGTGTTCTCGTCGGCGTCGGCTGCGCGATAACGGTATGGATCTGGGGGGCAAGGTTCGCGATGGGACCCGAACCGGCAGCCGGCTTTGACCCCTTAGGCCTGTTCGTTCATCTCCTTCTTCTCGCGCCACCGGCGGCCGCGTCTGCCGTCTTGATCATCGGCGGCCTGAACGCAATCGAGGAACGGGGCCTGCGACTGCTCGCGAGCCGAAGACGCTGGCGCTTAACGCCAGTGGCGGCACACGCCGTCGTCGCCCACGGTGCTGCAGGGTGGGTGATGGCAGCGGTGTTCATTGCCGTGTGTATTCCCCTCGCTACGTATCGCGCAGAAATCAGGTGGTACCCGTTCGTAGCGTTGGGACGGACCCTCCATCCACCAATCATCTTGGCGGCAGGAGTACTCGGGATGATTGGCGGTTTCCTGTTCTTCGAGACCTTCGCCTGGCTCGGCCTACGCCGCCTCAAGTACGCCAACCGCGTCCGCCCAGACGCACCGTCATTACCGCCGGTCAGCGAAGCTCGCACACCAGCGTGAGATCAGAAGGAACGGGCGGATGCTCGAGTTCGGCGCGGTAGGCGCGGTAGTGCTCAAAGCCGTCCCAGCCCGCGCGACGGAAGGCATCGGTCACCAGTTCGGCGTAGCGCGGCACGCGGGTCGTCTGAAGAATCGGTGGCGAGCCGAGCCCATCCGACTCGAACGACGGCACCAGCTCGTGCGGGGCGACCGACTTCTCAGCGCCCGCCGGCCGATCCTCGATCAGACCAAGCAATCGAACACGCGGCGCCGCGAAGTGGGCCAGTTCGGGGCTGAGGAGCAGGTCCATCTGCACCGCCTCGACGGGCGTGCGGAGGGTGAGTTTGTAGCGTCCTTCGCTGTTGTTCTCGTCCCGGTGGAGTGGGAGTGGCGCGTGGTACTTCTCGCCCGCGACGATTGTCTTGGCGCCGGCGCGGCCCACCTCACCCGAGGCGAGTTCGTCGTACACCCAACCGTCATCGCCTTCGAACTGCTCGATCCTCGGGAGCGGCGACGAGCAGTATCCGGGCATCAGGCCCAGAGCAGCGCCCGTCGAGCCGGAGGGATCCAGCGGCTCGCGGACGAACGAGTCGGACCGTCGGCCGCCAGCGTCGCTCAGCACGCGCATGCGTCGGATGATCCACGGGACGTCGGGCCGCAAACGCTCGAGCTCGACGAAGCCGCTCACCTGCACCACGTCGATCCGGTCCGGCTTGGAGAACGACGGGCGGAGCATCAGCGTCAGGAACTGCGATCGGGCGCGGACGCCCCAGATCGCGGACGCGGACTGGTAGTACGCCTTGAACGCTTCGGGGGGGGCGAACGCGTCGCCGCCTTCTGAAATGCCCGCGAGCATGGCCTCAAAGGTGCGTCGGTCGCCCGCGTGCTGTCTGACGAAATCCCGAAGGGCGCCGTCGGCCTGCTTGACGGCGTCAGCCCGCACGCTCGGGACCCCCCGCTCAAGGGCGGCGCTGACGACGATCTCAACGCCACCTGGACCAGGGAAGTGCTTGAACGCCGCGCAGGGGTCCGACGACTCGGTGAACCGCGTGATCTTCCACGCGAGGGTCTTATCGAGGCTCAGGCCGCGGGCGATGTCCGACGCGCGAGCGCCACTGAAGCCCGCTTCGGCGATCAGGTCGGTCATCGCGGCCTGGGCGGCTCGGATCGCCTGACTCGCGGACGCGGAAAATCCGCGCGGCTCTGAAAGCGCTGTCGGCGGCGTTGGCGTCTCGGAACGGGCCATCGGAGGCGATCGTACTCGAAGCGGGGTCGGAATCATTCTTGGCTGGAAAATTTAGCGGAGATTTCTTCAGAGAAATCTTTCGATCCGCTCCAGATTCATTTATGATCGGGCCATTACCCCTCGGTGGCCGCGGTGTGTTGAGCGGCTCAACCTCGAAGGGGAGTCGCATCGCGGCCTGTGAACGCAGGCCGCTCGGCCTGGAGGGCAACGATGAAACACGCCACAATGACGCTGACGGGGATCGCAATCGGATGCATGGCGGGCAGCGCCGCCGCTGACGTGATGACGACGTCCGCGTCGATCACCGTCGATTCGAACAGCCCCGACTTCGGGACGGTGAACCCTGTCCTGAGCCGCTTCGACACGATGGGCGGCACGCGCGTCCTCACGGGCATCGACATCAACCTCCAACTCGCGGGCTCCGGGACGATCGTCGTCGAGAACTTCAGCGAGACCGCCTACTCGGCGGGCGAATGGTCTGTCGAAGGCGGCGTGAACTGGATCTACCTCGCCGGGATGCCCGACGGTGGCGAGGAAACGGGCTCGTTCATCCCGTTCTTCGGCCTTGGCGGTTTCGGAATCGCTCCGGTGACGGGCGACATCGAAGCGGGCATGGGTCCGTTCGATCCGTTCGGCGGCGGCATGCCGGGGCGGTTCGAGGTCGACTTTGATGGCGAGGGCGATTCGGTGCTGGCGGTCGATCCGTCGAACTTCGACGTGTTCATCGGCACGGACGACATCGTCGGCGTGTTCGGCCCGTTCACTGACCTTCTGCTCGACGACCCCAACTTTGCGCTGTCGGCGTCGACCCAGGACCTGCTCTTCAGCGGCACGCTGAGCCTGACGTACACCTTCGACGTTGTCCCGGCGCCCGGCGTTGCGGCAACCCTCGGATTCGGCGGCATGATCGCGGCGCGGCGTCGTCGGGCTCGCTGAATTTCGGCCTGACCCTCTCAGGTCCCTTCCCAAGGGCCCGCCCCCGTGGCGGGCTTTTTCGTGCGCGAACCGCGGGCGGTCTCAAACCCTAAAGTCGTTGTCATGACCCCACGACGCGCATCCAGGCAGATCAGGCTCGGCGACGAGCGCACCGGGATCGTCGCCATCGGCGGCGGGCTTCCCGCGGACCACCCGTTCGCCGATGGATCCTCGGCGCCGGCCCCCGTGTCGGTCCAGACGATGACGGCGGGCTATACGCACGACATCGATCGGTGCGTGGCTGAGATCCACAAGCTCCAGGCCGCGGGGGCGGACGTCGTGCGAGTGGCGGTGCCCGAGAAGAAGGACACCGCGGCCCTGGCCGAGATCCTGAACCAGACCACGGTCCCGATCGTGGCCGACGTTCACTTTCATTTTCGCCGGGCGCTCGAAGCGGTCGAAGCGGGTGTTCACAAGATCCGCCTGAACCCGGGCAACATCGCCGATCGCGACCAGGTGACAGAAGTCATCCGCGCGTGCCAAGCGGCCAAGAGCGGGGCCGGCATCCCGATCCGCGTGGGGGTGAACGAGGGCTCGATCATCGAGCGCAAGGACAAGCAGAAGCGTCAGAAGGAGCTCGGCGCCGTCTTCAGCGAGCACAAGCACGGGTACCTGCTGAGCATCATGATCGCGAAGCTCGAGGAATACCTCGACATCTTCTACGAGCAGAATTTCTACAACATCGCGATCAGCGCCAAGAGCATGGACGCGACGGTCGTGATCGACGCCTACACCGAGATCGCCAAGCGCTTCCCCCACCCTCTGCACGTCGGTGTCACGCACGCGGGTCCGAAGGAGACCGGATGCATCCGCTCGGTCGCGGCCCTCGGGACGCTGCTCGCCAACGGCGTCGGCGACACGATCCGCATCAGCTACGCGAGCGATCCGGTCTACGAGGTCGAAGACGGGCTCGAGCTGCTCTGGTCACTCGCCATGCGCGAGCGGAAGGGCGCGGAGCTGATCGCCTGCCCGACCTGCGGGCGGATCCAGGTCGATCTGTTCACGCTCACGCAGGACGTGCGGAAGAAGCTCGCGAGCGAGATCGAGGTCCCGATGAAGGTCGCGGTGATGGGGTGCGTCGTCAACGGCCCGGGTGAGGCCGAGGGCGCCGACGTCGCCGTCTTCGCGGGCGACCGCAAGGGCATCATCTATGTACAGGGCGAACGCGTCGCAATCGTCGGCGAGGAAGAGATTCTCGAATCGCTGCTCCGCGAGTGCCTCGCGTTCCAGGAACGCGTCCGCTCGGGCGAGGTGAAGCTCGGCGAGAAGAAGGTCGAGATCGTTCCGCCCGACCCCAAGGGCGAACTCGGGAGCGGGTGGGAGAAGATGGCTGCGGAGCGGATGAAGGGCTCGGCCACGCTCACGGTGGGTGAGTCGTGATCCGCGGCGAAGCGGCGCTTCGACGCGTCATGACCGCCGTCGCCGTCTTCTCGCTCGCGACGCTGCTTCCCGGCTGCATCTCGGTCGGCGATCGCAATCCGCGTTTCGACATCTCCGACGAAGAAGCGTACGAGGACTGGAAGCGGATGGAAGCGAACCCGGTCGAGCTCGACCGCCCGGTCGTGTTCATCGGCTCGTACCGCGGCCCCGATTTCCACGTCAGTTCGCTGAACCGTCGGTTCGTGAAGCTCACGAGCGGAGACCGCGACGACTTTGCTCGCATCCCGACTTGGTTCGACGACACCACCGGCGCGGTCGTGGATCGGACGATCGCCGTCACCGCAGACCGGTTCGGGCTGTCCGAGGACGGGACAGAGACCGTCGAGGTCGACGTCATCGGGCTCTCGATGGGCGGCGTGATCGCCCGAGCCGCGGCGGTCGAGGCCGAGGGGCGACCACGGCTCAAGATCCGCAATCTCTACACGATTGCGAGCCCTCATCGCGGCGCCAACCTCGCGGGCATGATCTCCCCCGACGCGTGCGCTCGGGACCTCTGCTGCGAGTCGGACTTCATCAACGCGATCAACGATGTGTACGAGGATCACGCCTACGAACTCTACCCGTACGGTGTCCTGAACGACGGCGTCGTCGGTGTGATCAACACCGCCCCGCCCGGGGAACTGCCGATCTGGACAAGGGGCAAGTTCTGGGGCAGCCACATGACGGTGGTGGAGAACCGCCCCATCATCACCGACATCGCGCGGCGCCTCCGCGACGAGGAACCCATCGCCGAACGCGGTGAGCCGCTCCCCGCGTATCACTGAGTCCGTCGCGGCCGTGGAATCGCGGCGGCGGGATGCCGAATGACGCGATCCATGCACGCCACGCTCGGACGAGCAGCAAACGCCTTCTTCAACGCGCCGCTCGAGGCGTACGCCTCGGCCGTTGGACGCCAAGACGCCGAGGCGCCCCTCGCGCCGAGCGGGCGGGCCGTCACCGAGGCGTTGCGTGAGATGTCGCGAACACCGAAAGCCCTCGATCGTCCCGTTGTCGTGCTCGGCGGCTACCGGTCGTGGCCGTTCCTCGCGTCACGCCTGCGCGACAGACTGATCGCCCTCACGAGCGGCGAGGCAACGGACATCGTCGCGATCTCATACACGCTCCGGAGCCGGTTCGACGACGCCGCTTCCATCGCTATGGACAGGCTGCGATCGTGGCGGACGGACGTCGCGGACGCAACGACGGAGGTCGACATTGTCGGCATCTCGATGGGCGGACTGGTGGCGCGGGCCTTGCTCGCTGGCAACGATGGCCCGCGCTCGGCGCGTGTGTTCACGCTCGCAACCCCCCACCGCGGCGCTAGGCTCGCCGAACGGATCGCCCCCGATGACGCGGCGCGGGCGATGGTCCCCGACTCCCCGACCCTCCAGCGGCTCGACCACGCCTGGATGTCCCGGTCGTATGAACTCATTCCCTACGCGGTGCTCGACGACCACTGGGTGGGCGCAAGTCGAACGGCGCCCGCGGGTGTCGACCCGCTGTGGACATCGGGTCCGCCGCTCATCAGTCACCTGAGCATGTCCGCGCTCCCCGGGGTGATCGCTGACATCGCACGACGCCTCCGCGGCGAACAGCCGCTCGCGAAGGCGCCAAGCCCACCACCGCGCGAATAGCGCGATACAAGCCCCAGGCGCCAGCCTGGGGCAAACGTTCGAGTGCTCACCGACCGAAGTCAGCTCCTCCGCCAACAGATAAGGTCTCGCGGCTTGAACAGATCTCTCGCCGGATCACCCCAGGCTTGCGCCAGGGGCTTGTCGACTACTCCTTCGCGAGTGCGGGCCAGGCCTTGTTCGTCAGGAGCTTCTCGAGATCCTTGACGCTCGTGCCCGCGGGATACGGCGCTCCAGACGTCCGGAACCTTGCCGCCGCCCGTTGCATCGCGTGGTCGCTCATGAGCAACGCGATGGGATCGGCGCCGTTGTGCAATTCCGCGAGTCGGCGGACGAGTCGTCGGCGACGCGGCGGAACGCCTCGCGCCAACGCCATGCGTCGGAAGGTGAGCTCGGAGGTGGCCTCGCGGGCTCGGCGGAGCATCCAGAGATGGAACGAGACCGCGATGAGCAGCAGGCCCGCCGCTCCGAGTCCGTACGCCATCCACTCACTCGGCGCCGATGCGGACGAGGCAGGCGGATCGGACGTCACGAGTTGTACGGGCGTGTTCGCCGACTGAGCGAGAATCACGCGAAGCTCCTGACACGCTCGTAGCGTTCCGTGAACCGACGCGCAGCGGCCTGGAGCCGCGCCCTCGCCCGCTCGCAAGGTTCGTCGCCGGCGCGGCGGATGACACCGCGAGCGAGGTCGCCCGCCGCGGTGCGGAGTTGGTCGCGCGAAACGCGGGAGAGCACGCGCTGCGCGGCCCACGCCGCGGCGCCGCGGGCGCGGGCGTCGTCGCATTCGAGCAGCGTGACCAGATCGACACAGACGTCGTGCACGTCGTCGTGCGTCGCGGCGCCCGACCGGAGCCACGCCACCGCGGCGCTGGTTCGCACACGATGGTGCGGGTCGCGTTTCGCCTCGATGATCGCGGCTCGCGGTTCGACGCCGCGGCGGTAGACGAGTGATTCGACCGCGTTCGCCCTGACGCGTGCGTCCTCGGCGCCCGTTGCGTCGATCAACGCCGCGGTCACCGTCTGCGAGTACGACGCCTCGAGCGCCGCGACTGCGGTGGCGACGACGACCTCGCCGCGTTCGATCGACGCGGGATCGGTCGACGCGAGGCGGATGAGCGGCGCGCTGATCGCATCCGCGACGCCGACGGTCCGACAGACCTGGATCGTTGAGAGGATCAACTCCGCGTCATCCGACGCGAGCCTCGCGTGGGCTTCCGCGAGGAAACGCGAGGCGTCTCGCCTGTGGAAGCGACGCGCGAGCGACCTCGAGGCGGGGTCCTCCGGCGACCACGGATCGAGCGCGAGCCGCTCGCGACGCGCTGCCTCGCGGACGCTCTCGTGCTCACTCCTCGCCATCAACTCGCTGAGCCTCGCTCGCTCGGCTTCCGATCCGCGGTGCGGGTACGCCACCGCGGTCGCGGTGTCGCGGCGCGACCAACGCCGCGTCGCGGAGCGGGCGACGTGCGGGTCGGCGTCGAAGACGTAGTCGCACTGCTCAGGGCCGTTGACCGTGCGCATCGCCGCGAGTCGGACCCGAGGATCGGGGTCGACGACAAATGGAGCCGTCATGCCGCGGGCGATCTCGCCCGGCACGTCGAACACGCCGCACAGGCGGACGTAGCCGAGGCGGCTCGGGACACGGAGCCCGCCAGCATCGTTCGGATGGGGGAGCACCGCGCCAGGGCGGAGTTGCTTCCCGCTCGGCGTCTCATCGATGTGGATGGGCACGACCGCCGCGGCGTGGGCTCGCTTGGGTCGCAGGGCGAGGTGGGCGTCATCGAGCAGCGCCGCGTCGTCGGCGCCGCCGCGCGAATGAGCGAGTCGCTCGACCGCTGACCGAGCAACGCTCTCGATCGCCGTCCATCGCCAAGCCCGCCGACGCATGCCCGCGGACTTCGAGCGCCGAAGGACGCGGAGGGCAGCGGCGTGGGCGGGATGCGACGACGGCGCGAGCAGACGCGCGATCCGTTCCGCCTGCTCGCCGAGGCGATCGTTTCGAAGACGATCATCGAGCAGTAGGAGACACAGGAACACGGGGGTCGCGCGGCGATGCACGTCGTAGCGCCAGGCCAGATCGGCGAGGTCGCAGGCGAAGTCGCGCCGGACCGCGTCCGTGACGCGCGGAGAAGCGGACGGAGCCTCATAGCGAGGCAGCCCGAACTCCTCGTCGATGAGACGCACGCTACAGGGCGGCGCCACGAGCGTGGCCATGCGGACGAGCGAACGCTCCGCACGCCGAACCTCCGCCGGTTCGCCGTGCTCCACAAGCATCGACGCGGCCCTACTGAACGTCGGCCAAGGGGCGGCCTTGAGGAACGCCGCAAGGGCGGGGGTCGGGATCTGATCGCCGGCATCGATCGCAGACTCGATCGTCGTCGCCCACGCCCCTGCGCGCGAAGCGAGGGCGAGTTCCTGCCCCTTCAAGGGAATGTGATGCCACAGCCTGAGCAGCGCGGATCGACACCGGGCGTCGTCCGAACCGACCGTGGGCCCGCGGAACCAACGTTGGATCGACGCGAGGGCCGATGTGCCGTTCTTATCTGATGTTCGGATCTCGTCCGTATGCAGGAGCGACGAAAGAAGCTCGCCGAGCAGCAAACGCTTCTCCGCGTCGTTCGCGAGCGCCACGGCGGCCTCGATCGCTCGAACTCGTTGTTCAAGCGTGCTTTGACGCCACACCCGGCGTTGGGTGACGTTTCGCGGGTTGGACGGGTTCCGCCCGATCACGCGCAACTCCGGCCTGCCGTTCGGCAAAACACCCACGTAAATCGGTGGAGACCGCGGCAAAACGTGCAACGAATGGTGGACATAGGCCTCCGCGTCAGCATATATTGGGCCTCAAATTTCTGGGGCAAAATGAAGGCCAGTTTATAAGCTCTTTGTCCGGGGTCATCGTTCACCTGAGAGATCGACGTTATCGGTAAGCGATCCCCCGGTTGTGAAGTTTGCGAAGCCTTGGTCGAAGACTCGGTTCGCCGCAGGGACGGCGGGCAGCGTGCGATGGACGGAGCGACGCTGTCCGGCCCGAGCGGAACCATGAATGTGGGGGCATCAGGATGCAATCCGCCGCTCAGCAGAACAGTCTCCAGGCCTATCAGATCGCTTTGTACAACAAAGCCCTGCACCCGGAGCTGTTCACGCTCCGTGGTCGTCGGGTGTTCGGGCAGTCGCCGTACGTCCTCGAGAGCTGGGCTCTCGCGGGCGGGCATGTCCTTCGGCTCGAGTTCGGCTCATCGTGCTTCTGTGAGCTCGTGACCGATCGGGAAGCGATCCCGACGCACGGCGTCGTGGCAGCGATGCCCTGCGGCGCCGAGCGGGACTACGAGCACCAATTCGAGAAGGAACGCGTCAACTACCTGACGACGATCCAGTCCGAGCAACTCGGCGAGAACCTGTACCTCGCGACCTACGACGAAATGAACGACTACGCCCAGGAGGTCGAGGCGGTCACCCACCGCTGGCACGACGAATCGGGCAAGAACATGTCGATCATCGACGTCCAGCAGTTCAGCCGCGAGGTCCACATCCAGACCTACCACCTTCACGCCCGAGGCGGCGTGGTGCTCCGGACCCAGACGATCTTCGAGTGCCGCTAAGACCACGCTGGCGATCGAACTCCAGATTGGCTGGTGTTTCGTAGCTCCGACGCTACACTCTGCCCATGCCTCTGGCGGTGACGGTCATTTCGCGTCGAATTATCTCGCCCCGCTGAGCGACCGCTCGCTCGTCGGGGCTGTTTCCGCGTGATCGTCTGAACCGCAACGACTTGCTGACAACAATGAGACGCCCGAGCCGGCTTCGGTCGCCATGAACGGCGGTGGAGCGGGCAGTTCGTGCCTTGAGGAGACGCCGCGATGAGCGAGGCGACCGAAAAGCGTTCGTACAAGAAGACGCTGAACCTGCCCAAGACCGCCTTCCCCATGAAGGCGAACCTGATCCAGAACGAGCCCGCGAGCCTCACGCGCTGGGACGAGATGGGTCTGTACGCCAGGCTCCGCGAGAGCCGCGACGGTCGTGAGCGGTTCGTCTTCCACGATGGCCCGCCGTACGCCAACGGCTCGATCCATCTCGGGCACCTGATGAACAAGTGTCTCAAGGACTTCGTGGTCCGCCACAAATCGATGATGGGGCTGGACGTCCCGTACGTCCCGGGCTGGGACTGCCACGGCCTGCCGATCGAGCACAAGGTCATGACCGAGCTCGTCGAGAGCGGCAAGGCTGAAAAGCTTGCGAGCCTCGAGCCCGAGAAGGCCAGGATGGCCGTGCGGCGCGAGTGCCAGAAGTACGCCGAGAAGTTCGTCAAGCTCCAAGCGGGCCAGATGCAGCGCCTCCTGACGCTCGCCGACTACGCCGACCCCTACCTCACGATGAACCCGAGCTATGAGGGCGCCGTCCTCGAGGTGCTCGCGGCGCTCGTCGACAAGGGCATCGTCTTCCGCGCCCTCAAGCCCGTGCACTGGTCGGTCGCGAACGAAACCGCGCTCGCCGAGGCCGAGCTGGAGTACATGGACCGCGAGGACCTCTCCGTCTACGTCGACTTCGAGGCCGCCGACGGCGCCGCGGTCTACGCGGCCTTCGGCGTCCCCGACGACGACGATCGCCCAGGCCAGACGCCCAGCTTCATGATCTGGACCACCACGCCCTGGACGCTGCCCGCGAACTACATGATCGCGGTCCACCGCGAGTTCACGTACGCCCTCGTGCGCATCGACGGCAATGTCACCGTCCTCGCCGAGAAGCTCATCAACACGGTGACCACCAAGGCCAAGTCCGAAGAGGTCGAGGTCCTGGCGCGCACCACGGGCGACAAGCTCGCTGGCCTGCGCTACAAGCACCCCTTCATCGACGAAGCCCCGAAGCCCCACGGCCACCCCGACGCGGACACATCCAAGGTCTACACCGTCGTCGAGGCCGATTACGTCACGCTCGAGGACGGCACTGGCCTCGTCCACACCGCGCCGGGCCACGGCGCCGACGACTACCAGACGGGCCTCCGCGAGGGCGTCCCCGTCTACTGCCCCGTCCGCGGCGATGGCACGTACGACCACTCTGTCCCCGAGTGGATCCGTGACATGAGCATCTGGGACGCCAACGAGAAGGTCGAACGCCGCCTCGCCGAGTCGGGCCACCTCTTCCACGGCGAGCGGTTCATGCACAGCTATCCCCACGACTGGCGCTCGAAGACGCCCGTCATCTTCCGCTGCACCGAGCAGTGGTTCGTGGGCGTCGACGGCTCGGTCGGCGAGGGCGAGAAGACCCTCCGCAAGACAGCCCTCAGCGCGACCGGAGAGGGCGGCGTCGTCGACTTCGTCCCCGCGTGGGGCCGCAACCGCATGCGGGGCATGCTCGAGAGCCGCCCCGACTGGTGCATCAGCCGCCAGCGTTCGTGGGGGCTCCCCATCCCCGCGTTCATGACCGCGGACGGCTCCGCGTTCATGACGGCCGCGAGCGTCTGGGCGGTCGCGAAGCTCTTCCGCGAAGAAGGCTCCGACGCGTGGTTCACCAAGACCCCCGCCGAGCTGCTCAAGCACTACGACCCACAGGACGACCCCGCCGCGCCCGACGGCTTCGACGCCAGCCTCCTCAAGAAGGGCGGCGACATCCTCGACGTCTGGTTCGAGTCCGGCTCGAGCTGGAACGCGGTCATGCGCGAACGCTTCGGCGCCGAGACCTTCCCCAACGATCTCTATCTCGAGGGCTCCGATCAGCACCGTGGCTGGTTCCAGCTCTCGCTGCTCCCCGCCCTCGGCATGATGGGCGCCCCGCCGTTCAAGACGCTCCTCACGCACGGGTTCTGCGTCGACAAGGACGGCAAGAAGCTCTCCAAGAGCTCGGGCCACACCATCGAGAACCTCTTCGACAAGTACGGCGCCGACGTCCTCCGCTGGTGGGTCAGCTCCGTGCCGTACGAGGGCGACGTCAAGGTCGACGACGAGTTCTTCAACGTCGCGGGTGAGAGCTACCGCAAGATCCGAAACACGCTCCGCTTCACGCTCAGCAACCTCGACGACTTCGAGTGCGGCGCGCACTGCACGGATCTCCGGTCCATCGATCCGAAGTCGCTCGACGCCTGGGCCCTCGCCGAATACGACCGCGTCGCCAAGACCGTCGTCGAGGCGTACGAGCGGTACGACTTCCGCCGCGCGAACGCCGCCCTCTACGACTTCTGCTCCGACGCGCTGTCGAGCGTCTACCTCGCCGCGGTGAAGGATCGCCTCTACTGCGACAAGCCCGACTCGCCCCGCCGCCGTCAGACGCAGACCGTCCTGTACGACCTGACCGAGGGCCTCTGCACGCTCCTCGCCCCGGTCCTCTGCCACACCGCCGACGAGGCCCACCGCTCGCTCCCGGGCAAGGCCGAGGAAGCCTGCGTCCACGTCGTCGAGTATGTCCGCGCCTTCGGCGCCCCCGTCGACCCGGCGTGGGCCACCGTCATGAAGCTCCGCGACGACGCCCTCAAGGCCCTCGAACGCGCCAAGTCCGAACGCGGCATCGACAACCCGATGGACGCGGGCGTGGTCTTCCCCGATCCCTCGGGCGCCCTCGCGGGCTTCGACCCGATCGACCTCGCCGACATCTGCGGCGTGAGCCGCGCGAGCGTCGACGCCTCGGCCTCAGCGGTCAGCGTGACCGACCTCCGCGAGGAGCCGCGCTGCGAGCGGAGCCGAAAGCGCGACGGAACGGTTCGCGAGCGGTCGGACGGGGGGCTGTTGAGTGATCGGGATGCGGAGGCGGTGGGCGTGGGGTAAGGCTCGATCATCGTGCCCGACAACCGGAGTAGCGGCCGAATACACAAAGCGCTCGGTCGGCTCGATGACATCACTCCCGCAGTCACATCTCGTCGAGGACATCCACACGCTGTGGGATGATCGGCGCATCCAAGCGTTCGTTGATGACATCGTCGCTTCCTTCCGGCTGGAGTGTCGCGGAAGCCCCTCTGCGTTCGATGCGATCCGAGGGGTCCTTGTTCATGGAATGCCCTTGAACGCAGACATGTTCTTGACGTTCGATGACGTCGCCGCTCATTGCATCGGTACGTTGATGACTGAAGGTTGCGATGTGCAATCGCCCGACCTCGGTATCTATGCCTACGTTGGGCTTGCCATCATGGCCGTCTTTGGACAGCCTGTGGGAGCCGACACAATCTCGAGCCACATCGCGGTGATCACATCGGAGGCGGCCGCCACCGACGCATGGCTGCTTTCTCAACGTTGTGCGTATACGGCAGATGTGATCCGTCTGTTTCGCGATAACGGTCATCTAGATGCCGAGGAAGCCGCTGCCTTGGTCGGTTCACTCAGCGATCATCAAATGTGAACTGTCTGCTTGTGCGCGGCAGAGGTACAGAGCTTGTCCATGGGCGGTGATGTCCGATCATGAAGGACCCGATACGCGACGTCGCCACGCCGTTCCGCTCACATCGTTGGGTTCGCCCATCGTCGATAACTGAAGGTGGCAGGTTCGTCGACACAGAACAGAGCGGACGGCAACCAATCCGCCAACATCGTCCAACATACGTCGTCGGCAAGCGTGTCCGTGTGGCCGAGATGTATGACCCGATCGTTGACGACGAGGCAGATCTCGTAGATTGGCTCGGGATGGTCATATCTGATCGCCGTCTTGACGGCTACCACCCGCACGCTGTGAACTTCGCATTCAACGTCCGCGGCTCGAAAGCCACAAACATAACGCCGCGCCGATAGCACTCGCCGAGGGGCGTCAACGTGGACGTCCCAGTAGGACAACACTCTGAAGACTGAAATGAACGCGGTCGCCAGAGTCGCCATCGCGGCCGGCACGATGAACGAGGCGGGCATCTGGAGCACGATCGCGCCGATCGTCACGGTAAGCGAAAGCATGGCCGTGGCGCCCGCGTTCTTCGCGTTCGCGACCGCTCGCGTCCTCCACCGCACCGGGCGAGACGACTCTCCGGACCAATCAAGCATCGCCTCAACCAGATTGCGACCGATGCCATTCGCCAACATGAACAGCGCCGGTCCGTGTCGCAGGTCGAACCACGCCGACGCTACTTTCGCCGCGTCAGCGCAAGCGGTTTGACTGTCTCCGTCAGAATGGCGTTGATTACAATCGGAATACACACCTCGTCCAATCTTGGCAGCCATCAGCGAGTAAAGTGGTCGACAGAACATACCCTGTTCTCGGTATCCACACGGGGTAGCCGCTTGGCGGCAACTCGAACGCAGACGGGATGTCTGCGCGGCTGACACACAACCAGACCCCTCTGGCCCAGCGCCGAACTGATCAAACGCAGCCCCACCCCGCCTTGACGGTAACCTGTTCCCATGCTCACCACCGCCCTCTGCGCGTGCGCCGCGATCCTCTGCGCCGCCGAACCGACCTCCGAAGACGTCACCATCAACGGCCCCGCCGATGACGTCACCCTCGCCGCCACGCTCCTTCTCCCCGAGGGCGCGACCGAGAGCGAGCCCGCCCCGTGCGTCGTCCTCATCACGGGGTCCGGGCCGCAGGACCGCGACGAATCGATCGCCGGAAAGAAGCCCTTCCGCGTACTCGCCGAGGGGCTCGCCGCGCACGGGTACGCGACGCTCCGCTACGACGACCGCGGCACGAAGGGCCTTGGCCTCGGCGAAAGCACCGGATCGTTCGAAGACTCGACCACCGCCGACTTCGCGGAAGACGCCGCAGCGGTCGTTGCCTTCGCGGCGGCCGACCCGCGCATCGATGGCGCCCGCGTCGTCGTCTGCGGCCACAGCACGGGCGGGCTCGTCAGCGCGATGCTGCTCGGGTCTGACCGCGTCCCCGCCGCAGCCGTCCTGCTCGCCCCGCCAGCGGTGCGCGGCGCCGACCTGCTCGCGCACCAGTCCGAGGCGATCGCCCTTGCGACACAACAGACGGTCGGGACCGGCCTGAGCGACGAGCAACTCGCCGAGATGAACGCCGCTCAGCGCGCGGTCGTCCTCGCCATGGCGACCGACGACGAAGAACGTCAGCGCGAAGCCGCGGAGGGCGCGATCCGAGCCCAGATGAAAATCGCCGGCATGGACCCCGCGGCCATTCCGCCCGGGACGATCGAGACAGCGACCGAGCAGGCCCTGGCGCCGCTCCGTGCGACCTGGATGGCCTACTTCCTTCGCTACGACCCGGCCGACGATCTCCGCGCTGCGCGCGTGCCCGTCCTCGCGGTCTTCGGGGGCAGAGACCTGCAAGTCACGCCGAAGCAGAACGTCGAACCCATGCGCGACGTGCTACTGGAAGCAGGCGACCCGCGATCAGCGGTCATCACTCTCGCGACGAGCAACCACCTCTTCCAGCCGGCGGAAACCGGTCTGCTCGACGAGTACGAGAAGCTGGCGGACGAGATGCAGCCGATGCTCATCGACCTTGTAGCGGCGTGGCTCGATCGGGTGGTCGGCGAGGAGCGGTAGATAGCCCGCCAACGGCCCGCTCGTCGCAGTTTTGATTGAAACAGTCAGTGCGCGATTACCCCGCCACCTTCGCCAGCCCCCGCTCCACCACCTCGAACACCCGCGGCCAGTCCTCCATCTTCATCACCCCCAGCGGCGGAAGCATCCGGAGGTGGTACGGGCCGTGGCCGCAGAAGAACATCACCGCGCCCTCGTCGTAGATCGCCTTCGCGGCCTTGCCGACCTTGTCCTTCTCGCCGCCAAACGGCGTGAACCGCATCATGCCCCCGAGGCCGCCCGGGTTCGGGCCGCCGAACGGCGCCGTCGGGAACCACTCGGGGTGGCGCTCGATCATCGCCTTCGCGAGCTCGGTGAACTTCGCGTGATGCTTCGCAATCAGCCCGTCACCCGCGCCGGGCGTCGAGTCGTAGTACCCGCCCTCGCTGAGCATCTGGAGGATCTTCGTCCCGGCGTAGAAATCCTCGCTCGAGCCCGTGAACGTGCCGCTGAGGAGCCCGCCCTTCGGGTTGTACCGCTCGGTGTACAGCGTCGCGCACGCCTGGGTCATCTTGCCCACGCAGAACACGTCGACGTACTCGCCCAGCTCAAAGTGCTCGTACGCGAACATCCGCGGCAAACGGCCGAAGCTCTGGATCTCGTCGTCCCAGATCGCGATGCCGTGGTCGCGGCAACGCTCCATGAGCGCCTTGAGGAAGTCGCGCGGCGGCACGTTGAACCCGCCCTCGCCCTGCACCAGCTCGAAGATGAAGCACGCGTGCTGCTTGGGGTACCGCTCGACGTACTGATCGAGGCGCCACAGGGCGTGATCGATGAAGTGCTTCGCCCCGCCGACCTTCTCGACCGCCTCGTCGTTCCAGAACGGCATGTAGTCGACCTGCGTCGTTAGCGGGATGCCCTCGCGCCCCGCCGCCGAGTCGCCGATCTGTGCCATGGTCACCGTGCGCCCCATGAAGCAGTGCTTGAACGCGAGGACACGCGAGGCGGGGGCGTGCTTCTGGTAGCAGACCTTCAGCGCGCTCTCGTTCGCCACGGCGCCGGAGGTCGTCACGAACGCGTGCGCGAGGTCGGAGTGCTTCTTCGCCTGCGCGAGCAGCGTCTCACCGAACTCGAACGCCGATATCGAGCTCATCAGGTTCCCGTGCTTCGCCGTCGCCTCGACACCCGATCGGAGCTGGGCCTTGATCAGCTCGGGGTGGGCGTGTCCGAAGAAGTGGACCCCGATGCCCGTGATCATGTCCCACTTCACCGAGCCGTCCTCGAGCTCGACCAACGCCCCGTTCCCGGCGCCCGACGCGATGTAGGGATAGAGCAGCCCGCGTCCCTTCACCGCGGCGGCCCGCTTGAGCAGGTCGTCGTAGCTGGTCTTCAGGTCGTCGCGTGGACCGCGAACATCGGTGACCTGAGCGCTCGCCGCCTGCACGCGACCCGCGATCGTCTCGATCGCCGACGCGATCTCCGGATCGGCCATGAGCGAGGCGCCAACGGAACGGTTCGAAGCAGTCGCGGTATCGGTCATGGCCTGATCTCCTGTGGGGACACAGTGTAGATCGGACCACGAGGCTTCAGGCGTGAAGCGAAAGCGCCCAACGAGCCGTCCGAACTAGCCCTCGTTGCTCAAGCGATAGATCAACACCGCCAACAGCTGGCTCCGCTCCACGAGGCTCGATAGATCGATCCACTCATCGGGCGTGTGCAACCCCCCGCCCCGCACGCCGAGCGTGTCGATCGTCGGCAGACCCGCGTCCTGGAGGATGTTCCCGTCGCACACCCCGCCCGTCTTGGCGAACGGCAGCTCCTGCCCGAGCGCTTCAGCGACGCCCCGAGCCGCCATCGCGAGCGAGCGGACCTCGGGCGTTTCTGGCTTGGCGGGCCGGTTGAAACTCCGAAACACGCTCACCGCGGGCATCGCGTCGGCCGCCGTCCC
>PAKY01000076.1 GCA_002706885.1 Phycisphaerae bacterium
CCCGGCCCGGGCCGGGCCGCCCCGGGGCGGGTGGGCGGGAGAAGAAACGGCCCCCGGCGCCAGCCGGGGACAGCTCCGCTAGAGCTTGCGGAACACCATGCAGGTCTCGTGCCGGATGGGCACGTCGAGCATCCGGGCGTACCGCTTCCGGTCCGAGGTGCAGTTGTGCTGGGTCTTGATGATGACCGAGCACAGCTCGCCGATGCGGCCGCTCAGCTTCATGACTTCGTGGGCGAGGCAGTGGTACTTGCCGCTCCGGCGGACGTCTCCGATGAGCACGGCGAGCCGTCCGCTCAGCTGGAGCGACTCGTGGCAGCGGACGAGGCAGGTTTCCAGCTGCTGCAGGAAGTCCTCCAGCGGCTGCGGCTTGCTCAGGTCCGACGGGTGCTCCGAGTACCGGACGATGTCCCAGTACGGCGGATGAATCCAGACGAAGTCGTACCGGCCGGGCAAGGGGTTGTTGAGCAGGTCGAAGCCGCCCCGCAGGTCCCCCGACCAGAACCGGCCGGCGAAGCGGCCGTTCTCTCCCAGCCCGCGGATGACGTCCCGGGTCGTGCCCGAGCCGACCATCGGGTCGGCGATGCGGCACGGCTGGTACCACTGGACGAGGTTCTTGAAGAGCGTCCCGTCGCAGTTGCCCCGGTAGCTCGCGTCTCCCCACAGCGAGCATCGGTGGGGACGGTCGACGATGGAGCAGAAGCTCTCGTCTTGGTCGTACACCGACGGCACGCGGCGGAGCTTTGGTTGTGAAGCATTCATGGTCCTCCTGTGATGACGAAGTGCGGCGGTCGCACCGACCGCCGCGGGTGTAGCTAGACACGCTCCGTGATGAGCAGGTAAGGCTCCGATGTGTCGAAGTTCTGCCGCACCAGCAGTTCCTCGATGTCGAAGTCCTGGTACTGCACGTGCACGATGAACGCATCGACCGGCGTGAACTGCCGCGAGGCCGTCCGCACGTGCCCGAGTCTTCGGACGAGCTCCTGGCGGAAGAGCTTTGGTCCTCCTCCGAAGGTGTCACGTGTCATCACCCGGATGGCCTCGGCCGTCATCAGCACCGGGCATTCGAAGCCCGCCTCGCGGGCGAAGTCTCCCAGCGGGACGAGCGAGTCCCTCGGGTACAACTCCCAGGCCTGCGACGCCGACTCCGGCATCACCACTTCTTCGCCGACGGGCGTTGGTTGTGCGTATTCCATGTCTCTCTCCAATTACGCGGCTATCCGTCCCGCGAACGGCCGCCCCTATTCAGTTGAGTTCGCCCCGTCGCGGAACCGCAACGGGACAGGACGTCCGCGGCCGGCGGGACCGACCACTGACACCCCGAAAGCTGTTCAGGCGTTGGCGACGACCTCGGGCTCGGCCGGCTGCTCGTCCGTCGGGATGAGCACCGCGTCGAGAATCCGGGCGGCGGTCTTCTGCACCCGGTCGAGCACGGCGGCGAGCTTCTCGGCGTCGCCCCCGTAGCTCTGGATGTAGTCGCTGCACGCCGTGCCCGGCTCCAGCCCGATGCCGGTGCTCACCACGTAGGCGACGGCCTCGGCCTCCAGCTCCCGGGTCTGCTTGTCTCCCCGCTCGGCGTGCTCGCCATGGTGCAGCATCTCGTGTGCGAGTTCGTGCACGAGCACCGAGAAACGCTCCGGCGGAGTCAGCTCGGGGCGGATGCAGATGTGCCCGCCCATGCTGATGCCGGCGGCCTGGCCGATGTCCATGCGGAGTTCGAGCACGATGCCCTGGTCCACGATGAACCGCTCAAGCCGTTGCAGATGTTCTTTCGGTGTGCCCTGCATCTGGGCCGGCTTCGGCAGTTCCTCGCCGTCGGTCTGCGAAACGTCGAAGACGGTCGCGGCTTTGAAGCGGAGCACCCTTTCCGGGTCCTGCCCCGGCTCGGCGTCCTGCTTCAGCATCATCGGAGCGATGATGGTGATGCCCTTCTCGCCTTTGCGGACCTGACGGCCGAGGCCTTGCCATGTGCGGTACCCGGCCACCCTGGTGGCGTCCGGTCGCTGCGACAGAATCAGCATCACGTTGCCGAAGCTGTACCGGTGGAACTTCCCGACCATTTCAAGGAACGCTCGGAGCGTTTCGCTCCTGCCGGCGTTCAGCTCGGCGGCGAGACGTTCAATCGCCTGGTCGATGTGCTGGCGTGCTTCTTGTGCCTTGGTCATCGGGCGAGCTCCTTCCGTTGCCGGGGCCGATGCGGCCCGCTCGCCAGAACTGGCGGGCCGCTCGGACGCGGTCGGAAGGGGCTCCGATGCGAGGTCGAATGGAGTGCGGACCGAAGCAGCCCGCGGTGCGGTGCTGCTTCTCATGCGAACTCCTCCAGCGATGGGTGCACGTTGCCGCGCACCGGTGTGTAGTCGGGCCGGAGTCGACGTTCCTCCCATGCGATGACGTCGCTCAGGCGTGCGTACCTGATGCGGCCCCGCTGCTCGAACGGAAGCTCCCCCCGTTGCATGGCGTCGATGACGGTCTCCCGTCGGCAACGCTGCATCTTGGCGATCTGCTCAAGGCTCAACCATCTCGGCATGCCCTTGGGGAACGCCGAGGTGTTCAGGCTCAGTTCGTCGGACTGCTGGTGCGGCGTCCGTGCCGCTCCGTCCGGACTCATCGAGCCCCGTCGATGATGAGGTGTCCCCGAGCGTTCGGCTCAGCGAGACGTGGTTTGGCCGCGAGGCTCAAACAGCGTTCTGCCGCATGACCCTCTGGCATGTATCTGTGTGCGTTCATGTGCATCCATCTCCTTTTCATTCACTTGTGAACCCCGCCACGTGCTTTCCCAGCGGAGGGGGCTTTCGGTGGGGTTCAAGCGAAGCGGCCCCCCGAAATGCACCCGCAGCCTGGGAAAGCACCAGAAATGCGGTCTGAGCGACGCACGCACGTCGTGCGTGCCTGGAGCGAAGTCCATAGACCAAAACTCCTGCTGCGGAGCGACGCACGCGGAGCGTGCCTGGAGCGACACCTTGTTCAAAGAGCGGCGGGGTCGCTCGAACACAAGCGGCGGGCATGACGGGTGAAGCCCGGCGTGACCGGTGCGTTCGAGAGACACCATCCACTTGGTTGAGCATCACCGACCTTGGAACATCCGCGAGGCTTCACCGATCGCCGCGGCGAGCACTTCGCTGACCCGTCGCTCAAACTCGGCCGTGCCCTTACGGTCGTCGTTCCGGGGGCGGACCAGCCCGTGGGTGTGTCTTGCCTTCTCGTGCAGCGATGGCTCGCACCGGTGTGCGAGCACGAGCAGTGCACGGAGCAGATTGCTCGGCCGAACGGTGACTCCCAGGCTTTCGCTCAGCCGAACACACATCGACTCGAACCGTCGCTTGTCGTCGGGATGGATCCGTGTCCGGAGCGTGGTCTCGGTCGCTCCGGCGAGCGTCTCGCGAGGCGGAGCGGCCGGTGTCTGTGGCTTCGGCGGGTTTGGAGTGAGCATCGCGTCCATCGCGATGCCGGCGAGCGGTGAGAACGGGCGGTCTTTCTCAGATTGGGAACTCATCGTCGACCTCCGTATCGGTGAGTGAGCCGAGTCCTCGCTGGGCGAGGACAAGGCGTGTTTCGATGCTCTCGGCCAGTTCGCCGAACTCCCGGGCGACCGGGTGGTCGGGAAAGGCATCCGGCACGGGCCGGCCGACCTTCTGGGCGGTTGGCACGACGGTCGAGCGGCTGATGGCGGGCGTGAAGCGGAATGTGTTGCCCGGCGGCATGGCGAAGGTCTGGTCGACGTATCCGACCAGCTCTCTGGCGAGCCGGGTCCGCATGTCCACGGCGTTGAGCACGACGCCGAGCAACTGGAGCTTGGGGTTCGGGCCCGAGCGGACGGCCGTCATGTCCCGGAACGCATCGGCCAACCCGGTGATGGCGAGCGGGTCGGGCGTGGCGGTCAGCAGGAACCAGTCCGCCTGGGCGTAGGCCGAGAGTGCCGGCGAGAGCACGGTGCTCGGCGGCGTATCGAGCACGATGACGTCGTACCGGTCACGGAGTGTTTGCAGGGCGTCCCCGAGCACGTCGAGCCGATTCCAGAACCGTGAGCGTGCCGCGAGTTCAGCGTCGATGGTTTCGAGCCGTCGCTTGGCCGGGATGAGGTCGAGCCGGTCCGGGAGCCATGGGTCTGTTTCGCCCCTGCTCACGACCGCTTCGGTTGGTGTGACCTCGCCGAGCAGCAGCTCCAGCGTGCCGGAGTAGACATCGGGGCTGAGCCCGAGGTGTTTGGTGGCTCCGGCGGACGGGTCCAGGTCCCAGAGCACGGTGCGGTGGCCGCGGTTGGCGAAGCCGCGGGCGATGTGGACGGCGGTGGTGGTCTTGCCGACGCCGCCCTTCTGGTTGCCGACGGCGATGACCGTCCCGCCCCAGAGGGTTTCGAGTCCGTTCATGTGTTTCTCCTGTTGTGTGGTTATGGCCGGTTGGCTCGCGGATGAGCGGTTGGTATTGCCACGCTCACTCCCGCGGGCCACGGCGGCGTCCGGGCTCGACGGCCCGGTCGCCACACCAGCACCCGCGAGACTGCCACAACTCGGAGCACGAAGTCAACGGTGATCCGGCGTCATCGCCTCCACGCCGACAGGGCCATCGCGGCATCAACGCCATGGCGCCATCCGGCCGCACAAGGGTCTTGCACGGACGCATCGAAGTGGGACAAGGTGAGGGAAAGGGAACGGCCGCCGTGACCACGGCGGCCATTGAGACTGGAGATCGTTCTCGGAACGCACACCGAGCCGATGACTCGAACCTACGACACTTCGTGCCGAGTCGTCAACGGTTGGCTCTTCCACCGACTCCGGTCTCTCCACACGGCGAGCACTCGCCGCATCGAGAGGGAGGGGACCATGACGACGATCACGTACGCCCGAGGGCGAGACTGGCACATCGAGGCCCGCAAGCCGCGGGGCGGCTTCTGCTTCATCCACGAGCACAGCATCCATGCTGTCTGGTCGTGTTTGCGGTCGGGCGACATCGAGCTGCGAGACGTTCGGG
This sequence comes from Phycisphaerae bacterium, assembly GCA_002706885.1. GTDB lineage: Bacteria > Planctomycetota > Phycisphaerae > Phycisphaerales > UBA1924. The sequence continues at coordinate 4,966 of PAKY01000076.1, forward strand.
TGTGGCTCGCGTGCCACGAGCTGACGGTTCGTCGCTGCACGCTCGAAGCGGGCCGCACGCCCCGCTACAGCGTCAAAGAGCTGCACGGTCTCGTCGGTGGGGTCGGGGGCGAGCACGTCCGCCGCTCGGTGCGTCGCCTGGAGAAGCACGGGCTGCTCCGATTCAGCGAAGATGCCATCGACACCGTTCCGTACGAAGTCCAACAGCACCCCGGCCGGCCCATCCCGGTGCCCCGGCCCGTGCTCCGTCTGCTGGCCAAGAGTCGGGGAAGGGCCTTCATCGCCACGGTGCTCGGTCACCTGCTCCGCTGCGTGTTCTACAAGAACGGTGTTTGTCGTTCCGGCGGGTGGTGCAAGGCGTCCTGGGTGGCCGAAGCTTTCGGCGTCGCCCTCCGGGCGGTGAAGGAAGCACGAGCACGCCTGCTCAAGCTGGGCGTGCTCCGGTCCGTCGCGGCCGACCAGCTCCGCCTCAACCGGTTGGGGTCCCCGCAGGTTGTTTGCCTGGACTGGAGCAACGAACCCGCACCCCGGCACCGGCAATCCACAACCGAATCTGCACCCCCAAAGAAGCACAAGGAACTCTCCTCACGGAGAGTTGATCACCAGAAACCCGCCCGGGCGGCGGGCCCGGCTGGTGCTCGAACACGAGCGAAGGAGCCGGACCTGAACAACGTGACGGTGGCCGACCTGAAAGACCCCTGGCGACTGGCGGCCCTGTTCAAACAAGCGAGGCTGCGGGGGTGGGTCCGAAAGACCGAGGCTGAGATCCTTTCGATGTTCTCCGCAGCCGCACATGCCTTGCGCACCGGAACAGAACCGGCCGCACTCTTCTCGTGGATGCTACGAACACGGCGGTACGAAACGCTTTCCTGCATCGACGAAGACGTTGGGCGTGCATCTCTAAGTGCTTTGAGAGGTGGACAGAGCTAGATCCTTGGCTTTGCGAGCCCCCTTGCCATGAAAAAGGTGCGGATAGCGGACCTTCAGAGTATCGAGACCCTTGGCGTGTGAAGCCTCCACCTTCAGCTGTTCACGAAAGAACTCGTACCGGGCACGAGCATCGTTCAGTACATCTGACCAACGGCGTACCCAGATGCGCACACCATTGCCGTCGAAAAGGCATCCCTCCGGGAGCCTCTCAGAGGATGTCTCTTGAACAACAAAGTCATCAAGATCATTACCGAGGAGCCAGAACTCCCAGTGGCACTTATCAGTCCTGAATCGCTCGTCCTTGGCGACTGTAAACGCGTACTTCTTTATCTGTGAGGTCTCTTCCTGCCCTAGTGAATCACGGGGCCGTTTCAGCTCGACCACAAGGTGTTCGAAACGGTCCCTGTCAACCTTGCGGCGTCGGTAGAGCATCAGGTCCGGAATGCCTTCTTTACCGTCGATGAGTTTCACGTCAGCGTCAGGAGCGAGTTCCTCTCGCTTCATGATTGCAAGATGCTTCTTAAGTACATCGCGAAGGCCATCGTCGTCACCACCCAGCGTGTACTCCTCGCCGAGGAGCCAAATCTCATGCACCAATAGGCGGTGAAGCTGCGTCCGTTCAAGAAGCCTCTTCTTCCAATCGCCGTCAAACAGAATGTGTTCGAACGCGTGAATGACATCAAGTCGGTCAGCGACGAGTTTTCCTGCACGGATGAGATTCGTGAGCGGGGCTCTCGCCAGAAGCTCTGCGAACGCCTCTCGTTCCTCCTCTGGCAGGGCTACTACTTCGTGCAGAATCTTCGTCAGGTTATTGGGATTCGCCTCCAAGGCTTGCTTGACGAGGGCAAGCGTGAGCTTTTTGTTCTGGCTATCGGTCTTCTCAAATGACGGGTGCTGCTCGTTAATCTGAACGGCGACGATGTCGAAGACTTCACGCTCGGCTTTGGAAAGCGGATCTTCCGGCTCATCCGTGTACGGATAGATGTTGTCGTCTTTCCATTGCTGCACAACCGAGGTCGATTCCTCGGCGAGCCTCCCGCGAACATACTCCCTAAGACGATCCTTGGCGGTGTCAACAAGACGCTTGACCTCCTCATCGAGTTCATCCGTGACGAAGCGAGCGGAATCCGCCCATTCGGGTGCCCGTGGTGTTCGGAGATACGCCGTGTACTCGATTCCTCGGGCCTGCACCCCAGCCGGGATATCGTGGAATGAAAAACCTTGGTCGTCGCAAATGTGCAGACGCTTCCCATCGGGTTTAAACTTCCACTCCAGAACCTGAAGTTGAGCGGGTCCCAGTGGATCGTCCCCGGAGAGCACATCGAGTGTTTCGTCACGCTCCACCAGCTCACTGACCTGGATCTCCCGACCGTCCCAATAGAGATGAACGCCGGGATAACTGGTGAGGTAGGACGCAAACGTCTCTGCGAGCTTCTCCCGTATGTCGCTCCGGGCGAGCGTGTGGTGCCCCTTGTCGATGCCTTCGAGACGGACCACGGTGCCAGTTCGCTGGCCGTCCGCGGGCTTCGGTTCACTGGCTTCGTAGTAGTCTGCGGAGTCGCGTGCCACCTTGATGGTGTACGTCAGCGTTTTGCCGTTCTCGCGAACCGTGGTTTCCCAGACTGCGGTCGGACACAGGGACAAGGCCTTGAAACGTCCCTTACCTTCACGACCGTGATACGCACGCTGTTCAGGATTGACCTTTCGCTCGACCTTGACGGAGTTTCCGATAGCACCGAAGGCTCGCTCCAGGTCGTCTGGTCTGATCCCCGGCCCACGGTCCGCAACTTCCAGTCTGTTCACCGCCCCCAGTTCGTTCATTTGCAGCGACACATCGACTCGCTCACCGCCAGCATCGAGAGCATTCCAAATGAGCTCTTCCACAGCCTTTTGAGGCGAGGTGCCCATCAACCTCTGTACATGGTCACGTCCAACCTCGACTTTGTGTCGTTTCATCGGCTGCCCTCGTGCGGTGGCTTACGACACCAACTCCATGAGTTTCCCATATCCATCGACGACCTCGTATCGAACACGATCAGAGGCGATGCCGGCAAAGAACTTCCGGGCACAATCGATCTTCCGCTGCTCGATCTCCCGAAGCTCCATGCTTGACATTGAGCCCTTGGTCTCGGCGATGAAGAAGACGTGCCTAACCTTATTGTGGTCGAAAGCGATGGCCCAGTCTGGGTTGTAGCCGCCAACGGGTGTCGGGATCGAGAAGCCACGCGGGAGCTTGGCGTACACGACCACCTCAGTGCTCGCGTCAAGCTCCTCGACAAACTGCCGCTCGTTCTTCGAGTCGGTGAACACGTAGTCGTAGATGTGGCGGTTAGCCTTGAAGGCCTTGCCGAAGCTGCCCTTGGGCTTCTCTTGAGTAAAGATCTCGATGTCGTGTGTGCCCTCGATTGGGTCGTAGGAGAGCCGCTCAACAATCACCGTCGCCTTCTGCTCGTTGATCAGCCGAGTTGCTTCTGCGATGAATCCCTCGGGGTTTGTCTTGTACTGGGCAAAGGTCGTCGCGTTGACCGATGTCAGGATCGACGCCACGGTCCGTCGCGTCAGATCGGTCTGCTCGGCGAGATTTCCGATGAGGTCGTACCGCACGCCCGAGTAGACCGATGCTCGGTGCGAGAGCGTCTCGGTTTCCCCCAATTCGAATGCGGTGCCTCCTCGTAACTGATCGACGGTGGCCCCGTCTCGTTGCTCCCCACGCTGAATCGTGTACTGGAGCGGGGACACATTCAACTGCTTGTCGAGTGCTCGGACACACTTGTCAATCAACTCGGCTGAGTCGAAGTGAACCGTATAAGCGGCCTTCCGGTTGATCCGGTCCCAAAGTTCCTTGAACTCCTTCCGCTCAAAGTTGGCCTTGTTGATCGGATTCGTCTTTGCGGCTCGTTCATCCTCAGGAAGCGGAATCTGTACGTCGCTGAAGACACTATCGATGAGCTTGAACACCTCTTCCGCGTGCGGCTTGAGGTCATCCGGAAGCTCCGCGAGGACTCCCTGCTCCTTCGCCTCGTGGTAGGACGGGGCAACGCGGTCGTTCTCGTCGGTGTAGTCGTTCTTGAGCAGGTACTTGTAGATCTGCTTCGCCATCTGCGGCGTCACCTGGGTGGAGCCCTCCGCCGTCTTGATGGTCTTACCGGCGAAGTACTCCTCATTCGCCACGCGGGGGCGCTCCGAGAGGGAGTCGCTGATGTCCTTCTGAAGGCCAGCTACAAAGTCCTTGTAGCTCTCACTCGCGACAACCGTCAGCACGTTGACCTCGTGCACCGTAGCCGGGTCGTCGGACCGCTCGCCCTTCCGCGAACCATCCGAGAAAACCGAAAGCCGCATGCCTCGCCCGACTTCCTGGCGACGGGAGATCGTGTTGTCACTGTGCTTGAGCGTGCAGATGACAAAGACATTGGGGTTATCCCAGCCCTCGCGGAGAGCTGAGTGGGAGAAGATGAATCGGGTTGGCTCTTCCAGGGACAGCAGCCGCTCCTTGTCCTTCAGGATCAGGTCGTAGGCATCGGTGTCGTCGCTCTCCCCCGCATTCTCGCCCCGCTTGGCAACGGTTGGGTCGACCAGTCGCCCTTTCTTCTTGTCGATGGAGAAGTACCCGTTGTGCGTCTTGGCGGCCTCGATGCCCTTGAGATACTTCGAGTAGTCTGACTCGTACAGCGTCAGCACCTCATCCAGGTGCAGTCCATACTCCTCCTCGAACATCGTGGCGTACTCGCCCGGCTGCTCGCCGTTCTCGTCGTACTGCCGGTACTTCGCCACTTCGTCGATGAAGAACAGCGTGAGCACCTTGATGCCCTGCTCGAACAGCCGCTGCTCCTTCTCGAAGTGGGCCTTGATCGCTTCACGGATCTGAATCCGCCGGAGCGTCGACTCGTTCACGTCACCCGTCGCTTCACCCGCCTGGATTTCGTGCCCATTGGTGAAGCTGACCGTGTCGCTTCGGGCATCGATGTCCGCGACGACGAAGCCCTTGTACTGGTCGAGCCCGCCCGACAGGTCGTACAGACTGTCGTTGCGACCAACCCGCTTGATGACCCGCTTGATGCCGCTGCCCTGCTTGACCTCGATCTCCATCCTCGCCTCCGGCGGCTTGCTCGGGGAGATGATCACCGACTCCAGGAACAGATAGCTGTTCGTCCCACTCAGCCCCTTCACCGAGATGCCGCGGACCGCGATCTTCTTGACCAGCTTCTGGTTGTACGCATCCAAGGCGTCGAGCCGGTGCACCTTGTTGTGGCTCGTCCTGTGCGTCGCTGAGTATCGCAGGATCATCAGAGGGTTGAACTCCTTGAGGGAGTCCAGCGTCTTCTTCCCTTCCATCTTCTGCGGCTCGTCCAGGATCAGGATCGGCCGATTGGCCTTGATCACGTCGATGGGCTTGCGGGACTGGAAGTCGTCCAGCTCCTCGTAGATCCGCCTCGCGTCCTTGCCAGTCGCGTTGAAGGCCTGCACATTGATGATCATCACGTTGATGCCAGCGTCCGACGAGAAGCTCTCCAGCTCGTGCAGCCGCTTGCTGTTGTAGATGAACGCCCGGGCCTTCTTGTGATACTCCTCCAGGAAGTGCTCGGCGGTGATCTCGAACGACTTGGCCACGCCCTCGCGGATCGCGATGCTGGGCACCACGACGATGAACTTGCTCCAACCGTACCGGCGGTTCAGCTCGAACATCGTCTTGATGTAGCAGTACGTCTTGCCGGTTCCCGTTTCCATCTCAATGTCGAGGTTGACGTCGCACACCTTGGTCTTGACCAGCTCGCTCGATTCCGGCAGGTTCTGCCGCCGCTGCACCTTCTTGATGTTCTCCAGCAGGGGCAGCGTTCGGGCGATCTCGTTGTTCCGGAAGCCCGGCAGCTCGAAGGACTCCGTCTCGCCCTTCTTCTGCTTGCCGGGGTCAATGCGGTACCGCCACGGCGTCGCGGGCGGTTGACCCTCGAAGCAATCCACCACCGCGTCGACTGCGGCCGTCTGGTACGCCTGTTTCTTGAACTTGAGCTTCATGGTCATGGTGGGCGTCCTGCTGGGCGGTTGGGCGGGGATCAGAGCGTCTTGACTTCCGTGCCGGGGGAGAGCTGCTTGAAGATCTGCTCGACGTTGATCTTCACATCGTCGGAGCCGTATCCGGCATCGCGGAACACCGCCCGCAGCGGCTTGCGGGCGGCGAGGTCCTTCACGAAGGCCTCGTCGATGGCCGCGGCGAAGCAGGCCGCGAGGGCGTTGGTGTCGACGAAGTAGACCGGCTTACCGCGGAGCTGTTCCTTGGCGATGGGCAGCGACAGGTCGACACCCCAGTCGAGCAGCACCTGGAAAAGCAAGTCCTCGTCGGTCCGGTCGTCCTTGATGTTGTCCACGTGCCCGCCGAGCAGGGCCGGCGTCGCCTCGTCCGGGCGGTAGTACACGTCCTTCATGTTCGACGAATCGACCTGTAGGACACGGAAGCCTCGGCTAGGTGAGGGCACTTCCTCAAGCAGCTGTCCGTCATCCCGCTGGAACCGCCTGAGACGTTCCTTCCCGACCTCGGCAATCGTCGAAAGCTCAAGCTCGCCGTCGTTCTCCGGCAGTGACAAGCTCTCATCCAGCTGAATAAGCAAGAATTTGCGGGATCCTCCATCGGATGCATTCGCTTCCATGACAGCCTGGCCAGTCGTGGCCGAACCCGCGAAGAGGTCAACGACGATGTCTCCGGTATGAGAGTCGGTGCATTGTTCCACCAGATAGCGAACCAACTCCACCGGCTTCGGGAAATCGAAGTACTTGTGACCCCCGAATACCTCCTTCAGACGGTTTGTCGCCGTCTCGGTGTGGAACACGCCCAAGCTAGTGACAATCGGTACGTTCTCGTTCTTGTACTCAGACATGAACTTTTTCTGCCGAGGCATGCCATCGGGTGTTCGAGGAAAGAGGATCTTCCCCTCGGAGATCATCTGCTGGATGGTATCGGGCGAGTAAGCCCACTTGTTGGTGTACGAATGGCCCGTGTCTGGGTCAGTAAACGTGAACGTCTTTGCCGTCGCCAGTGTGGACTTTATGTTGTCGGCTTTCCATAGGCCACGCGGGTCATTGTCGGGGTTCGCGAACGCGTCTGTGGTTCTTGGGCGGCCGGAGAAGCGAAAATCGCCCTTCGAGTAGCACACGATGTACTCGTGATTGGTCACCACCATATTCAATGGCGGCACGCCTTTGGGAGCAGTTTTGGTCACCCAGGTAAAGACGGCGGTCAGGCTGCCGTGCCCAAAGACCTCATCACAAACCATAAGTAGTCGAGCAAGTTCGCGTTCGTCAATAGAAATGCAGACGATGCCTCCGTCGACCAACAGATTTCGAGCCAGCCGAAGCCGTGGCCACAGCATCGAGAGCCAAGTGGAATGAAAGCGGCCATTCGCTTCCGTATTCGCAACCAGCCTTTCTCCCTCGTCAGATGTCTCTCCCGATCGCTCGCGATAATCCCCAACACTCTCGGAGAAGCTGTCTCGATAGACAAAGTCTCTTCCGGTGTTGTACGGCGGATCGATGTAGATCATCTTGACCTTGTTCAGATAGGTCTCCTGGAGCAGCTTCAGGGCGTCCAGATTGTCGCCCTCGATGAAGAGGTTTTGCGTCGTGTCGAAGTCGACGCTCTCCTCCCGACACGGGCGGAGCGTCTTGGCGATTGGGGCGTTGGCCGCGAGCAGGGCCTCCCGCTTGCCAGGCCAGTTGAGGTGGTACCGCTCCTGCGGCCCTTCAACGATCTCGGGCGACAGCTCCTGGCGAAGCAGGTCGAAGTCCACCGCCCGCACGACCTCGCCCTTGTCGTTCCGCGACTCCGTGATACACCCCGGGAAGCGGGCGGCGACCCACTCGATGTTGTCGGCGACGAGGTCAGGCGTGTGCATCTTCAGCTTGGTCATGGGTCGTGTCTCGGGCAGGTCTTGGGCGGATCGGTGGGCGGTTGGCGGTTCCGTGGGTGCGATGGTCAGAGGGTCTTGACTTCCGTGCCGGGAGAAAGTTGCCTGAAGATCTGCTCGACATTGATCTTCACGTCGTCGGAGCCATACCCGGCATCGCGGAACACCGCCCGCAGCGGCTTGCGGCCCGCCAGCTCCTTCACGAAGTCCTCGTCGATACCCGCGGCGAAGCAGGCCGCGAGGGCGTTGGTGTCCACGAAGTAGACCGGCTTGCCGCGGATGGTCTCCTTAGCGATGGGCAGCGACAGGTCCACGCCCCAGTCGAGCAGCACCTGGAACAGCAGGTCCTCGTCGTTCCTGTCGTCCTTGATGTTGTCCACGTGCCCACCAAGCAGGGCGGGCGTCGCCTCGTCCGGCCGGTAGTACACGTCCTTCATGTTCGACGAGTCGACCTTCAGGACGCGAAAGCCGAGCGAGGCATTGGTGGCCGTAGCCGTTAGCGTGCCCTCGGCCTGCTCCTCAAGCTCCTTGAGCACGTTGCGGATGCGGGTCGTGCCCATCTCGAAGATGCTCGCCATGTTCGGCTCGGGCACCGGGAGCGGCTCGGCGATCTGCACTCCGATGAACCGTCGCTTGCCGCCATCCTCCGCGTTCTGCTTGAGCACCGCGTGTGCGGTCGTGGCACTTCCGCTGAAGAAGTCGAGGATGATCGCCTCCTCGTCGGCGGGCCCGGCGAGTTGGAGCATCCGCTGGATGAGTTCGACCGGCTTGACCGAGTTCAGCACGTTCTCGGTGTGCTGGAACGGAACGTACTTGAGCAGCGTCTTCTTGGCGTCCTGGGTGTGCCCGACTTCCTCGTAGAACCAAAGAGTCTGCGGGGTTCGGCCCCCAGACACCTCAGATAGAAAAATCTTTACGGCTGGGATGTTGTCACCCTCTTGTCCCCACCAGATTCGCTTGTCCTTGTCGAGAGACTTGAAGCTCTTCTCATCGATGGCCCAGTACCGACCCGTCGGAGGACCGTCGAGCTTCCGGCCGGACGGACAAGTGATCGGATACACGCCTGCGTCGTAGCGATTGCGGGCTGACATGTCCGCGGGCTTCCAAGGGCCCCGTGGATCATTGTCTGGATTCTTGTAGCGTGCATCCATCTCCGCAGTGCGGGGAAGCGGCTGTGGTTGCCACTCGCCCTTGTTGCGGGCATACACAAGCACGTAGTCGTGATCTACAGAGAACCAACTCGCAGAAGGCTTGGGGCTGTAGACCTTCTGCCAGATGATCGTGGCGACGAAGTTGGTCTCCCCGAACACCTCGTCGCACAAGCGGCGGAGGTTGCCGACTTCGTTGTCGTCGATGGAGATGAACAGAACACCGTCATCGCGGAGAAGGCTGCGGGCAAGCCGGAGCCGCGGATACATCATCGAGAGCCAGTCTGAGTGGTAGCGGCCGTTCGCCTCGGTGTTCGCGACGAGACGGGTCCCGGCGTCCGACGCCTGGCCGGAACGGAGCAGGTAGTCGTCCGCGTCCTCGGCGAAGTCGTCGTCATAGATGAACTCCCGCCCTGTGTTGTACGGCGGGTCGATGTAGATCATCTTGACCTTGTTGAGGTAGGTCTCCTGGAGCAGCTTCAGAGCGTCGAGGTTGTCGCCCTCGATGAACAGGTTCCTAGTGGTGTCGAAGGCCACGCTCTCGCCTGGGCAGGGTCGGAGCGTCTTGGCGATCGGGGCGTTGGCCGCGAGCAGGGCCTCACGCTTGCCGGGCCAGTCGAGCCGGTATCGCTCCTGCGGGCCTTCGATGACGTGGTCGGTCAATTCCTGACGGAGCAGGTCGAAGTCGATGCCCTTGGTGATCGTGCCGTCGTCCGTCCGCCGCTCCGTGACGCATCCGGGGAACAACGCGGCCAGCTTCGCGATGTTCGCGTCGGTGAGGTCCGGGGTGTGCATCTTCAGTCGTTCCATGGGCGGCGTCTCTGTCATCAGGCGGTCAGCTCGTCGATCTGGGTCTGGAGGGCACGGGCCTCGGCGTTGATCTCGACTTTGCGGTTGAACTGCTTCTCGCGGCTCAGCCGGGTCTCCAGTTTGGCGTGCTCACGCTGGAGCGACCGGATGCGGTCCAGCCGCTCCGCATGATCCTTGAGCGATTCACTCTCTCGCGGTGGGTACGGCATGAGTCGGCGGAGAAGCTGGCCGTAGAGCGACGCAAGATCGAGAGCCACGGGAAGGGGCGAGCGGGGAGTGTCCGCTGGGAACCAAGCAGACATGAAGTAGTCGCCCACGACCCACTTGGTGGAGTCGGCCTCGCTGGGCCGCTTGAAAGCCGCGACGGCCCGGACGCGGTCGGCGGCTCCGACTTCGAACAGGATCGGGAAGCCGATGGCCTTGTCGATGCAGCGGAGGACGTCCTCGGTGAACTCGTCCTCGGCCGCGGCCTTGAGCGTCACGCCGAAGACCTGGATCTCCTCGACGCCCGCCTTGGCGGGGATTCGGATGGTCTCCGGAGCGAGCTTGTACTTCCAGACGATCTGGGCGACCTCGTCGGTGAACCGCTGCTGAAGACGCCGGGTCGGCTTGGCGTGGGCGTAGATTTTGTTCTTGGGCAGCACCTTCTCGAAGGCGGCCTGGGGCGGGTAGGCGAAGAGTGGGCACGCGGCGTCGACCGTCATGTCGCCTCCACCACCGCGACGAAGGCGATCAGTTCAAAGTCGTCGAGCCCCGCGATTTGGGCGGTGAGGGCCGTGGTCTTCTTGCCGGTGAACAGGCTGTCGAGGTCTTTGTCTTCCTTGAGGTCGACGATGGACCGGATGGCCCGGCTGAGCAGGCCGGAGTACTTGGTCATGTCCCGACCGTCGTCGGTCTCCGTGTTGAAGACCGAGCAGGCAGGCTTCTCGGGTTCCGACCGGTTCCGACACGCGGCCCGAGCGAGATCGAGCAGCCGCTTGACCTCCATGTGGTTGACGTTGACTTCACCTTCCATAGACACGTAGACGAGGTAGTACGGGTGCAGCCGGTTCTGCTGGTTGACATTGACGCCGTGGTGGCGATTGCGAAGGGCGAAGATCACGCCGGGAGTGAGGCCGATGGATGCGTCAGACGGGACGACGGCGTGGAGTCCGGTCGGGAGGCTTTCAAGATCCCCGTCGGCCTTGATGTAGTTGAGCAGGTCCATCCGGAAATCGTTCAGTCCGAGGTCGGTGATGGAGACTCCCGTGCGGAGGTCTTCCATCTCAATGACTTCTTCTTGAAGCTTGCGCAGCTGCTCCTGCCGGTACGAGACATCGCCCGCCTTGGCCGTGAGCACGTTGTCGTCGCCCGTCGCCGTGACGTCTGCGATCACCATACGGTTCTCGACACGCTCCTTGAGGTTGATGTACTCGTCGAGCGTGATGTCAGGCCAGTAGTTGACGAGCTGGATGCTGGCGTTGGGCGAGCCGATGCGGTCGATGCGGCCGAACCGCTGGAGGATGCGGACGGGGTTCCAGTGGATGTCGTAGTTGATCAGGTAGTCGCAGTCCTGAAGATTCTGCCCCTCCGAGATGCAGTCCGTCGCGATGAGGATGTCGATCTCGTTGCTGTCGTCGGGCATGATGAGTGCCTTCTCCTTCGATCTCGGCGAGAAGATCGTGAGGAGCGACTGGAAGTCGTAGGACTGCTTGAGCGTCGACTTCGGCCCACCTGTGCCAGTAACAAGCCCCACGTGCACTCGCTGGTCTTTGACCAACTCGGGCGAGAGGACACGGAAGAGGTACTTCGCAGTGTCAGCGAAGGCTGTGAAGATGAGCACCTTCTTGTTGCCGGGGTTGATCGGCGATGCCAGCTTGCTGCGGATCTGCGTCTTCAGGTGCTGGAGTTTGGCGTCGTCGGTTGGCGTGACCTTGTGCATTTCCGCGAGCAACCGCTCGATGACAATCACGTCTCCCTTGAGAGCTTGTTCCCAAGAGTCGATGTCCATGTCAGAGAGCCGGACCTTGACTTTGCCGCCGATGCTGTCGTCGTCAAAGTCGGGTAGCTCGTCGTCGTCGGGGTCGATATTGGCGAACGCTCCCGCGACGTCATCGAATCCGGGATCGACGCCGGTTCGCCGGAACGTGTCGATCTTGACCAGGATGTCCCGGTGGTTCGCCCGGAGTTTGTCCAGCGTGATCCGGAACGCCTCGACGGAGCTCTCCAGCCGCTTGAGCAGGTTGACGGTCATCAGTGACTGAAGGCTTTTCTCGCGATCGACCTGCTTGAGTTTCCCGCCTCCCCCTTCGACCTCGGTGTCGTAAATGTCCTCGTACTTGGCCAATCGGCTCGGCAGGATGTAGCTGACCGGGGCGTAGATCGCGAGCACGAGCTGTGACAGGTTGGCGTAGATCTCGTTGAATCCGATGACGTCGCCGCGAGTGGTGAGCGGCGGGTGGTACGAGAGCGGCTTGCGTCGCTCAGGAAACGTGCCGATGTCCGACGTGTCATAGAAGGTCTGGATGTGCTTGCGCGAGCGCGCGATGGTGACGTTGTCAAGCAACTCGAAAAAGTCGAAGTCGAGTGCTTCGAGGATCGCGGAGGTGGTCCGCTCTTCGGGTGGGAGTTTGGACCACACATTGAACGTCGCCTGAGCCCGTCGAAAGACCCCGTCGATGTCCCGCTTCATGCCCAGACGCTCGCTGAAGGCCTTGGTGTCTCCCTCGTAGGCGAGTGCGAGCTGATTCTTCAGGTCGTTGAAGCGGTTGTTGACCGGTGTCGCGGAAAGCATGAGGACTTTGGTCTTCACGCCTTCCCTGATGACCTGCCGCATCAGTGTGTCGTACCGGGTCTCGCGATCCTTATACGGATCCGCATTCCGGAAGTTGTGCGACTCGTCGATGACGACCAGGTCGTAGTTTCCCCAGTTTACCCTGTTCAATGGCGTTCCGAATGACTCGCCGCTGGTCCGCTGCAGATCTGTGTGGCACAGCACGTCGTAGTTGAATCGGTCACGGGCGAAGATGTTGGTCTTCAGGTTCCGGTTGTAGTTCAGCCAGTTGTCGGCGAGCTTCTTCGGGCACAGCACGAGGACTGAACGATTGCGGAGTTCGTAGTACTTGATGACCGCCAGAGCCGTGAAAGTCTTGCCAAGACCGACGCTATCAGCCAGGATGCACCCGTTGAACGTCTCCAGCTTGTTGATGACGCCGGTCGCCGCGTCTCGCTGGAAGTTATAAAGCTTGTTCCAGACCAGGCTGTCTCGGTACCCCGTGAGATCGTTGGGTAGCACGTCCTCGCTCAGGTCCTCCAGAAACTCGTTGAAGATGTGAAACAGCATCATGAAGTAGATGCGGTTGGGCGGATTCTCCTGATAGACGGCGGCGATGTGATCAGAAAGGCGTTGCGTGACGTCTGTGACGCGATCGGGATCATTCCAGATCTGTTCAAACAGAGCCAGGTACGATGCGGTGTGAGGCGCAGAGTCGATCCTCGTAACGAAGTTGGACACCGCGTCACCCTGCTGATAGCCAAGATCTACGGCCGTGAATCCGTGCAGTGGCTGATAGACAATCTGTGTCGCGTCGCGGGCCACGGCTGCGAACTGCTGCATCGGGGCCTTGGTGCGATTCGAGCGGAATGTCGCCTTGCGACGGATCCACTCCGCACACTCACGAGCGATAGCCCGCTGCATGAGCTTGTTCTTGAGTTGAAGTTCAAACTCCGAACCGTAGAAGCTCCGCTCACGTGACCGGCGTGGGATGTGGAACTCTCGGCGTTGCTTGGCACCGCTATCCGTGACCTCGTCTGGTACGAAGGTTGGGGAGGTGAAGATGAACTCAACCGAATCAACTTGGTCCAGTTGCTCTTTGAGTGCCTCGTACGCGAAGATAGAGAAGCAGGACGCGGCGACCTTCAGTTTCGCACCCGGACGTACGGCAGCCTTCAAGTCGTCGCCGAGCAGTCGGTTGATGTTGTCGATCAACTCCATGCGACTACTCCTTGCCCGGTGGCTGGAACGTGGTGCCCGCACCCTGCTGCAACCAGCGATCAATCGCCTCTCGACTGAACCGCCAATGCTTCCCGACCTTCTGCCCCGGCACCTTTCCCTCCTGGGCGAGCTTGTAGAGCGTCGACTTCGCGACCTGGAGGTAGGCCGCGAGTTCGTCGATCGTCATGACCTGCGGCGGGTCCACGGGGGCGGCCTCCACGACGCCCCGGCGGGACGTTGCTGCGAGATTCTACTCGTTGCTAGAACTTGCTGCTTGGAACCACGGGGCAGGGACTGACGGCATCGTGTCAGCGATGGGTGCTCGGTCGGCCGGAAGTCATTGTGCGGTCGAGACTTGGAATGGGAGGGAGGGCCGGTGGTGCGTCCTGAACCCTCGCCGTCCGGCGGTCACCTCGCGAGTGCGAGCAGTGACGACGCCTTCTGGTCAACCTCCCAGCGGTCGCCCGCGTTCTTGATGCGGCCCGCGAGACGGGTCAAAGCGTCCACGACCGCGAAGATCGTGAACGCCCCCTGCTCCCGAGCGATGTCGAGAGCTTCCTTGGCGAGCTGGCGGGTGATTCCGTGCTTGGACAGCACCTTCATCACCTCCTCTGCGTCGTCGCCCAGCCGGGCGGTCATCGCCTTGCCGATCGCGGTGGCGAAGCCATCGCGACGCTGGTCACGCTTCTCGACCAGGGCCTCGACGATCCGACGCATCTCGCGGAGCGAGTCGTGGACGTTCGCCGTGTGCTTGCGGCTGAACTCCACGACCTCGATCGCGTCCCAGACGATGTGGTTACGGCAGACGGCCTGGAACCAGAACGTCTGGATGCCGACCGACCGCTTGCCCACCTCGCTGTTCCAGACGAAGAACCCGGGAGCGAACGCCTCGCCGTTGATCTCCGTCCAGCCCGTCGGGTCGATGAGGAAGCAGAACATGTCCTGCTCGCCGCAGTACAGGCCCGTGCCTCCCTGCGTGCCCGGCGCCCCCGACTCCTGCGGCGGGACGAAGTCCGTCGCGAACTCGCGGAGCATCGTGAGCAGCTCCACGTCGTGAAGCCGGGTGTAGCTCGCCCCGTGGATGGAGCGGATGAGGTCGCCGTCGGCGTACACCTGCATCGGCTTGCCGCCCACCGGGAGCGTTTCCTCGAACACCTTCGCCGCGGTCCCCGGGCTGAGCCGGTTGACCGTGTCGCGGCTGATGTTCGCGAGGCTGCAGAGCTGGCCGAATGACCAGCTGTTGAGGCGGTGGCTGTCGATCGGCGTCGTCGCCAACTCCAATCGACCGTTCGTCGCGATCGCCTGGAGGTCATCGGCCGGCCGCCACAGCAGCTCCGACCGCTCCTTGCGTGCCTGGCAGAACTCGAAAAGGTCCTGCATCGTGTTGAACCGCTCGTCCGGGTGTCGCCGGAAGAGCTCATCGTGTGCTCGGGTGAGCGTCTGGCCCATCGCTGTCTCCTTTCGGGAGAAAAGAACAAAGGCCGCGTGTCCGCACGCGGCTTGAGGAAAAACCATGTGATTGCACCACCGGCCTCCCGGGACGGACAAACTCCATCACGCGAGACCGGTCAGTCGCTTCTTCTCGGGACAGCGATGCGAGAGAGCGTGCGGGGAGCCGGATGGGGCACCGGCCGCTCCGCGTCATCCGGACTGGATAACACGAACGGGGACGCTACTCAAACGGTGTTCTTCTTCCGTCGGCCACCAGGTGGAGCAAGCCCCAATGCATGCTCAAGCGATGGGTATTTCGCCACCTTGTCCTGTCATGCTGTCTGGGCATCCGAGTCGAGCTGTTCGAACTCGGAGCAGGCATCCCGCCAACGTCGAACGATATCGGAGAGTTGCTCACCTGCTTTGGGTTTCTGATCCGGCAGCAACCGTCCGAGCTTGTCCATCGCGTAGGCCACACTCAGGTTGTTGTAGCCGTCGGACATCTCTCGGATAAGTGCCTTGAAGAACCGGTTGAAGTCGGGGTCCCGGCGAGTCTTGGGGAGTGTGTGCAGTCTCTCCATCCGGTCGAATTCGTCGTCGTCTGGCGTACTGGCTGTAGCTTCCTCGGCATCATCTTCGGGGTGATTCGCCAGGTAGACGTCGCGGTAGCTGCCGAGCTTCCAGCCGCGTTCAAGCCAACCACGAATGGTGTCGGGAATGAAGGCCAGCGGCTCGTCGTGCGACACGATCACACTGTGAGCGAGGAACACGCTTCGGTCGATATCCCAGATCACGTCGGTGAGATGCAGGCCGAGCGGGTCGGGACATTCGTCGAGTTCCGCACCGTAGACCACGAGGCCCGAGTACGCGGGGAAGGGCAGCTCGATGGTGCGAGTGAGCACAATCCCAGGAGCGTGCTCGCTCATCGGCGGGACAAACCGGAGGTGGAGGTCGAGACAAACGGTGTACATGGGGCGGCCTCCCTTCGTGACGGGACGCCTGAACGCTAGTCCGTTTCGAGCAGTCGCTTCCGAACCCACTCAACCACCGCCTTGTTCTCCGGCGGCAGCGGCCGCATGTACACGTCGGCGACCTCCGAAGCGGCTGCGTGCCCGAGCCACCGCTTCATCTCGGCGATGGATGTGCCGGGCCGGGAGCCGAACTCCGTTGCCCCGAGGTGCCGGAGCACGTAGAAGCCGGAAAGCGTCTTGGGCTTCTCGCCGATCTTCGTGCGGAGCTTCGCCCACCACTGCGTCACCGCGTTGGAACGGCCGTGCACGAGGGGCAGGCCGTCCCGCGTGACGAACACCAGCTCGCCCTCCTTGCGGCCGTTCTGCTCGATGTACTCCGACACGATCCGCCACACCAGCGGCGGCGTCGTCCCGTACCGCTCGATGCCGGTCTTGCCGCGGCGGAGGTCGTACGCCTCCGAGTCGATCTGGCCGACGCGGAGCACCGTCAGGTCCGACGCTCCGAACCCAAGCCCGATGCCGAGCCAGATCATCGCCCGCCCCCGGTCGTCGGTGGCTACGAGCAGCTTCTCTATTTGCTTCACGGTTGGCAGAACCCGTTGCTTGCTCGGCTTGCCGTGGGCGACGTCGCGGGAGTCCCAGTTCCAGGCGAGCCGCTGCTGGCCGTGCTCGGGCCGGCCGGCTCGGTCGATGATCCGCTTGACCATCTGCATCCGCTTGCCGACCTGCGACGCCGAATAGCCCTTGTCGACGAGGTGCCGGTTGAACATCTCGACGTCGGTCATGGGCAGGTCCTCGACCCGCATGTTGGCAACGGTCCCCTTGCCGTGCCGCTTGTTGATGAAGCCGAGGAAGTCCTTGATGTGGTTCTCACGGTCGACGTACACCGGGCGAGCGATCGTGCCCCGAGCCCGCGGGGCTCCCTCCTCGCGGATGGAGGCCTCCATGAGGCGGAGCACGCTCGTCGCCACTTCAAGCAGCGAACCGGGAGCCGCGGCGACGCCACTCCGAGCCGGGGTCCGCCGGACAGGCGGGGCGTCGCCCGAGCCGCTCTCGCCGGCCAAGTGCCGGGCGAGCCACTTCGTGTAGGCCACCTTCGCTTCGGCCTCGGTCTCGACCTCGAAGCGGTGCTTTTTGGCGATGCCGGTCTTGGGGTCCCGATAGTTGACGTGCCACCCGATGCCCCGGGTGGTCGTGTGGCAGAGCTTGGGGATCCGCCGCTTCAGATTGACCGAGCCGACCCGCTTTGCCATATACTCTGGGTGCCTCTCGACGGCGACTTGGGCTGAAAAAGTCGTGCAAGTCTAGCCCAAAAAGTCGTGCAAGCGAGGCGACAACCCGGTTTTCGATACCGTAGCGGGTGTAGTTCAGCGGTAGAACGTCAGCTTCCCAAGCTGGGAACGCATACCGCAACATCTCTTCACACAGACACTTACGATGCTCGCACGGTGACCACCAGCATAAACGCCAGCAGTGCGGATGCTGGGCTTTGCGACTCGGTGCAGGATTGGCTGGACCATTGCCCAGTCGAGTTGACGCCCGAGCAGCGCATAGCTGTCAACGTCGTGCTCGGAAGGGGACGCAACCAAGGACGGCCGCGGGTGCCGGATCGATCAGCGAAGACGGATCCGTGACCAATGGCGCTGTCCGAGGTCTGGACGCGACGCCGACGGCTGTTTCCCACGGTGCGAGCACGCATCGTCTCATGCTGGGTGCCCTTAAGCGACACAGCGACGGTCAGCGACGGAAGAGGGCCGTCCGCCGAAGCCCGATGTTGCACCTTCTTCGTCGATCCGCAGCGTGAACCTTCGCGATCGAACAGTCGGCCCAAGCACTCGCCATGGTGAACTTTCGATTCGATGAAGCTCACATTGATATCGGCGACGCGGGCTGGGCCTGGTAAACTCGGAAGTGGCAGTGCGGCTGAGTACAGCGAGCGGCCTGATGGCTACGAGCAAGGCTGAAGACCGGTGCCGGGAACCCCAAACGGGTATCCTCGCGGGTCGCCGGACACGAGATCGGATGGATTTCGTGGTGCTAAGATCGGGCTCACTTGGTAGACGAGGGTATTTTGCTGTTTGCTGCGGCAGTCTGTTGGTTTTGGTACTGAACGGGGCCGCAGGGTGAGAGCTAGACATTGGTGTGCTCTCCGCAGTTATAAACTTTTATACCTATAAGTAATATCTCGGCGATTCTGAACGAATTCTTCTGCTGTCCCAGTCGGCTGCGTGAGTAGCGACCAATTCTCTCTGGTAGAATCCCGCGATGCACGAGGACCAGGAAATCGCGGTTCCTGAACGAGAACCACATACCTTGGCGTGCGATATCGCCCTGGAGTACAGCGACCGGGTCAACTTCGCCATGCAGCAGAACGGCGTCCCTCTCGTGGACTCGGTCCGGCTGACGCTGCGAGAGGCCGGGCAAGTCGACGATCTTCTGGTCGAGCTTACCTTGGAGAACGGTGACGCAGAACCGTGGCAGGGGCGGATAGCGAGCCTCGACCCGGAGTCGACCACCTCGTTGTCCCCCGATTCATTCCTGCTTTCCGCTCGGAATCTGGCATCGCGGACCGAAGCGGAGCGGAGCTCGATCGTCTGCCGGGTCTCGAGCCCGGCCGGGCAGGTGCAGCGGTCCTTTGCCGTTGAGCTGCTCGCCTTCGACCAGTGGCCCGGGGTCGGCCACTACGCCGAGCTTACCGCGGCGTTTGTGACACCCAATCACCCGAGGATTGCCGAAATCCTCGCCGGGGCCCGGCAGCATATGGGGGAGCTGAGCGGGTCCGATGCGCTGGACGGGTACCAGTCCGGCAGCCGGCACCGGGCCTCCCATCTGGCCGAGGCGTGCTTCAACGCGCTCGTGTCCCGGCGGATCGGCTACATTAGTCCCCCGGCGAGCTTCGAGACGGCCGGCCAGCGTGTCCGGCTCGTCGACCGGATCGCTCGAGAGGGGATGGGGACCTGCCTCGATCTCTCGCTTCTCTTAGCCGGTCTGTGGGAGCAGTGCGGCCTGCACACGCTCGTGGTGCTGCCCGAAGGGCACGCGATCCCCGCCGTCTGGACGCACGAGGCCCACCTGCCCGAAGCCGTGATCGACGAGCCGGCCCGGATCCGCAACCTGATCGAGCTGGGCGAGGTCATCCCCGTCGAGTCGACACGCATCACCCAGCCGGACGCGTCGTTCGCATCGGCGGTCGCCGCAGCGAAGGACCGCCTGCGAAACCCCGGATCGATCTTCCACGCGATCGACATCAGATCCTCACGCAAGCGGGGCGTCCGGCCGCTGCCGCTCCGGGACGACGGCGAGTCGGGCGTCGATCTCGGGGCGTTGCGGGAGCCCGCGACGGTCGCCGCGTCATCGACGACGATCGACGCTGTATCGCTCGCGGACCGGGCGGAGGCGAGGCAGCGAGGAGACCGCAGGGAAGAGCCCTCGGAAGCTCCCTCGGATCGGATCGCGCGATGGCAGAGACGCCTGCTCGATCTCTCGCTCCGCAACCGCCTCCTCAACTTCCGCCCCAGCGGGCGGTCGCTGGGGCTCGCGATCCCGGATCTGCCGGGCGTGGAGGACACGCTCGCCAGCGGGGCGCGGTTCCGGGTTCTCCCGCGGGATCGGACGGACGAGGCGTTCCTCCGCGAGGAGTTGAAAGCCGGTCACCTGCGCTCGGACGCGACACAAGCCGAGACGCAGAAACGGCTCCTGAACCTCTTCCGCATCGCCAAGTCGAGCATCGAGGAGACCGGGGCCAACGTCCTGTACCTCGCGCTCGGCTTCCTCAAGTGGTACGAGAGCGAGACCTCCGAGACCGAGCGCCTCGCACCGCTGATTCTGCTCCCGATCACACTCATCCGCAACGCCTCGGGGGGTGGATACACCTACACGCTGAGCCTGAGCGACGAGCCGCTCCGGCCGAACGTCACACTGCTCGAGAATCTCCGCGTTGGGTTCGGGATCGAGACCGATGGGCTCGACGACCTCCCCGAGGACGAGAGCGGGATCGATGTGCCGCTGATCCTCCGGAGCTTCCGGTCCGCGATCCGGGACATGCCGCGGTGGGAGGTCGAGGAGACCGCTTGCCTAGGGCTGTTCTCGTTCAACAAGTTCCTGATGTGGAAGGACCTACAGGACAATCTCGATCGGCTCAAAGAGAGCCGGCTGGTCGATCGGCTGGTTAGCGGCTCGGAGGAGCCATTTGACCCATCTCCGTTCCCGCGGCCCGAGGAACTCGACCAGAAGAGCGCGCCCGACGATCTGCTTTGCACGCGTGACGCGGACTCCTCGCAGCTCGCGGCCATCCGCGCAGCGGCTGATGGTCGGACATTCGTTCTTGAGGGCCCGCCGGGAACTGGCAAGAGCCAGACGATCGCGAACATCATCGCGGACACGCTCGCTCGCGGACGGCGCGTCCTCTTCGTTGCCGAGAAGATGGCGGCTCTCTCGGTGGTCCGCAAGCGGCTAGAGGACGACGGGCTCGGCCCCTTCTGTCTCGAACTGCACTCGGCCAAGGCGTCCAAAAAGCAGGTGCTCGCCCAGCTCGAAGAATCGCTCGACGCCGAGGGAGCCCGCTCGCCCCGGCAGTGGGACGCGCTGTGCCGGGACCTGCAGGCTACCCGAGACCGGCTGAACGAGTACGTCTGTGAGATGCACACGCCGCGGAAGACCGGCGAGAGCCTCTACCGCGTGCTGGGTCGGCTGAGCGTCATCGGTGACGGGCCTTCGGTCCCTCCCCCGACCGAGTCGCCCGCCGAGACGTCCGCCGAACAGCTCGACACCTGGAAGCGTGCGGTCGCTGAGCTCCATCAGCGGGCACGTCCCATCGATCCGCCCGCGGAGTACCCGCTGCGAGGGATCGGTCGCGCCGAGTGGAGCTTCTCGCTCCCGACCGAGGCACGCGACGCCATCAAGGCCGCCACCGGCAGGCTGCAGGGGCTCTCCGAGGCCTCGCGTGCTTTTCTCGTCGAGACGGGCGTAGACACCGATCCGGCGTCGCTCGGACAACAGACCCTGCACGCGCTTGTCCAGGCGGCTGCCGAGCTACAGAAATGCCCCGTCGCGGACCGCCGGCTGATCGACGGGCGTGACGCGAAAGGGCTGCGCGAGCAACTGCTCGGCGTCGTCTCGCTAGGGCGCGAACGCGACGGGCTCCGATTCGGGCTGCTGTCGCGGTACCGCGAGGAGTTCCTAGATGTCGACCCCCTTGTCCGTCTAGACGCGATCCAGCGCCACCTCAAACAGCCGGCACTGCTGCGTCTCTTCACCGCAGCCGGCGTGAAAAAGGCGCTGCGCATCTACGCGACGGGAGACCTGCCCCCGCTCGACGAGGTGGCCCGGGATCTCGAGTCCGTCCGGGCTCTCAAGGGACTTCAAGCCAAGCTCGGCGGTGACGCGGCGCGGGCGGTCGGCGGCCACTGGAACGACGGTGACGCGGACTGGGACCAGATCGAGGCGATGGTTGCCTGGACAGAGCGATTCTCGAAGTTGCTAGGCGTGATCGGGCGGGACGCCGCCGCGGGCGGGCTCGCGGACGCACTGGCGGGGATGGCCTCCGGGGCGGGCGAAGCAGACCGCGTCCGGCCGCAGACGCGAGACATCATCAACGCGTGGAACGCGTGGGCCAAGGCGTGGGCCGAACTGAAATCAACGCTCAGGACCGATTCGAGGGGAGCGCTCGGTGACAGCGCAGGCGGATGGCTGGCGGCGCTCGCTGGTGTGTTCGAGCGGTGGGCCACCCACCTCGGCGATCTCAACACATGGTGCACATGGAGGCAGGCACGCGACGCGGCGGCGGCGGCCGGTCTCGCGGAACTCGTTGATCTCTACGAGCGGGGCGGCTGCGCTCTCGACGAGGTCAACGATGCGTTCTGGCGGAGCTTCGGGCAGGCGTGGTTCACCGCGGTAGCCGACGGTGTCGAAGCCGTTCGGACCTTTAATGCCGACGCCCAAGGTGATGCGATCGCCCGGTTCCGCCGTCTCGACACCGAGTCCATCGAGCTCGCCCGCGATGTTGTGGCAGCGAAACTCGCAGCCTTGACACCTTCGACGCCGTCTTCGGCGGCCCCGCAGTCCGAACTCGGGATCCTCCGCCGCGAACTCGAGAAGCAGCGTCGCCACCTGCCGACCCGCCGGCTGATCGAGTCGATGCCCAACCTGCTGCCCAGGCTGAAGCCGTGCTTCCTGATGAGCCCGCTCTCGGTTGCCCAGTACCTCGACACCGCGCTGAAGCCGTTCGATCTCGTGGTGTTCGACGAGGCGTCACAGATCCCGGTCTGGGACGCGATCGGTGCCATCGCCCGGGGTACCGAGGTCGTCGTCGTCGGCGACTCCAAGCAGCTCCCGCCCACCGCATTCTTCAGCTCGCTGGACGGTGACGACGATGCCGAGCCGGAGGACGGCGCCGTCGACGACATGGAGTCGATCCTCAAGGAATGCAACGCCTCGGGCATTCCCAGCCTGCGCCTCACGTGGCACTACCGTAGCCGGCACGAGACCCTGATCGCTTTCTCGAACCACCACTACTACCAGAACGAGCTGCACACCTTCCCCTCGCCCGACGAGCGTTCCGCCGAGCTCGGCGTGACGTTCCGGCATATCGCGGACGGGGTGTACGACCGGGGCGAGTCGCGCACGAATCGCGTCGAGGCGACGCGCGTCGTCGAGGAAGTGGTGCGGATGCTCCGCGATCCATCCACTACCGATTCGATCGGCATCGTGACCTTCAACCAGGCCCAGCAGCGGCTGATCGAGGATCTGCTCGACGAGCGGCGGCGGGAGCACACGGAGATCGAATCCCACTTCACGAACGAAGTTGGCGAGCCGGTCTTTGTCAAGAACCTGGAAAACGTTCAGGGCGACGAGCGGGACGCCATCATTTTCTCTGTCGGCTACGGCCCTGATCAGACCGGCAAGCCCTCGATGAATTTCGGTCCGCTGAACAAGGACGGCGGCGAGCGACGACTGAACGTCGCGGTGACCCGGGCCCGTCGACGGCTGATCGTGTTCTCGTCGCTCACTAGCGACCAGATCGATCTCAGGCGGACGCGGGCGGTCGGCGTGAAACACTTCAAGACATTTCTCGACTACGCCGATCGGGGGCCCCGCGCGATCGCCGAGGCTGTCTCGCTCAGCGGCAGCTCCGAGTTCGACTCCGGCTTCGAACAGGCGGTCTGGAAGGCATTGGCCGACCGAGGCTGGGAGGTCGACACGCAGGTCGGGTGCGCCGGCTACAGGATCGATCTCGCCGTTCGCCATCCCGAGAAACCGGGGAAATACCTGCTCGGTATCGAGTGCGACGGGGCCACCTACCACAGTGCCAAAACCGCGCGCGACCGGGACCGGCTCCGCCAGTCCGTGCTAGAAGGCCTTGGGTGGCGGATCGAGCGGGTCTGGTCGACCGACTGGCGAGTCAACCCCGGAGGCTGCCTTGAAAAACTGGTCTGTGCGATCGAACACTCGTTACAGGCACCCGAGGATCTCGTGCTACCGGAGGAACGTCCGGTCATCGCCGCGGTGGAATCCGAAGAACCCCCGCCGAGCGATGACGAAGCGAGTGCGACCGAATACGCCGACGATGCAGTGGAAACGGAACCTGTCTTGTACGCGGGTGCGCCTTCGGCGGCCGCGAAACCTCCGTCAAGACCGGTACGCTCCGAGATCTATGTCGCGGCCGAGGATCTAGACGGCAGGCTTAAGGCGCTGGATGTCTACGACTCAGCTTCCAAAGCAGCCCTGGTCAAAGCACTCACTCAGATCGTTGAGGTTGAAACGCCCGTCACCGAAGAGCTCGCGATGAGGAGGCTGGCCGGCGCTTGCGGGGTGCAACGTGTGACCGAGCGGTTCCGCGAACGGTTCAAAGAGGTCCGGATCGCGGCCACGCGTGCCGGATCGATCCGGACGCAAGGTGAGGTGCTGTGGAAATCAGATCAGGATCCGGCGGAGTTCCGATCGTTCCGAACACCAGGCGACTCCGAGGCGGCCCGGAGGGATATCGAGCATGTGCCCATCGTGGAGGTCGCCAATCTCGCGGCCACTGTGCTTCGTGAGCAGTACGGGCTGCCGCGGGAGGATCTCGTGCGTGAGGTGGCGCGGGAACTCGGGGCCAGACGCACAACCGCCCGAATGTCCGAGCGGATCGGGCAGGCGATCGACCAGCTGATCGCGGCCGGTCGGGCGGCCGAGGAGAACGATAAAATCTCGCCCGTCGACAGCCGAGCCTGAAATCCGGTGCAGGGGTTCACCGTGTTCGATGGCTTGTGGAGGATGACGCCCACGGCACGCCGCGCAGGATCACGATAGTTTGGTCGATTTGAGGTAAGCTGCATGACCACTGGCGATCGTCTCCGAAGAGTCGGCTTCGCTAAGTTCGCCAATGTGACCGTCTCTCATCCGGCGATCAGCGTTCGGAGTAGGTCCAAGCCTCGCTCCTGTGGTCCGACGCGCCCACCTTTATGCGATGTGACCAGGTCGCGCAGTGGTAATTCTGACGCGCTGGTCAGGGTCGCAGCTCAGAATCGCTCAACTCTCGGCCGGCGATGGCCGGCACTTTCGCCGCCAAGTAATCCAGATCCGAGCTCCAGATGCGAACTCCGCCATCGACCCCGCTCGCCGCATACCACGCCCCATCGGGATCCACGGTGATGTCGCGTACCGGAACGGCGGCGCCGTGGTCTGACCGGAAACGTCGCTCGATTACACTAACGGGCACGTTGCGCTCGGGGCTTCGGGTGCCGTGGTCTGACCGGAGACGTCGCTCGATTACACTCGACTGCGCGGCCCGCGTGATCGCCTGAGACGCCGTGGTCTGACCGGAGACGTCGCTCGATTACACTCTTCCCCGATCCGAAATAGGCGATTCGGATGCCGTGGTCTGACCGGAGACGTCGCTCGATTACACTGTTCCCCACGCTCGAGGCCGCCTACGCCGCGCCGTGGTCTGACCGGAGACGTCGCTCGATTACACTGAAGCCGGCTTACGTCGCCCTGCCCTCCCCGCCGTGGTCTGACCGGAGACGTCGCTCGATTACACTCCGGAACGGACTCGTACCAGTTCCCCCTGAGCCGTGGTCTGACCGGAGACGTCGCTCGATTACACTGTCATCGTCGTCGCCGTCATCGCCGTCATCGCCGTGGTCTGACCGGAGACGTCGCTCGATTACACTCGGCGCACGCGGCGCAGTCGGCGAACGTCGGCCGTGGTCTGACCGGAGACGTCGCTCGATTACACTCTACGTCGTCAGCGGCGAAGGACGCACCGGCCGTGGTCTGACCGGAGACGTCGCTCGATTACACTGCTGTCGGTCGTGACGTTCGCGGTGCGCGAGCCGTGGTCTGACCGGAGACGTCGCTCGATTACACTTCCGCCGCGCCCGGAAGACGCACAAGGTTCGCCGTGGTCTGACCGGAGACGTCGCTCGATTACACTTGGGGTATCTGAACACGTGGTGGATGGAGGCCGTGGTCTGACCGGAGACGTCGCTCGATTACACTACGGCCACATGTTCCCCGGGGATTCGTTCTGCCGTGGTCTGACCGGAGACGTCGCTCGATTACACTTGTGACGGTGACGACGCCGGAGAAGGTGATGCCGTGGTCTGACCGGAGACGTCGCTCGATTACACTTACCAGATCTACTAGGAGCCGACGTCGTGGGCCGTGGTCTGACCGGAGACGTCGCTCGATTACACTCTCGCGCAGGCCGGCACCAACCCCGACTGGGCCGTGGTCTGACCGGAGACGTCGCTCGATTACACTCGTTCGCGCCGCCCTCGAACGTGAGAACGCGCCGTGGTCTGACCGGAGACGTCGCTCGATTACACTAGATCGGTTATCTGGTCGATCCAGAATTCGCCGTGGTCTGACCGGAGACGTCGCTCGATTACACTGCCGGCCCGGTCATCCTCCGAGCCCACGTCGCCGTGGTCTGACCGGAGACGTCGCTCGATTACACTTGGGTCGCGTCCCAGGTCCGCGTAAAGTTCGCCGTGGTCTGACCGGAGACGTCGCTCGATTACACTCCGGCACCGGGGGCACCGATGGCGATCATCGCCGTGGTCTGACCGGAGACGTCGCTCGATTACACTAAGGAGTTTCGACCATGACCGGCGAATCCGGCCGTGGTCTGACCGGAGACGTCGCTCGATTACACTTGAACGTCTCCGGGAGGCCCGCCCGCCAGGGCCGTGGTCTGACCGGAGACGTCGCTCGATTACACTTCCGGCTTGTGTGTTGCACTGCTCATACCTGCCGTGGTCTGACCGGAGACGTCGCTCGATTACACTGCCCAGCTCGAACGTCGCCGAGTCACCGTTGCCGTGGTCTGACCGGAGACGTCGCTCGATTACACTACGAACCGATCGTGGAGCGCCCGGACGAAGCCGTGGTCTGACCGGAGACGTCGCTCGATTACACTCGAGTTCTCGGGGCTGCGCAACACCAAGGGGCCGTGGTCTGACCGGAGACGTCGCTCGATTACACTCAAGCGCGGCGGGGGCTACGGCCCCCGTCGCCGTGGTCTGACCGGAGACGTCGCTCGATTACACTACCCCTTTCGTAACCGACGTTGCGACAGGGGCTTCCAACCATTCGCGCCCGTCAAAAGAGCATGATTTGTGCGGGGAGATCTTCTGTCGGCTGCCGCTTTTCGCCAAAGAACACCTCCATCTTCGCAAACTGTCGGTCCGTGATGCTTACCAGCCGCACCTGGCCGCTTGGTGGCAGCACCGATCGCACCTCGCGTCGCGTCTGCTCCGCAGAGTCGGCGCTTCGACAACACCGGGCGTAGATGCTGTACTGGAGCATTGTGAAGCCGCGAGCGATCAGTTCCTTGCGAAACTTGGCGTACTGGCGCCGTGCATCGCGCGTGGTCACCGGAAGATCGAACATTGCCATCAGCCACAAAGTTCGGTACTCCGAGAGATCAATGCCGCGGAGGTGCACGGTGCAGACCCTCCGGGTAGAACACGCGGTCGGCCTCGCCCGCGAATGCGGCGACGAGCGAGGTCGCGGTCCGACCGATCCAGTCAAGGGCGGTACGGTTCTCGCTCGAACCACCCCAAATTCGCTCGTGAAGCACGCCGATGAGTCGGCGCTTGATTCGCGAATCGAGTGCGACATCGCCCCCGAACGATCCAACGATCTCAGCCACTTCATCATCTACCAGCGTGCGATACGGCTCGATCAGATCATCGGCCAGCGCCCATGCGTTCTCCCGGTGGCGATGATGTAGTGCGACCGAGGCGTGCAGGCCGGCGGCACAAATCGCCCGACCGACAGCGGCCCGCACCACGGCATACCCGTAATTCAGCAGTCGGTTCTGATCCGATGCTTCCCGTCGGCGACGGAACATCGGGTCGCCGAATAGACGGGGCCAGTAGCGTTGGGCCGCGGTACTCTCGGCGTTCTGCCGGTCGCCGGACTGGACTCGCGCCGCGATAGCACGCAGGCCGGCGTCTTCTCCGATGTGCAATTCAAGCGTGTGAGCCTGTGCTCGGATCTTGTCCTGCACGATGCCCTTCCAGAGACGCTTTCGGAGCGGTAACCCTGCGTCGAGTTGGAACCGGATCCTTTGAGTTTGCAGCGCGTTGGCCCCAAGCGGCAGCATCATGCCGACTGGAGAATGCCCGTCGTCACAGACGACGACTGATCCGCCGTGTCGCATCACGCCGGCAAGGGCGGCTCCGGAGCAGGTGACGCGAGCGTGGCCCAGCACCACGACCGCGGTCTCGGCGAGTGGGACGAAAGAGTCCGGCTCGTCCTCGATGCGAATACGTAGTCGCTCAGTGTCCAAGCTCAGGTACGCGGGACGCATCGAGACATCAATGATACGTTCACCCCCCGGCATTCACCACCTCGCCGAGCAGCGTGACGCGAACCTTGCGAGCACCGAGTTTGCGAAGGTTGTCGCCTCGTCCCTTGATGCGAATTCGATCCTTGCCCGAAATGGCTGACGCTCTTCCGTCATGTGTGCGTATGACCTTGATTTCCCCGTCGCTGATCGAGAGCACGCGGAAGACGTCTCGCACACCCGGCTGCTTTGGGTCTTCCATCTCCAAACACTCGCCATTGGTCAGCGTGAACAGAACGCGGGCGCCCTGCGGCAGCGTTGGCCAGATCACCACGGCGGCGTTGTCATCGCGACCCGCCGCGCCAGGCCTTGCGATGGCCACGGCATCGAGAAGTGGCACCACTGCGTGGGCCCACTGGCCTTCTCCGCCCTCATCGCTCAGCTGGTAGACCACCGTGTGGTAGTTGCTCTCGCTCTTGACTCGGCGCACGCTCGGCCCGCGGCCGATCGTCGTCGGCCTGACGGACTCGGCCACGCGTACCCGACGCAGCGTCACGGGCTTCCCCCCCTGGCCGCGAACGGTGGGCAGGTTGGCGGGGTCCTTGAACGCCTTGGCCGGGTTGGGTTCACCGAGTTCATCGAGTTTGGCTCTGATCGCTGCCTCGGCTCGTTTGTCGATGATGCGGCCTTTGGCAAGGTCCGCCGTGGTAAGCGCCGCCAACTCCGTTCTCTTTCGATGGTGTAGGTGGGCGCCGCCGGACCGGTGCGGCTTGGAGTAAATCGTGTCCTTGTGCAGACCACCGCGAACCTTCTTCGAGACGCGCCGGGAGACGATGATCGGCTCGATCGCCGCGGCGATGTTCGCCAGAAACCCGTCCCACGGATGATCAACCGAATCGAACGGGCGCTCCTTCTGCACGCGCTCCATGCGTTTGGCGGCGTCGCTGAGACGCGTGATCGCGGCTTGGTCGGCGCAGGCGATGACGATTGCATCGATTGTGTGATGGCGGTGATCTTCGCGGTTCTTGCCATCGTCGGCGCCCAGCAGGGCGTCAAGGTTCCAGCCCCGCCGTAGCCATGCGGTCAGCCCGCCGGAGGGAGTGAAGATCCGCTGGCGGCCGACAGCCTCGCCGACATCCTCGGCCCGCCCCCCGTACAGCAGGCCGACGTAGTCGCAGGCCATCCGCCCGATGTAGCGTGTCTCCTGCAGGTGACGTTTCGGAAAGTCCTCCTCGACTGGCTCGGCGAAACGTTGAAGCTTCTTCCGTTTCGTCAAGGGGTCGCACTTGAAGGCCCGAACGCGTTCGAGCATCGGAGCGAGCTCATCGGCGGTGTACGCGGAGACTGGAGAGCGACCTTTCTTCCGGTTGCGGTTCTCGTCGTGATAACAGATCGTCTTGTTCATGTAGGAGTTGTCGAGGCTCTGCGACAACGGCCAGATGTGCTCGACATCGAACTGAGATTCGCGGCCGAGCAAATCGGCTGCGCCGAAATGGCGGCCGGTATAGGGGCAGACCCAGCCGCACTCCTCCGCGAGCAGCCACTTCTCGATCATCCAGCGTTTCGGGGCGTCAATACCGAGCTTCGAGGCGATCGCCGCGGCGGCCCGTTCCCGTTCCCTCTCGCGCTCACGCATACGGCGGGACTGCTGCTCGCGCCTGCTCCGCCCCGACTTCAGGTCGCGGGCGAGTTCAAGATGCACGCGCTCGGGTTTGCCCCAGCGTCGCACGATCGTATTCACGACCTTGCGAAGCTCGGTCAGTGCCCGGGCGACCGACGGGTTACGGAGATCACTTTCCCATTCATCGAGTGGTGGGAGAACGTCCTTCGGCTCGGCTTGGGCAAACGAATCGGGAAACTCATCCTTGCGGGCCTCGCTGTAGCTCAGCCCGTCGCGGTCCATGCGGGCAACTAGCTTCTCGAGCGCGTCGCGGCAGTGGGCTGCGTGACCCTCCTCAAGCGTCGTATCCGCGAACGCGTCGGCGGCCTCGCCGTCGAGCCCCCACCGACGCACGCCGTACCGTCGCAACGCGTCTCGATCGCGAAACGAGCGGAGCGCGTTGACGATGGCGTTCTTGTCCGTATCGCTCAAGGGGTCCCAACGGCCGGCCCCGAACACAGCTCGGAGCTTGGCGTCGGTCCGGTGGCCGACGAGCTTCTTTTCCCCGCCACGCTCGATACTCAGCGTGCTGCCCGGCGGCAGCCCCGCCTCGCGCCGGGCCTTGGCGATTGACACGTCTCCCTCAGTTAACAGTTTGACCACGAGGGCGTCCCGCTCCGGGCTATTCAACGGACGTTCGGTGAGATCGTCCAGCACGACGCGCAGGTGATTGACCTGCTGGAACACCCGGAACCGCTGCGCGACTCGCTCCGCAATGGGGCATCGCTTCTGGCCCGCTATGAGGGAGCATTGACCGACAAGATGGCTTTGATCCTTGAGTGGTCGCTGAAAGAAGATCGCATTCTCAATCGCAGCCCTGTGATCATCGGAGAGACCGAGCGGCTTGGCTTGGGCCTTCCAGATGCAATCGAGTTCCTCGACGTACATTTGACGAGAGGTCCATCGGCAGCGGAGGCGTTGTTCGTCCGGGTCGAGCGAGGCGAGATAGGCCCCAAGGGTGGGCGGACGATGCGAAGCGACGGCGCTGGCGAGCTCGCCGATGCTCAGCTTCATCGCAGACTTGTCTTCATCTGAACGCTCGGGAGACCTCCGGTTGCTGAGAAACCCTCTCCGTTGAGCAAGGTGATAGAGAGCCCGACCGACCTCGTCACGCTGAAGGGGCCTCACCGCTGCGGCGGCCCTCAGGCGGTAGGGCAGGTTCTGTGCGTCTCGGTGGCCGTCACCCGCCCATCGTTCGGCGAGTTCGCGGTCTAGGGCCTTCATGTATCGATCAACTTGTTCCGGAGTCTGTACCTGAGCGGGAGCTAGCAGCCCGGCGTCCATCAGTGAGCGGAGCACCTTTCTCTTCCGCCGAGCTCGACGCCATATCTGACGCCTCGTTGCCCGGGCGGTGCGGCGGGGCGTCGCCTTGCTCTGCTCCCGACCCAGGAGCATCGCTGTTTCCGGATCTGACTTGCCCGGATCAATTCCGGCCTCGAAGAGATGGACACCCGCCTTGCGAACAGATGTGGGCTGACCATCTGAATCGAGGTTTACGACGGCCCAACCGATCGAGGCGACGCCGATATCCAGACCCATGGCGAATCGTGACTGACCATCAGTAGTTGCGATCATTGCTGGAAGTCTCACTTGACAAGCTGGCGGCGATCGAAGATCATTTCGACAGTGTAATCGAGCGGCGTCTCCCACTCATCACGGTAAGTGGGCGAAAGCCCGCGCAGGGCAATGCAATTACGCATCCCTCGAGCGCCCACCTGTGGGCGTTTCTTTTTGCGCTTCGCTGCGGACCTGAGTGGCCAGGGCGGGTGATTTGATACGTAGTCCATAGGCATCAAAACGTGTCGTGGTAACGAATACCCGCATGTCTGGCTGCAAATATTATCGGACTTGTTCCATGTCGCGACGGCCCGTTACACATCGAGAATGCACACCGTGCAATGGGAACATCAGACTCGACTCGACATGAACAGCTACTGATGGCTACTGATCACTGTCGACGAGCTATTTCACATCTCGTTCTCGCGGCCACAGATGGACTCAGCCCATCCGGAAGGTGTGTGTGGATCGCCGCGCCTGGCTTGCCTTCCAGAGCCTGGAGCCGCTCATCAAATTGCCGGTGGTGATAGCCATTGGACATCATCATCGAGACGAATAGCACTGTGGTCAGCATCGCCCAGAGCATGGAGAACGCAGCCATCAACACAGAAATGAGGACGACCGGATGCTTGCGCGGGGGGCGCTTGCGCTGTTCGGAGCTCTCGGTCGATGGAGGCGTGTCTATTTTCATCATCGCTGCTCCCCCACGGTTAGGGCACTTGGCCGCCGCTGCCGGCGTTGGCAAGGACGGCCAGCAGCGCCAGTCCGAAGCCCCCAACCCCAATCAGCAATCCTGTGCCAAGGACCGTTGTTGTGATCATGCTGACCGGATACCTGGGGAAGAGCCCGACCACTCGGCCGAGGTGGCGATCAACTCGCCACCACGCGCTGCCTTCGCGATTCGAGGTCGCGGCTTCGGGCTCCGAGCGATTTCGGTTCGCAACTGCATCACGGATCGACGATGGCACGACGAACCCGGCGTTGGCATGAACACCTTGGCCATCTCGCTCGTCCACAGCGTCTTCGAACGCCTTCGACTCGATGACCTGATCGAAGTGATCGAACACCTGTTGGCGCAGACGGTACTCATCGAGTACACGGTGCACGAACATCCCGATGCCGGCCAGCGCCACGAGTCGCGC
>PAKY01000077.1 GCA_002706885.1 Phycisphaerae bacterium
GGCCGAGCGTCTCACGAAGGAAGCGACCGAGCGGCTCGACGCCGCGGAGAAGAGCCTCGCCGAGATCGGCCCTGCCGCGGCGGGCAAGCTCGACGACGCCGAGAGTCGGATGAGCGAGCTCGAATCGCGCATCGAGGCGGCTCTCGTTCGTGCGACCGAGGCGCCCGAGGGGCTCGAGGAGCGCGTCGAGAAGGCCATCAAGGAGGCCCGCGAGGCTCCCGAGAAGATCGCTGCCGAGTTCACCGAGACGACCGAGGCCTTCCAACAGCGGGCGGGCGAGATCGCCGAGCGCATGGAGGCCGCGAGCGAGGCGTGCGAACGCTTCGAGACGCTCCTCGAGCGTGTGAACAAGCTCCGCAAGGACGAGGCTGGCATCGAGACGCTTGTCAGCCGCGTCTCGAGCGCGGAATGTCGTATGAACGAGGTGATGGGCGACCTCCGCTCGCTGAGCGAGCAGGGCGAAGAGGCGCGGCGGATCCTGTCCGACGCGCTGCTTGAGGCCGTTGACCACATCGACCGTCTCGAGGAGCAACGCTCCGATCTCGTCGCGTCGATCGCCGAGACCTGCCGTCAGACCGAACTCCGTGTGCCCAGTCTCGCCGACGCCGTCGACGAGATCTCGCGCGAGCTCGACGCTCTCGACGCTCGCAAGTCCCAGGTGCACAGCGGCGTGTCGGCCGAGGTGACGGAGGGGCTCCAGCGCGTCGAGCAGGCGGGGGCGTGGCTCGCGCAGCTCATCAAGCGTGCGGAGAAGGCCGCGGCGTCGATGGAAGGCTCCGAGGACTGAGCGTCTTCGGCCTGATCGGGCGCGGCGGTCGTCAGTTCTGGGAGACGTCCGCGAGCACTGCGGCGCCGTAGCCCGCGAGGCCGATCACTCCGAGCCACAGGATCGGCAGGCCGACGATGATCGATTCGCGGTGCGCGTGCTGTTGGCCCATCGAGATCAGCAGCACCGTTGCGAGCGCGGGGAAGAAGCTCCAGAGGTAGACGACCAGCGGGAGCGCTCCCGAGAGTTTCATCGCCATGATGGCGCCGACCATGACCATGACGAAGCAGCTCGTCGCGGTCGCCCAGCGCTCGTTGAGCTTGCTGGTGATCTCGCGGTCGAGCCGCTCGATGCGCTTGGCGAGGTCCTTCGCGGGGTTGTCGAGGATTGCGCCCGCGTAGTCGGGCCAGTTCGCCTTGGGGGTTCGCGCCGCGGCGATGAGATCGGGCGAGCTCATGCGCTGGTAGGTCGCGAGCGGGTTGTAGCGGAGCGTCAGTCCCGCGTCGTAGATCGATCGGTGGCTCGCCTCGGCCGCCTCCTGCGGACCGCCCGATTCGAAGCGCTGTGTGACGTCCTCGGCGTCGATCCGGAACGCGAGCGTCGCGGGCTCGTCGCTCCGATCGAGCAGCAGACTCGTCGACCCGGCGTCATCGAGGCGGAGATACCCGTCGCGAGCGGTGATGACGTCGATCCGCCGCCCGCCGTTCGCGTCGGTCCGGATGCGCTCGTAGCGGATCTGCCCCTCGCCCGTCGGCGGCGCGATCCGCCAGCGACCCTCCATCGGGAACAGCCCGCCCGCGAAGAGCCTGATCGACCGACCTCCCGCGCCCGACATCGTGACGGGTGAGCCTTCGGCGAAGTCCGAGCCCATCGAGGCGACCGAGTCGATCGCCGCGAGGCGTCGGACGAGCGTGTCGCGGCGCGACGAAACGAAGCTCATCCGCTCGGGCGCCGAGCGGAGTGCCCGCAGCTCGCCACCGGTGAGGAACTTCGGGTCGTCGTCGAAGGAGTGGGGGATGGTGAGCGGGAACTGGAGCCGCCCGCCGCCCATGTAGGTCCCGGAGTTGCCGTCGTAGCCGATCGCGTCCTCGAGAACGATGGCGCCGCGCAGGCCGGGCTCGGCGGCGCCGTCGCCCATCTCATCCGACGAATCGAACACGACGAACAGCGCGAGGCGGCTCGTGACGTCGGACTTCACCAGCCCTTCCTTGTCCGTCTCGACGGCCGCGACGTGGTCGAGGGCGACGATCGCGTTGATCCCCTCGCGTTCCTCTTCAACGAGCCGCGCGCCGTCGGCGTAGATCTCGAAGTTGTCCACGGAAACGGGGTGGCCGCGTTCGATCTGCCGCACGAGGAGCTGCGCGACGTCCCGCGTGACCATCTCCTCCATCCGGCTCAGGAACCGCGGGATGACCTGGTCGCTCAGCGCCCCGAGCCCGACCGCGAGCACGAGCCCCGTGATCAGCGCCGGCACGAGCAGCGTCCGGTGCGACAGCCCGCCCGCGCGGGCCGCGATCAGCTCGTTGTCCTGGCCCATCCGGTGGTAGGCCATCGTGGCGGCGAAGCCCGAGGCGAACGGGAGGGCATAGGCGAGCATCGGGACGGTCGCGAACGCCATGAACCGGAGGGCGCCGCCCGCGTCGAGCTCGCCGTCGGCGAGGGGCTTGACGGCGGCGGCGAACGCGATCACGACGACGAGCGTCGCCGTCGAGATCAGCACGAGCCTCCACAGCTCGATCATGTAGCTTCGCCAGAGCGTCCAGGGCATCGGGGGCAACCTCAGTCGGGCAGCATACGCCCCGCGGGCGCGGCCTACCCCCTGCTCACCTCGACCCGCCCGCCCGCGACGTCCTTGATCGCGTAGCCCATCGCCGCGAGCGTGTCGCGGATCTGGTCGGATCGGGCGTAGTCCTTGGCCTTCCGCGCCCCCGCACGCTCCTGGAGCAGCGTTTCGACCTCGTCACTCGGGGCGACGCCGATGAACACGCCGAGCGAGGTCTCCTGCCGCTCGGCCCGCTTGAGGTCGAGCACGCCGATCACCGCGTCCATCGACCGCAGCGCCGCGGCGTCGGACTCCGTGGGATTGAGCGTGGCGTTGATCCACGCGTTGATCTCGCCGAGGGCGCCCGCGATGTTCAGGTCGGCCGACATCGAACGTTTGAAGCCATCAACGACCGACACGGGCGGCTCACCCTTGGTCCCGGACGCCTCGCCAAGCGAGACGAAACGCCGCCAGCGATCGACGGTCTTCGCCGAGGCGTTCAGGCCGTCCAAACTGAAGTCCGCGTTGGCGCGGTAGTGCGTCTTGATGAGTTCGAGACGGATCGCCGCCGCCTCGTGCCCGTCGGCCATGAGCTGGCGCGGCGTGTAGAACGTGCCGCGGCTCTTGCTCATCTTCTCGCCGCCGACCATCAGGAAGCGCGTGTGGAGCCAGTGGCGGGCGAAGACCGGCGCCCCGGTCAGCGCGATCGTCTGGGCTCGCTCGCACTCGTGGTGCGGGAAGATGTTGTCCTCGCCGCCCGTGTGGATGTCGATGGTCGCGCCGCTCTCGTCTTGCCCGAGAATGCGCCGGAGGCCGCCCGGCACGAGCCGCTCCAGGCTCATCACGGTGCACTCGATGTGCCAACCGGGGTAGCCCATTCCCCACGGGCTCTCCCACTTGAGCAGGTGCCGCGCATCCTCCTTCCAGAGGAGGAAGTCCGCGGGGTGGTTCTTCTGTGACTGGTTCTTCGCGTCGACGCGACCGCCCGCGCCGCCCCGGAGTTGTTCGAGGTCGTTGCCGCTGAGTTCGCCGTAGGACGCGAGACGTTGGACGTCGAAGTAGACCGCGCCCGAGCCCTCCTCGCCTCGGACGTAGGCGAAGCCGCGTTCGACGAGCTTCGCGATCGCTTCGACCATCCCGGGCACGGCGTCGGTCGCGCGGGGCATGAGCGACGCGTCCTTCTTCGACTCGATCGCGACCTTCATGCCCAGAGCCGTCGCGTCTTCGATGAACCGCCCCGCGTAGAACCCCGCGATCGCGAGCGGGTCGGTGGGATCGACTTCGGCCGATTCGTGGACGCGACCCGCCTTCTTCGCTTCGCGAAGCCGCTCACCCGCGAGGGCCATCTTGTCCTCGCCGCCGCCGTCGGCCGCGTCGTCGTCGGTCATGTGGCCCACGTCGGTGATGTTCATCACATGAATGACCGATCGCGGCCCGGGCGACGGATCGCCGTTCACGCCCGCGACGGCGCACAGCGGGCTCTCGATCCAGCGTCGGAGGAGGTCGGCGATGAGGAACGCGCGGAAGTTTCCGATGTGCGCGTCGTCGTAGACCGTTGGGCCGCACGAGTACATCGTCACGCGCTTCGGATCGGCGGGCGCGATCGGTTCCTCGCGGCGTGTTTGCGTGTTGTAGAGCGTGGCGGGGGCGGACATGCGGGCATCGTACCGCGTGATCGAAGCGTCACGATGCGCGGCATCCGGCATCCGGCATCCGGCACCCGGGTCACGCGACATCGATACGGATGCCGAGTGCCGAGTGCCGAGTGCCGCTCCCCTACGCCGACGCCTCGACCTCTTCCGCTCGTCGGATGCTGACGCGAAGCACACGCGTCGGTTCCGCTTCGAGAACGGTGATGTGCAGCCCGTCCTGCTGGAGTTCCTCGCCCGCCTCGGGAATCTTGCCGAGCCGCGTGACGACATATCCGCCCACGGTGTCGTAGTCGTCGTCCTCGGGCAGCTCGAGTCCGATGTCCTCGAGCTCGTCGTTCGCTTCATCGATCTCGGTCCGCGCGTCGACGGTTGCGAGGCCTGCGTCGGTGTCGATCACGACTGAGGGCGTGCGGTCCTCGTCGGGGTCGTACTCGTCCTGTATCTCGCCGAAGACCTCCTCGACGATGTCCTCGATCGTGACGAGGCCCGACGTGCCGCCGTACTCGTCGATCGCGATCGCGATGTGCACCTTCTCCTCGAGCAGCTCAGCGAGCAGTTCACTCACGGTCTTGGTCTCGGGGACGAACGTCGGCTTGCGGAGGGTGTCCTGGAGCACGAACGACCGGTCGGCGCGGCCGTCGGTCATCCACTTGAAGAGGTCCTTGACGTAGAGCAGGCCTTCGACGTGGTCGAGGTTGTCGCGGAAGACGGGGATGCGGCTGTGGGCGCCCTCACGCGCGTACCGCTTCACCGCCGCGATGTCGTCGGTGTACTCGAGCGCTTCGACCTCGGTCCGCGGCGTCATGATCTGCTCGACGCTCGTGTTCCGGAACTCGACGACGGCCTCGATCATGTCGCGTGCGCCCTCGTCGAGCCCGCCCTCACGCTCGGACGCCTCGACAAGGCTGAGCAGTTCGGCTTCGCGAGCCGCGAGGTCGCTCCGAGCTTCCTCCCCCGCGAGGCGCCTGACCACCTCGCCCACGAACCCCTGCACCGCCCGCAGCGGCCCGATCGCGACGTGGCACAGGCGGATGAGCCACAGCCACGAGAGCACCGCCCCCTCCGCCGCGTGACGCGCGACGGCGAGCGGCAGCACCACGCTGAGCAGCCAGGTCATAACCGCCGCCGCGCCGATGCCCGATGCGACATCGACCAGCCCGGGCGCCGCGACCTCGCGGAGCGAGCTGATCCACAGCACCATCGAGACGCCGAGCAGCAGATTGCAGACGATGCGAGGCACGGCCACCGCCGCGACGTGGCCATCGAGATCCGCCGCGACGGTTGCGACCGAAGGCGTGATCTCGGCCTTGCTCGCGGCGACGTCGAACGACGGCGCGGAACCCTCGGAGCCGTTCCCGTTCGATCCCTGCAAACGCCCGGCCTTCGCGAACTTCCGTCGAAGCTCGGCCTGCTCGAGCGAGCCGCGGTTCACTTCGCGCAGGGCGTGCTGGAGCGTCGAGAGCAGCCCGCCCACGCCACCCGCGCCGAGGCCGATCCAGATCCACCAGGGCGACGTCACGGCGTCACCCCCAAGCTCTCGTCCGTCCCGCCGTCGCTTGCGAAGACCGCGCCGACGCCGATCGCGGTCAGCACGCGGTCCTCCTCGGCGTGCATGACGCGCGCCGCTTCCTCGTCGTGGTCGTCGTGTCCGAGCGTGTGGAGAAGACCGTGCACGGAATAGAGCAAGAGTTCCTCACGGACCCCGTGGGATCGCGAAGCCGCCTGGCGCATCGCCTCGTCGACGCAGACCATCACATCGACATCGGCGTCGGCTCTCGGGTCGTCGGCGTAGCTGAAGGTCAACACATCAGTGGCGCCTGCGACGCCGCTGTACCGCTCATGCGCAGCGATCATCGCGCCGTCGTCGATAACCTCGACCCGGACCTCGCCGCCCGAGACGCCGAGGGCGCCGCACGCCGAGCGGAGCGTCTGCTCAAGCCAGGTTCGATCAGCGCAGGACAACGCCGAACGCGAATCGATCACGTCCACGCAAAGCGTGCCGCCACTAGAGGGGGGCTCGTCGGTCGTACATCGACCGGGGGATTGTGCAGACTCGGCGCTGTCGTCCATTGATCGGGCGGCCGGACGCGTCGTGCGCCAGACCACACGGGCTCACTCCCGGCCGAGGACAGACCGGCCTACGCGGCGGAGCGGCGGTGCGGACGGCCGTCCCACATCGGAACGAGCCGCGCGAGAGTGTATCGGCGCGAGAACCGCGTTCCAACAGCGCAGCCTCCGCCGAAAATGCGCACGAATTTCCCGGATCGTCCTTCAGTCGCCCCCCGACCCGGCCGACCCTGCGACGCGCGTCGCTCCAAAGCGTCGCAGACGGGATGGCCATGCCGATCGGATCAGCGACAACCCAGGGCCCCGGCGCCGCCGCCTTCGGCCGGACGCTCTCCATCCGTCCGCTCAACCAGGCCCCCGGTCGGGGGGGGCAAGCGCCCGACGCGCGCCTGCTCAACGCCGCGATCGACGCGCAGAAGACCCGGGTCATCACGGACATCATCGATACCTCGATCCAGCGTTCCCGCGAGGCCCGCGAGCAGCGTCAGGAACGCGAGCAGGACGACGCCGTGATCGCCGACCGCGACGCCCGCCGCGCCGAACTCGAGGCCGAGGCCGCCCGCGCCGATCGACGCCGCGAAGAGAACCGCCGCGCCGCGATCGAAAGCGACGCGCGCCGTGAACAGACGCTCGCCGGTCTTGGCGAGGTCGTTGACATCTACGCCTGAGGCAACGGCGGGACTGGAACTACTCCAGCGCCGCCGCGCCCGAGATGATCTCGGTCAGCTCCGTCGTGATCTGTGCCTGGCGGGCGCGGTTGTAACGGCGCTTCAGGGCCTTGCCCATCTTGCCGGCGTTGTCCGTCGCCGCCTTCATCGCGACCATCCGCGCCACGTGCTCACTCACGATCGCGTCGTTGAAGCACTGGAACAGCGTCGCCTTGACCGCCGCGGGGAGCAGCGTGTCCAGCAGTTCCTCAGCAGACGGCGTGAACTCGTACGGAGCGCTCGCGCCCTTGTCCGCCGCCTCTTCGAGCGCCTCGGGCTTCTCGAATGGCAGGAGCTGGAGGACCGTCGGCGTCTGGCGACCCGCCGAGATGTACTTCATATAGATCACGCGGACCGCCGAGACCTCGCCCGCGGTGAACGCGTCGATGTACGACTGTCCGAGCCGCTCAACGTCCTCGTACGAGGGCTTGTCGCCGAACTGGTCGTGCTTCTTCGCGATGTCGATTCCAGCGAACGTCAGCGCCGCGAGGCCCTTCTTGCCCACAAGCTGCACGGGCCCGCGCCGAGCCGCCGGATGCTCCCGGAGGTGACGGAGGGCCAGTCGGATAATGTTCGCGTTGTAGGGGCCCGCCAGACCGCGCTCGCTCGTCAGGACGAGCGTGATCTCCTTCGGCTCGCCCGAGGCCGTCGCGGGCCTGAGCAGCGGGTGATCGATCTCGTCACCGCTCGCGAGCTGCGCGACCAGGTCGAACAGCCCCTCGGTGTAGGGCTTGCTCGAGACCGCGGCCTGCTGGGCCTTGGCGAACTTGCTCGTGGCGATCATCTGCATCGTGCGCGTAATGCGCTGGATGTTCTTGACCGCCCGGATCCGACCCTTGATCTCGCGTGACTTACCCATGGGGCGAGAGCATAGGGCCGCCTCGACCCCGCGGCGCGGCCCGCTGGCCTACCGCTCGCACTCGACCGCGCACGTGTCCATCGGCGCCACGTACGGGCACCCGAACACGCGGAAGCCGCCGACCTCGGGCTTCCCGCCAGAGAGCAGCGTCGTCACGGCGTCCAGCCCCGCGTTCGCGCCGCCCCTGCCGCGCTCGGGCGTCAGACCCCCGCCGAAGCGGGCGATCCCGTCGCCGTCGAACACGACCACGTGCCCGCTCAGCTCAGCGCCGAGCGACGCGCCGACCGTCCCGTTCACGTCGTCGAACATCCAGGCGTCGAACGACCGCCCCAGGCGCCCCACGGTCGGCGTGTCCGTGAACGACGCGTCCGCGCCGCTCGGGCGGTAGACCGTCGCGATCAGCCGAGGCGCCGCGGGCGCGGACGCCACCGCCGCTTCCAGAGCGTCGAGCGTCGCGCCCATGCACGGGCAGTTCGGATGCACCGCGACCACGCACGTCCAATCCGCCGTCGGCGGGCCGAACGCCGCTGGCCACGCGACCGATTCGGTCGCCGCGAATGCGTCCGAGAACGAGTCCTCCGCGTCGGCGTCGTTGGGCGTGACGAGGACGAACGCCGTCAGCGCGACCCCGACGAACAGCACCCACGCCGCCGCGGCCAGCAGCCAACTCGTCGGATTGAGCCACGCTCCGCGGCGGTCGGTCGACATACGCGACCTATCGGCTTGCGGCCTCGAAGACTTCAAGCCTCAGTGGCCACCGAGCCCCGACCCCGGGGAGAAAACCGGCGCGGACTTCTCCGAATCGTTGAGGAGGGGTCGTCCATAACCACGGCCCCGAGGCGCCGGTCGACTCCGACCGCCGCTGTTTGAAGCCGCTGTATGCTGCGGGCGCCGCCGAAGGTGGGGGCGTCGCGGCGGATGTCGTACGGCGTGGGGGGGACGCGATGGACTTTCTGTTCGCCGACAACGCGGTCTGGTTCAGCGTCCCCGCGATCGTGGGATCCATCTACTTCCTGTTCCAGCTCGTCGCTGGCCAGATCGGCGGCGACTTCGATGTCGATATTGATGCCGATCTCGACGCGACCGGCGCCGAGTTCCGGATCCTCTCCCTCCAGACCATCGCCGCCTTCTGCATCGGCAGCGGGTGGATCGGTCTCGCGGCGCTGCGGTTCCTCGAGGTCGGCTTCGGCGGGGCCGTCATCATCGCCATCCTCGCCGGCTTCGGCACGGCGTGGCTCCTCGTCACCCTCCTCCGCATGCTCCTCCGCCTCCAGTCGTCGAGCAACATCGCCATCGGCGAGGCCCTCGGCGTGAGCGGGTCGGTCTATGTAGAAGTCCCGCCCGAGGGCAAGGGAGCGGGTCGGGTGACGCTCGTCATCAACAACAGCCAACGCGAACTCCGCGCCGTCCAGCGCGGCGACACGCCGATCCCCTCGCGCTCCCGCGTGACGGTCGTCGGCACGGACGAAGCGACCAACTCGGTCACGGTCGAACAACTCTGAACAGCAACTTCGGCGGGGGATACGCGTCGAACGAAAGGGTGGGAATGGAAGCAGTGCTTGCGCAGTCGTCCTCGGGCGGGAACAGCTGGGTCTTCATCCTCGTGGTGGTGGGGGTGGCGGTCTTTGTCGCGCTCTTCCTCATCATGTTCCTCGCGTCGCGATACCGCCGATGCCCCGCCAATCAGGTCCTCGTGATCTGGGGAACGTCGGCCAACAGCGGCACACGCTGCTACCACGGCGGCGGCAAGTTCGTTTGGCCGGTCGTCGAGGACTACGCCTACATGAGCCTCGAGCCCCTCGTCGTCGAGATCCCGCTCGAAGGCGCGCTTTCGCTCAACAACATCCGTGTCAACGTCCCCGCGACGTTTACGGTGAGCATCTCAAAGGACCCGGTGCTCATGGCCAACGCCGCCGAGAGCATCCTCGGCAAGACCTCGCACGATATCCGTGAACAGGCCCAGGACATCATCCTCGGCCAGCTCCGCCTCGTGATCGCGACCCTGTCGATCGAAGAGATCAACAAGGACCGCGAGAAGTTCATGAGCCTCATCAACGAGAACGTGACCGACGAGATCAACAAGATCGGTCTTCGTCTCATCAACGTGAACATCCGCGACATCACCGACGAGTCGGGCTACATCGCCGCCATCGGCCAGCGCGCCGCCGCCGAGGCGATCAACCGCGCCAAGGTCGAGGTCGCCGAGCAGGAGCGCGACGGCTCCGTCGGCGAGGCCGCCGCCGTCCGCGACCGCAACGTCCGCGTTTCGAAGGAACGCGCCCTCGCCGCCGAGGGCCAGAAGCAGGCCGAGCAGACCCAGCGCATCGCGGTCGCCAAGCTCGAGGCCGACGCCATCGCAGGCGAGGCCCAGTCCAAGCGCGACCAGGAGATCGCCCTCGCCGAGCGCGACGCCGAGACGGTCGCCGCCAAGAAGAGCGCCGAGCAGCGTCAGCGCATCCAGGTCGCCGAGGCCGAGGCCACCGCCGTCGACGGCGAGAACTCGAGCAGCGCGAAGGTCGCCGACTCCAACGCCAAGCTCGCCGAGATCCGCGCCGAGGCCGCCCGCCGCGCCGACGTCGCCAAGGCCCTCGCCAAGAAGGCCATCCTCGAGGCCGAGCGTGAGGAAGAAGTCGCCCGTCTCGGCAAGGAACAGCTCGCCCCGCAGGAGATCGAGAAGCGACGCATCGAGATCGCCGCCGAGGCCGAGGCCGAGAAGCGCCGCCGCGAGGCCCAGGGCGAGGCCGACGCCGAGCTCGCCCGCTACCTCGCCGAGGCCGAGGGCACGCGCAAGGTTCTCGAGGCCAAGGCCGAGGGCTACCGCCAGCTCATGGAAGCCGCGGCCAACAACCCGCAGGTCGCCCCGACCCTCTTGCTCATCGAGCAGATGCCCAAGCTCGTCGCCGAGCAGGTCAAGGCCATCCAGAACCTCAAGATCGACAAGATCACCGTCTGGGACGGCGGCCGCAACGCCTCCGGCGTCGAAACCGGAACCCGCGGCGCCACCGCCGACTTCCTCGCGGGCCTCATCGGCTCACTCCCCCAGATCCACGAACTCGCCGAACAGGCCGGCATCGACCTCCCCTCCGCCCTCGGCAGCGTCCGCCAAAAGCCCGAAGAGGAGTAGCCCCCACAAGCCCCTGGCGCAAGCCTGGGGCGATTTCACGACCCACCACCGCTCCCGGCGCCCCCCTCCGCACGCCCCAGGCTCGCGCCAGGGGCTTGTAGAGCGGCCGCCCCATACACTCTCCCATGACCTCTCCCTACGACACCTACACCTCCCCCCTCGCCGCGCGCAACGCGAGCGAGGAGATGCTCCGGATCTGGTCCCCGCGACACAAGTTCAACACCTGGCGGCGCATCTGGCTCGCCATCGCCGAGGCGCAGCACGAGGTCACGAAGGACACCGGCTCGCCCCTCGTCACGGCCGAACAGGTCGAAGAACTCCGAGCCGTCGTCGAACGCGGCATCACCGACGAGGAACTCGCCCGAGCGTCCGAACTCGAACGCGAGCTCCGCCACGACGTCATGGCCCACGTCCACTGCCTCGGAGAGCAGTGCCCGAAGGCCAAACCGACCATTCATCTCGGGTGCACGAGTCAGGACGTGGTGTGTAATGCGGACGTGCTCGTGCAACAACAGGCTTTGGACATCCTCCGTACTAAGGTCATAGCCTGTATGATTTCGTTGGCCGAGACTGCCGTGAGCAGTCGCGGTATACCTACACTCGGCTATACACACTATCAGCCGGCGCAACCGACGACCGTCGGTCGTCGATTCGCTCAGTCGAGCTACGAGTTATCGCTATCGGTATCAAGGATTGATTCTCTGGCAGATAGCGTGCGGCCGCGCGGTCTTCGTGGTGCGACCGGGACGCAGGCAGCATTCGTGGCTCTTGTGCCGTGTGGCCGCGTGGCATCCGATGAGTACCGGCATTGGCTGTCTGTCGCCAAGGGCACAGCGAGCTTTGCTATTGAACACAACTATGCCGTCACGAC
The DNA here is from genome assembly GCA_002706885.1 of Phycisphaerae bacterium. GTDB lineage: Bacteria > Planctomycetota > Phycisphaerae > Phycisphaerales > UBA1924. The sequence continues at coordinate 11,809 of PAKY01000077.1, forward strand.
CGCGGCGCAACTACAGTCGGCTGCATTGCGGGTTGTGCGTCATTGCTATTTTACAGATCGTATCGCCGAACTTTCCAAGAACCCGTCCATTGATCTCATATACAACAGCCTAGTTGGCAAACATCTTCGCCCTTCAACGAAGGCGGTTTATCATTCTCATGCCGACTTTATCTCATGGTATTTCAAGCGAAATATATATAAGTCTGGCGTGGAATTGTCGATTCTAGGTGACGAAGCTTGGGTGGAAATTGAAGAGCGATTCCTGTCAGGTATGGGGTTTGGTCTGAGTGCGCACCGGCTCACCGGCCAAACCTACCCCCGCGTCATCGACACGTTCATCCTCGCCGACCTCGCCTCCATCGCCTCCATCCTCCATAAGATCGCCACCGACATCCGCCTCCTCTCCAACCGCAAGGAAATCGACGAGCCCTTCGGCGACAAACAAATCGGCTCTTCCGCCATGCCCTACAAGCGCAACCCCATGCGCTGCGAACGCATCTGCGGCCTCACGCGTTTCGTCATGAACCTTGTCGGCAACGCCTACGACACCGCCGCCACCCAGTGGCTCGAACGCACGCTCGACGACTCCTCCAACCGTCGCCTCAGCCTCCCCGAAGCCTTCCTTGCCCTCGACGGCGCCCTCGACCTCATGCACAACGTCGCGAGCGGCCTGATCGTCCATGAAGCGATGGTCCGCAAGAACCTGATGGCCGAGCTCCCCTTCCTCGCCACCGAGAACATCCTCATGGAGGCCGTCAAGGCCGGCGGCGACCGCCAGGACCTCCACGAACGCATCCGCGTCCACGCCCAGGAAGCCGGCCACAAGGTCAAACACCTCGGGGAAGACAACGACCTCATCGACCGCCTGCGCAACGACCCCGCTTTCGAGAAGGTCCACCACCTCCTCACCGAAGACCACCTCCTCGACCCGACGAAGTACGTCGGCCGCGCCGTCGAACAGACCGAACGCTTCGTCAAGGAGGTCGTCGAACCCCTCCGAGCCCGCTACGGCGACGAACTGAACGCGCTCGAAGCCAGCGAACCGAGGGTGTAGGCGGAGGAAGGCCGGGTGCCGTGGAGACGCCGTCCGCGGCTTCTCCACGAACGCATGCGCACGAACACCGTGGAGAAATCGCTTCGCGATATCTCAACGCCACCCGCCGGGGGTGTAGGAGTCGGCATCCGGCATCCGGCATCCGGCCTCCGGCGATTGGCATCCACATCGACGCACGGATGCCGAGTGCCGAGTGCCGGATGCCGCTTTCTGTTATCCCTACCCCATGCCCCGTCTCTCCCGCCCCCTCGCCTGGGCCCTCGTCGCCCCGCTCATCGCGGCCGCCGTTGTCGCCGCGCGGCTCGACGTCCTCGCGAGCGCCGGCCTCTCGCACGAAGGCCACGTCGCCGGCGCAATCGTCTTCGTCGCCGCCGTCCTCTGGATGACCGAGCTTGTCCCGCTTTTCGTCACGAGTTTCGTCGTCCTCGCCCTCGGCCTCGTCTGGCTCCTCCCGCTCATGGACCCCGCGCGGATGACCGCGGGCGACCTCACCGCTCCCTTCTTCAGCAACATCGTCCTGCTCTATCTCGGCGGCCTTGTCCTCGGCATGGGCCTCCACGCCCGCCGCCACGACGAAGCGCTCGCCCGATGGATCATCCGGCGCGTCGGCGACTCGCCGGGCCGCGTGCTCATGGGCCTCATGGCCGCGACCGCCCTGCTCAGCATGTGGCTCAGCAACACCGCCACCGCCGCGATGATGCTCGGCCTCGTCACGCCCATCGTCACGCCGCTCGCCCCGAGCGACCCGACGCGCAAGGCCCTCGCGCTCGGCGTCGCCTTCGCCGCCAACGTCGGAGGCGTCGGCACGCCGATCGGCACTCCACCCAACATCATCGCCCTCAAGAACCTCCCCGAGGGCGTCGAGATCTCGTTCCTCGACTGGATGCTCGGCGGCCTCCCCGTCGCCGCCGTGATGATCGTCGTCGTCTGGCTCACCCTCCGAACCTTCTTCAGGCCCGCCGCGAAGAGCGTCACCGTCCCCATCTCCGACCGCGAGATCGACCCGGGCCGTTGGCGCGACTGGCTCGTCATCGCGACGCTCATCGTGACCATCTTCGGCTGGCTCTCGGGCGGCGAGGGCGGTCTTCACAGCCTCAGCAGCGGAACCGTCGCCCTTCTGCCCATCCTCGTGTTCTTCGGCTCGGGCCTCCTCCCCGCCCTCTCCTTCCGAAAGGTCCCGTGGGAGGTCCTCGTCCTCTTCGGAGGCGGCCTCTGCCTCGGCGAGATCATGAAGCGGACCGGCCTCGCCGCCTTCATCGTCGATCAGGTCCCCGTCGAGTCCCTCTCGCCGACCATGCTCGTCGCCATCCTCGCGATCATGGCCTGCGGCCTCAGCACGCTCATGAGCAACACCGCGACCGCCGCGCTCGTTATGCCCCTCGTCGCGGGCATCGCCATGGCCGAGCCCGCCTCGGGCGTCGCGACCGTCGCCATGGCGTGCTCGATGGCGATGGCCCTCCCCATCTCCACCCCGCCCAACGCCCTCGCGTTCAGCCTCGAGGACGTCAAGACCGCCGACATGCTCGCCCCGGGCCTCGTCATCTCCATCATCGGCGTCCTCCTTCTCACCACCGCGGGCCAGTGGTGGCTCGGCATCGTCCTGGGATAGCCCCAAAAACCTCCTCGCGCCAACGCCACCAAACCCCGCTACCCTGCGTATCGGCCCGACCCACGCGGGTCGACGCCGGCCCGGGCCATACGGCCTGACGGCCTCCGAACGACAGACCACGCGGCAGACGACTTTGGAGCACAGACAATGGCTTCGCGCACGAGCACGGGTATCGCCATGGGTGTCACGGTCACGATCTTCATCGTGCTCACCCTCGCGCTGTTCGTTCTGACCCTGGTCTTCTTCGGCCAGAAGAACAAGATCACCCAGGACTACAACACCCTCCGCGATCAGCAGCGGGACATCATCGAAGCGAGCGAACGCAACGAGGACCGCGTCCAGACCCTCATGGGCGAACGCCAGAACAACGAGTCCCTCGTCGCCTACCTCATCCGCTCCAACCGCGAGCTCAAGCGCCTCGCCGTCGGCAACGCCGACGTCACCGTCGACGGCGCCCGCGAGCGCGTCGCGGGCAGCATCGACCTCTCGGGCGCCTCCCTCCTCGGCTACGCCGAGCAGCTCCAGGCCGAGCGCGACCAGGCCTTCCGCGAGCGCGACACCGCCCGCTCCGCCCTCCGCGACGCCCAGGAGGACTACGAGGCCGAGATCGACCGCGTCCGCGAGATCGAGGCCAGCCTCCAGAGCACCGTCTCCCGCGCCACGGGCCGCGTCGACGACTACGAGACCGACGTCGCCTCCTTCCGCCAGGGCGTCGACCGCTACGAGCAGCGCCTCCGCGCCGAGGTCGACGAGGACCGCTCCGAGTACGAGCAGCGCCTCGACGAGCTCGAGGACCGCATCGGCGAGCTCACCCAGGAGAACCTCGTCCTCAACGACACCGTCCGCAAGCTCCGCGGCGAGGTCGGCTCCGCCTTCGTCTCGCCCCGCGATGAGTTCGCCCTTGTCGACGGCGAGATCGTCGGCATCGACCCCGTCGAGAACGAGGCCATCATCTCCCTCGGCCGCCAGGACAAGCTCTCCATCGGCCTGACCTTCAGCGTCTACTCCGACCCCTCGGAGCTCCGCCGCGATCCCGAGACCGGCGAGTTCCGCGAGGGCAAGGCCGTTCTCGAGGTCGTCGGCATCGACAACACCAGCGCCCGCGCCCGCATCATCCGCGAACGCCGCGGCAACCCCGTCGTCCCGGGCGACATCATCGCCAACCCCCTCTACGACCCCGCCAAGGTCTACAAGTTCATCGTCTTCGGCTCCTTCGACACCGACCGCGACGGCCGCGCCACCGCCGCCGAGGAGCGCCGCCTCAAGGCCCTCATCGAAGAGTGGGGCGGCGAAGTCGTCGACGATATCACGGGCGATCTCGACTTCCTCGTCCTCGGCGAGCGTCCCATCCTCCCGCCCGACCCGGGCCTCAACGCCCCCCGCGCCGTTGTCGAGGAGCACGTCCGCCTCCGCCGCAAGGTCTTCCGCTACAACGAGCTGTTCGACCAGGCCCAGTCCGCGTCGATCCCCGTCATCAACTTCAACCGCCTCATGACGCTCATCGGCGTCGTGCCCAACTGACCACGCCCGGACCGGCGCCCGCCTCATGGCCCCACCACGCCAGCGCGACGGCCTGATACCGCGCGCGGCCTACGGCGCCGTTCGCGCCGCCGCCTTCGCTCCGCGCCTCTTCGGCCTCGGCGCCTCCCTCCGCGGCGCCGCCGCAGCGGGCCGAGCCTTCGGCGCCTCACCACTCAACCGCTCACGCGTCCAGCGCGCCGCCGAACGTATCGAGGTCGCCCTCCCGGATCTCGACGCCCCCGCGCGCCGAGAACTCGTCCTCCACAGCTACGAACACCTCGCCATGCTCGCCGTCGAGGTCGCGACCCTCTCGCGAACCGTCACCCCCGACCGATGGCCCGACCGCATCGAACTCGGCGAGATGCGCGACGCCCTCCGCCCCATCCTCCAACGCCGACCCATCATCCTCATCACGGGCCACTGCGGCAACTGGGAGATCCTCGGCGCCACCCTCGGCGTCGTCGGCCTCCCCGTCCACGCCCTCTACCGCCCCCTCGATCTCAAGCCCCTCGACCAGTGGCTCCGCCGCTCCCGCGCCGCCTGCGGCATCGACCTCGTCGACAAGTTCGGCGCCACCGACGCCCTCCCGAAGCTCATGGAAGAACGCCAGCCCGTCGCCTTCGTCGCCGACCAGAACGCGGGCGACCGCGGCCTCTTCGTCCCCTTCTTCGGCCGCCTCGCCTCGACCTACAAGACCATCGCCCTCCTCGCCATCGCCCACAACGCCGATGTCGTTTGCGGCTACGCCCAGCGCCTCCCCCGCGCCCCCGGCAAGCCCTGGCCCCGCTACCGCGCCTCCATCGAGGACGCCTTCGGCCCTTCGGACTACCTCGACCAGCCCGACCCCGCCTACTACATCACGGCGCGCTACCGACGCGCCATCGAGACCATGGTCCGCCGCGAGCCCGACCAATACCTCTGGATGCACCGCGCCTGGAAGAGCCGCCCGCTCCACGAAAGAAAGAACGCGCCCTTCCCCACCCGCCTCCGCGAACGCCTCGCGGGCCTCCCCTGGATGAACGACGCCGACGTCGAAGTCGTCATCGACCGCTCGAACCGCGACGCCGCCTGGCTCGCCGAAACCGGACGCGACCGCCTCCCGTAACGGGTCGTACCCTGCACGCGAACGGCCCGTCGCTCGCCCGCCCATCGCCGGGCGGACCAACAGCCGAAGAAAGGCGACCCATGGAAGACACCGATCAGAGGATGGGCAAGCTCGAGGGCCTCACCGTCCTCATCGTCGACGACGACCGCGACGTGCTCGAGTCCTTCCAGATGGCCATCGAGGCCGAGGGCGCCGACACCTTCACCGCCGACAACGGCAACACGGGCGTCGAACGCTGCCTCTCCGAGAACCCCGACGTCGTCGTCCTCGACATGATGCTCCCGGGCCGCTCGGGCTTCCTCGCCCTCGAGAAGATCAAGGGCCGCGAGGAAAGCCCCGCCGTCATCATGGTCACCGCCAACGAGGGCCGCCGCCACCACGAATACGCCGAGTCCATGGGCGTCGACGCCTACCTCCTCAAGCCGGTCCCCCTCCGCCAGCTCATCGAGACGATCGCCCGTCTCGGCGAGGGGCGCGGCGACGCCCGTGACGACCCCCGAGACGTTCCGGAGGACTGACCTTGGCCAAACGCCGCCAGCTCGTGCTCATCAAGCTCTCCGACCCCGACGACCCGATGAGCGCCACCACGCCCCTCGGCTCCATCGAGTCCTTCGCCGCCGACGTCGCGGACTACAACACCGCCCACGACAACTCGCCGACCCCCTCCAGCGGCACGCGCATCCTCCACGGACCCGGCTTCGTCGTCGAACTCGCTCTCGGCCAGAAGGAAGTCCGCCAGGCCCTCGTCACCTGCCACGACGAATCCATCGCCTGGCCCGTCCTCTGGAAGATGTGCAAAGGCCTCGGCTGGAAACTCCAGGACATGGAGTCCGGCCGAATGTTCGGTTGATTCGAGCGACGAAGCGATGAAGCGACGAAGCGACGAAGCGACAAAGGGCTGAACATCGGGATTCCGCCGTCTTTCCCCTCCGTCGCTTCGTCGCTCCGTCGCTCCGTCGCTTTCCCCCTACCCTCCCCCATGCCGACCTACGTATACGAATACCTCGACGAGTCCGGCGAAGGCACCGGCGAGACGTTCGAGATCATCCAGCCCATCACCGCCGACGCCCTCGGCCGCCACGAAGGCCGCCCCGTCCGACGCATTCCCCAGGCCCCCAACATCGCGGGCAAGTGGTCGGATATGAAGGGCAAGAGCCAGCTCAGCAACGAAAACCTCGAACGCCTCGGCTTCACCAAGTACGAAAAGAAGGGCGACGGCTACATGGAACGCGTCGCCGGCAAACAAGGCCCCAAGTCCATCTCCACCGACGACTAACGACCCACGACTAACAACCGACGGCGAACCAGTCGCTCCACTCGCCGAGCCGGACTGACCTCACCGCGCCCGACTGTCGACACCCGAGCCGGACTGTCCCCAGTCCGACCCTCCCCACAACAACCCCCACTCCCCCTCCGGCGTCCCACTCCCCCTCCGGTGTGCCATGCCCACGCGCAGCGCGGGCATGCCAACAACACCCCCCACCCCCAAACCACCCCACACCCTCCGTCCGCCCCGGCGCCCGGTCCA
>PAKY01000078.1 GCA_002706885.1 Phycisphaerae bacterium
CCAGAAAGTGCTTGCATCGGGGTGAGAGTTGGTCTAGAAAGTGAACCCGAGCAACGCTCCGGGCCTGTAGCTCAGTTGGTTAGAGCGCACCCCTGATAAGAACGTCAGCCATAGGTCCTAGAGCGGCCAGGAGAACATCTACGACTTCCCCAAACCTCCCGTTCACGCGACAAGCTGCGGTCAGCGGCGGCGCGCGTCGAGCCAATCGCGTCCCTACAAAATGCTGCAGTACCGATCGTTCCACGACAAACACGCCGAATGGCAATTCCCTAATTGATACGTAATGAACTAGATTGTAAAGGGAGAAACGGCAGATATCACAACTAACTTGCAACCACCGTGGTGCACAACTACATCACACAATGGACCGAACGCCCAGCGATAAACCGCTCGCGTGCGGCATGCGCACATTCGCGGTTCAACACGTTCACGAACACACAACGCTACACCACACCCACAAGCACAACACCGAATTTCTTTCAATATTTAACACACGATCATCGCCAGAGGCCGCCGAATCCTCAGACGATCCGACGAGCGCTATCGACGCCACGATAAAACCTCATTGTGCACCGAGTGTTCCTCTGCGTGAAGTCGCGCAGACAGCTGCTCGCAGTCTACATCTGGAACTTTGACACGATATCCTTGTTCCATACAGCGTGCAACTTCGTTAAGAATTTGCATCCAAAGCTCTTGACCGAGGTCACACGACCGCACCAGAGCCTCCACATGGCGATGAATCTCATGGACACGCACAGCGTCAATTTCTCCTCGCCAACGAATCGGAACGATAACGCATTCGCCACCGGCGTCGAGCCATATCTCGCTACCGCCACGCACGCCATCGAATCGATACGCATACTGGTAACGGTCAACGTCGTATTGATCGAATTCGAAGCCAGCCAATCGCAACTCCACTCTCACCTTTGCGGTTGCGATGTCCATTCTGTAAGTTCGACTCAGTGAGAGCAGTAGCACAAAGTTCATCGCCAGTGCGATCACCATCGCAACGATCAAAAATCGGCAATAACGCATCGCTATAGATCGGGCATTCGTCATGGCCCGCTAACTCTATCGCAAATCGGCGGAAGACCGGCGTTGTCGCACGCGCATCGACCGCCCGCGTCTCGGAGCCACCCGGTGTACCGATCATAAATACGTCGCTGACTACAAAGATCTACCCCGTATAGCGTGGAGATGTGAGCAGCCGCCCTGAAGTCACCCTCATAAGGCCACGAAGACCCCCGATCGTCTCGGTTCGGATCGCCGAACGAAAGCTCGACATGGTGCGTCATTTCGTGTAAGAGTACCCGACCGACAGCGTCCTCACCCTTATCCAGCAAAGCGTTATCAAAAGTGATCGTCGCAGGGGAGAATATAGTATGTTTGGCGGCACCGATGAAACTACCAGCGGGTCTAGACCGAGCCTCAACGTCACCTAGATCGTCGACGTATAAGTGAAGCCCAATATTCTGATCAACCTGAAGTGCAAGCATTCTGCGCAGATACAATTCCAGATTTCTCAACTGTGTATCCAGTGACATCGCACCCGGAATATTCCTTCTGCGCAGATCGCCCGAATGGCTGTGTGGCACAACAAGACGTCGTTCGCACGGTGTAAGCGAAAGCCGCAGCTGACGCGCCATGTTCGCATTGCGAGCAGCTGTCAACGACACTTGATGCATAGCGGCTCTTACATCTCCTCGCTGCGCCGCACTCCAGTCATCCCCTAAATATGTATAAATCCCAGGAGCGTACCCATGGACGGGTACAGCGTCTATGAACTTGACCGCCCATCGTCCGTCGGGATCAACGTACGATGTCGGCAGCGATCTCGCCCGCTGGTACTGATTACGACCATCTACATACATCATCGGATCGAGCGAAAGCCAACGCCCTTGCTCCGGCGCAAATACGCGATGCCGCGCAATCCAACGCCCCTCGTTCTCAAGGAACAGGTGTCCCGTATACCCGACCGAATTGGCGCTACCGAGCAGCAAGTCGTCCGAATCAGCGAGCCAACCCTCCGGCACGTCGCTCGACGCACTGAGCACGCCATACATGTCGAGGAACGCGTCAGTGTCGTTTGTGTCGATGGCGCCATCATGGTTGAAGTCAAGCTCGACGTCGTACGCCGCATCACCAATCGACGTATTCAAGGCCCCGCTCAATCGAGGCTGGAGTTGGGTCGTGAAGTCACTGAACTCGACAACCCCATTGTCCGAAAGATCGACCGGGTAGCGATGTCGTGGCACCCCGTACGGGCTGTAATCGATGATCTCGTCGACCGCCCATGATGTCTCGTCACCCCGCTGACCCGCTACGAGCATCCGCACGTTGAACTGCGGGTCGGTCAAGTACCAGAACGTGTGTCGTGTCGTGCCAGACGAATCATCGCCTGCGAACAGACCGTCGCCGTCTCGGTCCACGCGGCGTACGACGGCGTCATCGACGTACTGTTTGCCCCACACCTGCTGCGCTCGGAATTCGCTCGTCCCAACGGTGTCGGTGTCGGCGTCGGTACTGATCCGCTCTTCCACAAACTGCCACCGGTCGTTGTAGTAGTAAAACACTTCGCGGTCGAGGACGCCATCCGGCGTCCCTCGCTCAGTATCCAAGAGGGCGTGCGTTCGCCAGTTCAGGCCGTTGTAGGCGTACTGCGAGATGGTCTGGCTCGCGAACTCAACTCGGACGAGGCGATTCCACGCATCGTACACCTGCGTGTATCCCAAGCCGCTGAGCGTGTTGCCGGTGCGGTCGTATGTGTACGGCGCGAAGACACTCGACGCGGGTGGCGGGTAGACGAACTCCGACTGGGTGAGTTCATTCGCCGCGTTGTGCGTCCGGTCGTCGAGCTCGTATTCAAGGGGAAGTCCAGCGAGGTCGAATGTCCCGCTCGCGTCGCGATCGGTCCAGAATTCGTCCCAGTTTCCCACTGTATCCAGCAGCCACTCCTGGCCGCCAACCGCGTGTGAGTTCGTCGCCTGCACGCCGCGATTCGCTCGGGTGAGCCGGTCGAGCCGGTCGTAGTTATACCACCAATCTCGCGGGCGAGCCGGCGTGCTCGTAAAAACCAGACCAGGACGAGCGTCGACATCGGTAAGACGCAGCGAATCCTTGTCGTAGGTGTAAGCATGCGAAAAATACGGTGGTCGATCGGGCACGCCGCCACCGGGCGACGATTCTTCATAGCCGCCCGGCGTCCACATCTGTCGAACGACGCGCCCGTAACGGTCGAACGCCGGATACCCAACGTCTTCGGTGTCAACGACGCCGCTGGGCGACATCGCGCGGTTCAGGCGAAGCCCCTCCGTCGTGCCGGACGGCTGAATTATCGGATACTCAATTACGACGGGCCGCGTATGCCCCAAGTGCTCGTACTGCACCAACGGCGAGGAACCGTTCGCCGGAGCCACAACAGCCTGCAGGCGAGAGATCCGATCGTCCACGCCGGCAGCATAAGCAAAAGTGAGCGTATCGCCAATGACCGAGTCGGTCAGCGGGTCATAGTCGCTTGGGTAGACAACTGCGACCGGGCGGACGTGGTTGCCGCCGGATGCGGCCGTCGGAGCAGTGGATTCGTAGTCGCAGATGACCTTGGAGCGGTGCGGCGAGGCCGCACTAACGGGTCCGACCGGGTTTTGCTCAATTACAGTGACCATCCCGAGGGGGTGGTACTCGAACTTCACCTCATTCTCGATCTCAGTCGGAGCCGGCGAGCCGGCCGGGTCGGCGTTGAGCGATGTGACATTCTCCGGCCTGCCGTACGCGTCATACGTTCGCGAAATGCGCCGTACGGTCGTGTCGACTAGGCTGCCCGGCACCGTGGTCGCGAATGTGACGCGGTCGTGGAGCACGCGTCCGGCGAGGTCATACTCGAACTCGTGCTGGGTCTCGTTCTGGTCCTTACGCCAGATCGGTTCGCCGAGCTGATTGTAGTGCGTCGTCACCGCATAAGCGACGCCAGCGCCGGCAACGCCGGTGCTGGCGTCGGGGTAACGCACAGTGCGGAGGAGCGACGTCGAAGCGATAAGCGAGCCGACAGACGGCGTCCATCCCGCCCCGGAGGAATTGGTCGTTCCGTACTCATACACGGTCTCCTGGACACCTGATCCCGAGGTATGCGCGACGTACTTCGTCATGTTCGAGTTGCCGTCGTACACGAAGCTTGAGACACGATCGCCGTTGCTAGACGGAGCGTTGACCGTCCATCGGCCATCGCCGGCGCTCCAGGTTATATCGTCAGCATCGAGCGCTGCAGCCGCCTCGATAATCGCCGCCCGACGTGACATCGCATCGAGCTTGGTGACGGTCCGGGTACCCTCGGGGCTAACGCGCTCAACACCCCTACCCCAGCCGTCGAAGATGACAGATTCAACTAACGCCTCTGCATTGTCCTGCCTAAATCGCGCCTGGTCATCTGCGCGGCTGGCGTTGACCGCCGGGACGATGCCCGGAGACGATAGCGGCGCCAGATTCCCACTAGAACTGCAGGAGCCGTATTGCAGCGTGTGAAGCCGCCGGCCGGCGTCGTCATAAGTGTACTGAGTAATGGTGGTAACAGGCTCATCCATTCCCCCGATGGTCGCATCGTCGTGACGCCGAAGATTGATGTCTGTTCGAAGAAGTAGTCCGGTCACTTCCGGGATGCCGTTCAGCGGGTTCTCGTCCACCACATCGTAATAGTGAATGGTCGACTGCAGCACGTGATCGGCGGCGATACCGACGGCGTCCGCGTAGCTGCCGGGCTCGCCGGGTAGAGCATCCCCGCCCCGATCCGTCACATATGAGGTAACCACCCGCCCATGACCGTCGTAGTCCATCTTCTGCGCCGGACCGTTCGGCCCCCAAGAAGCGACAGTCCGCCCCATCTCGTCGATCCACGTGTTGGATTCGAGCACATTGGCTGGCGCCGACCCGCTCCCGCTGGCAGTGATCGCCTGCGTCGGATCGATCGCAACCGCCGTCTTGTACGCCCGACCCTGCTCGCTGTAAAAGGTTCGCGACCAGCTCAGGCGGCCTGAGAGATCGGTGAGGGGGTCAGGAATCGAAGAAGCCAATGAAGCGTATTGCGCGACACCGATCTGACGATCCTGGTTGTCGTAAACGAATACCGAATGCGGGGCGGTCGGGTTCTGAACGGCTAGCAGCCGATCTCGATCGTCGTAGTAGTGTCGAGTGACACGGGCGTTGCCACTTTGACTGTCAGGATAGAGCACAGTGGCTGTGACTAACCCGTTGCCAACGCCCTGATCGAGCGACGTCGGCGAACCGTCGTAGATCGTCTCGGAGACCACAACCGGACTACCGAGGCCCTCTCGGCCAATCGCCGTGGCAATCTGGCGATCGAAGACATCGTAATCGTACTCGGTGACACCCCCTTCCGGATCGATCACCCGGCGCGTTCGGCCAATCGCGTCGTACTCGTACTGCGTCAGGTAGGAACCTTCCGCAGCAATAGCATCTAGGTTCCACCACCTGCGCTCAGATAGCATCAACCCAGCAGACGAATAAGTACTTTCCGCCCGCGTCACCTCCTGAGTGGACGGCAGTGAGGGCGCGGCCAAAAGCGGGGAGTATCCGCTCCCCGAGATCAACTCGAAGCTGCTCTGACGAACAGGGCGATCGCCGCCGTTCATCCATGTCTTGACAGCCGGCCCAACAAAGGCTTCTTCTGGTGTATCGGTCATGTGCGGGTAAGTAATCTCGGCGTAACGGACCGGCGACCCGCTTTCGAGATCGTTGACACTCATCACGCGGCGCGTATAGCTAGTGGCGCCGGCGGGAGAGGTAGTCGAGGTAATTCGACCGAGCGCATCAACGGTCATCTTGGTGACTAGGGCGCCACCAGTGGGAGCGGCCCAGCCGCCGATCTGCCCGTAGTGTTCGACATCTGTCGGCGTCCGATCGGCCGACGGAACGAAGTAATCATCTTTACTGAACGCCGGATAAATGCCGCTCTCGCCGGAAGGATCCGCATTCTCAACCGAGAGGACGACCGCACCAGTAGTGCTGTCATAATCCACATAGCTCATCACCCCGTCTGGCTGACGAGTCCAGCGGAGCTGCCCCAACTTGTCGTAAAACTGCCATGTAACCGCGTAGTGGCTGTCGAGGTCAGGATCCAATGCTTCGGCGGGACGCGGGCCGTTTTCTGACTCCGGGTCGAGCGGCCGCCGAAACTTCACGCGGGAGACGATCGTCGAATCCGAATCGTGGTAGCCGTAGCTCGCGTCTGACTGCGACAAGCTGATGCCGCCTACAAACTCGCTTCGGCTCGTTACGAGATCGTTGCGGCTCCCACTAGAATAGGTTGTGTTCGACAGCTGACTGACGCCGGCAGGCGTCTCAACGAATTCGCCGCTTCGGCGAGCGTTCGCGTCATATGTGTAAGTACGCTTGATACCAGCGGTGTCAAATGTCGGTGCGACGCGAGGCTGACTCAGCTGCGTGTCGACGGAGGCGTACGCCGAAGACCCACGTACGTCCCACTCCTCTACAACAGCCTTGTAGTCTGACCGCGTGCTATCCTCGCCATAAACAATGTACCTCGCCCACTGGTCCCCCGAATCAAACACACTGTTTGACGTATTCGAATCAGCCACCGTCGCCTCGGCCACCAAATACGCCGCAGTCGCGGCGGAAGACGTTCCGTCGGCGATATACTTGTAGTCGCGGTAGGTCGCCCGATACGGTGCACGACCGCCAGGACCAGTACCGTCCAGATCCACGGACTCAAGCACGCGGATCGTCTTCCCGGTATCATCGACGATTCCGTCCTCCCACTCATACTCAAAAAGTTCGTAATCGAACCGACTGGCTACCGCCTGCGAACCTCCGCTCCCGCCGCAGCCACATGATCCGCTGGCAACCCAGCGGCTCGAAAGTCGTCCAGTCGAGGTATCGTATGTACAGATCTGACCTGCCAGATCAAGGGGCGTACCGCCCAGCACCACATCATTGTCGCCAAGCGTTAGCAGATGAGCCGCCGCGGCATGCAGATCTCTACCCGCATTGAGGTCCTCAGCCGCGAAATACTCGATCTGTTCGGGGCCAATTATGGCTTTGAGCTGATGATCGAGTCCATTGAGTGGCTGCCCGTCAATTGTGTGTGTCGACAAGCTACCTTCGTTATAATATCGATACTGCGTATACTGGTACCTCCATGGATCGAGAGCATTTGACTCGTTTTCATCGACTAGCGTCTTTGTGATAACCTGGATCAAATCTCCTGCGACCCCGAGGTCGGCATTGTTGTATGTACCGTCATTGTACATGTACTCGACTTCTTGAATTCGCGTCCATCCTCCCAGACCGTCTGGAACTTCGACGGCGGCACCACGCAGACGAAGCTCAAGCACCTCGGGCACATCAACCGTCCCGTCACTGCCCGCATACCAGTCAAAGACCGCCCGGCCAACCGGATCCGGCGTGGTGGGGTCGCTAGGACGTCCATGAAAATAGATTACGGACAGTCGCGCGGCGTTACTTTCCCCCGCATCAGAGAATATCGCCGGCGATCGCAAGTCAGTATCGATGCCGGCATACTCATAATATCTCGCGTTACCGGCGGGGGGGGTTTCTACAAGTAGTCGACCGGCAACGTCAGCAAACGCAAGCCGGTTCCGAGGGAGCTCGCCAACAGGGTGATCAAACTCCGAAGACTCGGGCACCTGCAAAGACTGATTGGGAATGGCGTCAAGCAGTGTATCGTCCGCGAAGTACCGAACTCCGCCGCCCGGGGAACTCAGTCGGTAGGTGTCTACCGGCGTCCCTTGATAGGTGATCGCATGATCTTCATCCGCGCTGACGCGAGTAATGGTGGATTGCTGTGTTCCGTCAGGCTTCCATGTCCCGTCACCGTGGACCCTAAAAACCGAGGTCGACTGAATGGGCAGACCGATGATCGCCAAGTCTCGATGAGGCGGAGGATCGACAGCAGCAAGACTGGAGGGAACATTCTCCCCTTCCGGGACCGCTTGACCGTCGAGGAGATCAAAGGCGTCGACTGGAAGCGGCGAGGGATCCGCTGGCCCAGGCAAGATCCGCGGAACTGCCGAGATAGCCCACTGCTCGCCGGCGTGGCCGCGCGGTCCGCCCACAAGTACACTGCGGAACGTCGTCGCTTCTGACGTGTATTGCCGCTCTAGTTTCCAATTTGAACCGGGCATCTGATACGACAAATCTACAGCCTTTGCTAACGATGAAAGCTGCAGATCATCTACTGCCACCTCTGCCGCACCCGCACCACCCAGATTACAAGTACTCAAGTCGTCAGAGATCTCCGTTGAGAAGGGATCTACCGGCTGAGGCAGCGCGAGCTCTAACGACATTGTCTCTCGCCAAAGATCATTTCGATCGATCGTCCCCGGCAGAGACGCGTTATTGCATCCAATGGGTTGCGATGTAAACGACACGCTTAAACTGGCAGTGGCCACGTAGCCCATGCGCGCAGACGACACATAGGGCTCCACGATCAAATTGGACGCACCGGCGATTCGTGGTGACACTTCTTGCGTTGCGTCGCCGCCAACTAGCGTGAGAGGAACCCACGTGCTGAAAGGCGGATAAATTATGTCGGTAAGACCCGCAATGCATTCGCCGCTGAATAGAATTCGATCTAATCCACAAGATGAGGTAAGCTCGACGGCGATGGGAGCCGCGAAGAGGCCGAACCGTGTGCTCAACTGATTTGACCAGTCACCTTCGCACAGCCAATTGATCGGATCCAACTCGCACGGTCCGCCACCATCTGCATCATAGCGACTGCTAATTTGAGTGCTATATGAGCTATCGTTTTGGTCGAAGTCTCCAATAAGGAACATGAGCATCGACGGACTTAGTGATGTACAGGGATCACAATGCAGCCCGACAATGTCGCCGGTCGCTTGCAGCTGGTAGCTTGAAGATAACGTTTCGAACCTAGATGCGCTCGCTGAACCATAGACTGGTTCGGGTATTGCGTCCGAACCACAAATTATGATCTCCGCTTCGGCCGAGCCAGACAGAGATTTGTAGTAGTTGAATCCGAAGCGATATTCGAACTGACCACTTAGCAGCCAAGGGTCGTCACAGCACGCCGGCTGCGCAGACGCCTCAGGTCCCGGGGTAATCGCAGACAACAAGATGAGAATTGTCGTCCCGAAGACGCGTTTTCCCCACCTATTCGACTCGCTCTGCATGCGAATGACTCCTATCGCTTGCGTCCAGCGGGCACCAATTCTCGTGGTCAGGTCGGCGATCGAACGCCCAGTTTCGGGAACCCATCGACACCCGCCAGCGACGCACCCTTTGTCGCCATTCTTTCACTTGCGACAAGTCTCGTTCAGAAATACACTTAACTCCAACAGTTAACGTTTGATTAAAAATACTGCCTTGAGTACTTCGCCCGCGGAGCTATAGGGGCTGGGGTCCTACGCTTTGCGGTGCCCTGCGCGACGGGAGATTAACCGATGGTGCTTCACTTCATTCTTGTCTGCATGGTCTGTGCATACTCGCCGTTTGGGGCGTCGCACGCGCCCGAGAATTTCGAGCGGCTCATCTCGCTTGGCGTAACTCCGGGAGTGCTGGCTGCATCGGGCGCTACTGACGGGGAGGTCGATCAGCTGTTGCAGGAGGTTGCGAATTCGTCTGATGCTGTGGATGCCCTCGCCCTCACCCGGCAACTCAAAGAATCAAGAGAGGCCCTTCGCGAGGCTCGATTGGCCGCTAGAAGCCACGACCTGCCGCCAGCTCGACGCGCCGCGGCGGTGTCGTCCATCGCCGAGTTGGTAGAGGAAGTCCGTATCCTCCGGATGAGCGTTGATGAGGCACGCCAGCGGTTCGCTTCGTCGACGGTCATTGGCGGACTCTCGTTCGCGGACACGCTGCCGTGTGCCACGCACCGCATTGACGGTGCGCTTGCACCGGAGTGGCGAATCGGCACCGACAGCGACGCCGTGAGACGTCAGGTCCTGAACGCTACCGCCGAGCTCGCCAGAGCCTTTAGGGAGCGAAGTACCGCGTCCGCCGAGGCACATCAGGTCTGCGTGGATCGTCAGCGTGATCCTCGCGTGTTCCAGGCTCGGCAGGCGCGGCTTCAACGAGAGAGCGATATGGTGGCTCTGTTCGCCGCCATGATGCGGGTCGCCGAGTAGAGGCGCAATAAACTCCGCTGTGGCATCGACAGAGGTACGTCGATGGGCTTTCCAACCTGGCTACTGTCGCCGGCGCTCACACTCGTGTCATCGGCGGTTACGACGCAGCCAAGCGCAGGTGAGCTCTATTCGCTAACCGGCTCGGTGGAGCTCCCACGCCTCATCGATCTTGCCTCGACAGTCGCTGACGTGCCGATCCTCTACGACGAGGGCGTCGTACGCGGCGAGGTAGTCGTTCGCGGTGGCCGGGCACTTTCGGCCGAGTCGGTCTGGAGCCTAGCGCAACAAGCATTGGCTCAACAAGGATTCACGACAGTTCGTCGTGCTCGCGATAGCCGCTCTCTGTCCGTTGTGCGGACCAATGAAGCGCCCGAGGCTTCTGCGATTCTTGATGCGTCGAGAGTCGCCATTAATGAGCTGGGCTTCCCCGGCTATGCGAAAGTCGCGCTGACGCTTGAGCACGCGGACGCTGAAATCGTAGCCGAGACCCTGCGGATTTCGCTGGATCAGCGTCAAGTTCAAGTTTTGGCCGACGTTGACGAGATCGTCGTTGCCGCGAATCGTCAGTCGCTGTTGCGGATCGTCGAGCTCGTTGAACGGCTTGACGTCTCCGCGGCTAGCAATGTTATTGTTCGGGTGCCGCTCCGATCCCTCCCGCCTGAGGTCGCTTCGGAGTTCATACGCTCGGCCTTTCCGACCTTCACCGGCGGTAGCTCTAAAGGAGGCGGCGGCCGCGCAATTTTGGCCGGCGTGGATGGAGCGTCAGTGCTCGTGCTGGCCTCTCGCGAGCGTGCTGACGCGGTCAGGCAGTTGCTCGAAGAGCTCGATTCCGGCGTGTTGCCCGTCACGCGCGTCTATCGACCCGGCCCATACGGTGCTGAGCGAGTCGCTAGCGTCGTTCAGTCACTGCTGGTGGATGCGGCGGCTCCGGCCACGGCCTTCATTGACCGGTCAACCCGTGTGAAAGTCAACGAGTTGACCGACACGCTTCACGTTACGGCGACCCCACAGGTTCATGCCGAAGTCGAACGTCTGTTGGCCGACCTCACCGACGTGCCGCCCGAGGCTCGCCGTGCCGTGCGATCGATCGTGGTAAGCAACCGTTCCGTTGAACAAGTCGCGGAGATCATCAACCGACTGGTTTCTCGGGGATTTGCGAAGGCCACGCCAGCAGCGAGCGACGATGTAGCGGCTAGCCCACCGACCGCCAGTTCTCTGACTGGTCGGTCGCTCGATGATGAGATCGAGCTCACCGTGGACTCCGAGGGCAATCGAATCCTCGCGATTGGTGATCCGCGACAACTCGATCGCATCGAAGCCTTGATCGAAGAAATCGATAAGCGGCAGCCGCAGGTGATGCTGGAGGTTTTTCTCGTCTCGCTCAACGAGGGCGAGTCTCAGGACCTCGGCGTCGAACTCCAGTATCTCGTGTCGGACGCCGGCACGCTTGTCGGCCTGACCTCATTGTTCGGTTTGAGCCCCGTTACGCCACTTGACGGCGGTCCGCGTCTCGGAGGGGGCGCCGGTGGCACGGCGGTCGTGCTCGATCCCGGCGATTTCTCCGCTGTGATCACCGCTATCGAACAGGTGAGCCGTGGTCGCTCGCTGAGCCGACCTCGCGTTCTTGTCAACAATAACGAGCAAGCTACTTTGGATTCAGTGGTGGAGGAGCCGTTCCTCAGCACCAACGCGTCGGATACCGTGGCCACGACCTCCTTCGGCGGGTCTTCGCAGGCGGGCACGCAGGTGACTGTCACGCCGCAGATCGCAGCTGGCGATCACATCATCCTTGAGTACAGTGTGTCGCTGAGTTCATTTACCGGCGATTCAGCCGACCCGGCGTTGCCGCCGCCGCGACAACAGACGGGTCTCAGCAGCCGCGCCACCATTCCCGATGGTCACTGCATCGTTGTTGGTGGCATCGAGATCACCTCGGACGCCAACGCCGAAT
Organism: Phycisphaerae bacterium; assembly: GCA_002706885.1. Taxonomy (GTDB): domain Bacteria; phylum Planctomycetota; class Phycisphaerae; order Phycisphaerales; family UBA1924. The sequence continues at coordinate 12,088 of PAKY01000078.1, forward strand.
CCCGCGTTCCGCTGCTCGGGGAGATCCCGCTGATCGGAGAGCTATTCAAGGATCGGTCTCGATCGGCGTCGCGTTCTCGCTTCTTCGCGCTCATCCGGGCCGAAGTGCTCCGCGATACGTCATTCCGCGACCTCAAGCATCTGAGCCGGGACGCGCTCGACGCTGCCGAGGTTGATGACGGGTTCCCGAAGGTCCACCCACGGATCATCCGGTGATGACCGCTGCTACCACAGAATTCACTCCGGCGACAGAACGCATCGGCGAGCCAGCGACCTGGCAGCCGACCGATCGTTTTCTGCGCCTGGTGCCCCGCGACTTCGCCCGCCAGCACCTGATCTTCAGCCGCGCTGGCGACGATGAAGTCGAGTCTCTTGTCATCGCCGACTCAACACCCATCGCAGCACCGCTCAACGTTCGAGCCCGCCTCGGCGTTGCAGTGACCACCGACGTTGTCGATGGCGAGGTGATCGCCGCCGCCATCGACGCTCACTACGCAGCGGTTGAGAACGCGAACTCTAACGATCCGAGGGCTCCCGCTGAAACCGAGGCAGCTGACGTCGACCGCCTGCTCGCCGTCGCCGAGCGGGATCTGCTGTCGACCTCCGGCAAAGGCGATGTGGTCAGGCTCGTCGATGCGTTGCTGTTCGAGTCCCTCCAGCGTGGCGCCAGCGATCTTCACATTCAGCCCCTCGAAGATCGAGCGTTGGTTCGCATGCGGGTTGATGGCGTGCTACGACTGGTCCGCGAGCTTCCGGAAGCGTTCACCGCCCCCATCACCAGCCGCGTCAAGGTCATGGGCCGGATGGACATCGCTGAACGC
>PAKY01000079.1 GCA_002706885.1 Phycisphaerae bacterium
CGGGCGTCGACCGGGAGCGTGGTGACGCCCGGGTGGACGTTCGCGTCATTGTTCGTCGTCGGTTGCCACGCGCCGGGGATGCGGGCGCCGCCGCCGTTGTCGATCGTGAAGTCCGCGTTGTCGGCGTCCCACTCGAGGTACGGACCCGTGCCGATCTGCACAAGGCCGACCTCGCGAACCGCGTCGGCGAGTCGGTTCACGCCCATGAGATTGGGGAAGCTGCCGATGAGGCGGTTGTGGGCGCCGAAGCCCGTGCTCTGCCAGGTGAACGTCGTCTCCCACAGCAGCGAGCCCGACGCGACCCACGCGTCGTTCGCGTCCGAGGGCTGTGGTGACCCCGTCGGGGCGCCGACGGCGTTGTAGCTCGCGACCGGTTCACCGTTGTTGATCGCCGCCAGACGACCGAAGCCCGGATCGCGGAGGATCGCGCGGAGACCGGGGGCGCCGTCGCCGTCAAAGAGCATCGCCTCGACGCTCGCCGCCACGCCCGTCGCCGCGATGGTTTCGCTGGACTGGCGCTGCTGGGCGATGACGACCGGGAAGACCGCCGCGAGGCCGAGCAGACCGATGCCGAGCACCAGGACCGCGAGGAGCACCTCGACGAGCGTGAAGCCGTTGCGAGATGTGTTTCCGGGGGTCACCGGACCACCTCCCGCAGGTCGCCCGACACCGGATCGACCGTGAAGATCTGCGCCGCGGGCGAGTCCGGGAGTTCGGTCCCCCCGCGTCCGAGGTCGAAGAGCTGACCGTTGAAGTTCGTGTCGCCGTTGATCCACTGGTTGATGCGCTCCCTCGCGAGCTGCTCGTCGCCGTTGAACGCCGAGAGCACGCCCGAGCGATACGCCACGCCCCCGCCGCTGGCGGGTGGGCCGGTGTCGAGCGCGATCTGGCCGTTCTTCTCGAACGGCTCGTAGAGCGAGTTGGTGATCGCGTTCACGCCCGTGCCACCGATCGCGTTGGCGAGCTCGGTGGTGCGGTAGACAGAGACGCGGGAGACAGGCGCGCACAGCACCGTGTCGTTCGAATAGAGGCCGATGAGCAGCGCGCGCTTCACGCGCCGGCGATCGCGGCTCGGGTCGACGCCCCAGTAAGCGTCGGCCTCGGCGCGGAGGACGGTCCGCGCCCAGTCGTACGCCGAGTCGGCCTGTTCGGCTCGCCACCAGTCACGCGGGGCGCCGCTCGCGACGTCGGGCGTGACCGCGGGCTGGTAGTCGGACTGGAGGTGCAGCGCGGGACGCGGATCCACGACCAGCACGGGCGGACCGGAGAGCACGAGCTTGCCCGTGCCGCCCTCGAAGCGGAGCATGAAGCTCTGGCGCGGGGTGCCGCGTTCCGAACCGCCGCTCACGACGGTGGCGCCGCCCGGATCGGTCGGGTCGTAGTGCCCGCTCTCGGGCGCGATCCAGTTGCCCTCGAGCTTGGCGGTGACCGGGACGCCGTTGGGGTCGCCGTTGCCTCCGTAGAGGTTGCTGTCGTACCAGACGGGCTGCTCATCTTCGCCGATCGTGCCGAGGGGCTGCAACGAGTACGGCGCGGCGAAGCCACGCACCTCGAACGCTTCGGCGAGTTCGAGCACCGGGGCGTCGGGGATCGGCGCAAAGACCTCCCGGCGAACGATGGGCTGGTTGTTGAGCACGCCGTCCTGGTAGGGGTCGTAGGCCTCGTCGAAATCGTCGAGATCGCCCGCCTTGATCGCGATGAGGATGCGGATGGGACCGCCCTCGTCGCGGAGGAAGACCGCGGCGACGTCCGACCCCTCGCGCTGGGCGAGGTCGCGGGCGATGGTCGCGCCGCCGAGCACGGCGTTGGACGAGAGCGACGCCTGCGACGACCGCACGAGGCCCGTGATCGCGGGGGTCGCGATGGTGATCACGATCGCCGCGATCGAGAGAACGACGAACAGCTCGATCAGCGTGAACGCGTGGCGGGAGATGTGGCTGCCTGTCGGCCTCATGAAATCAGCGTCCTACCTGCACGACGTTGTCCGACTGCGCCAAGGTCTGGAGCTCGATGAGCACGTCGTCGTACTCGGAGTCGCCCGGGCTCGGGAGGATGCCGCCGCGCCCGGTCGCGGTCGCAAGCACGTCAATCGGCTCGGTGCCGAAGACGCCGTCGGCGCCGGCGCCAACGATGGCCCAGCGGGCCGAGCGGAGCTGCGCGTTCCCGAGCGTCGGGTCCGCGGTGACGGGCTGACCGCCGTCGTACTGCTCGAGCGCGAGGCGGAACGCCGCGGGGTCGAGCAGCACGCGCGGGATGTTGAGCTCGATCACGTTGTCGAACGCGCCGAGGCGGTCGCCACGCTCCCAGCGGTAGTAGCGGTAAGACTTGCCGTTGCGATCGACGATGGCGCGGAGGTAGTCCTCCTGGCCCGAAGGGAGCACCGCGTCGGCCTCGGTCCGCCCGTGCTCGACGTACTCGATCGGATCGATGTACTGCGGGTCGAGCGTGGCGCCTCGGCTGTCGGGATCGAAGAACGGGTCGAAGCGCTGGCGGACGCGGGCGGCGCCGCGGGGGTTCGCGCTGGTGTCGGTCTCGACGCCGCGGAAGCCGCCCGTGCGTTCGACCTCGACCATGCCCGGGCCGTCGAGGCCGTCGACGGCGGAGCCGAGGGCGCCGACGAGGTAGTACGAGAGGCTGAACTTGCTGTACCGCTCCTCGGGATAGTCCGACGAGTACGCGAGGGCGCCGAGGTCCACCGAGTCGCGTCCGCGGAGGAAGCTGTCGGTCTCGGGGGCGCCGCGGTTATAGACCGCGGGAATCCATCGCCTGACGCCCGTCGCGAGCTCGTAGCTCTGCTCATCGATCGGGCTCGAGAGGTACGGGAAGCCGCCGACGAGCGGGAGCGGGCTTCGGAGCGGCGCGCCGTCGTGGACGAGGGGGAGCTCGAAGCCGAACTCGGAGCGGAAGACCTCCGCGCCCGCGGCCATCGCGCGGACGTTCGCCTCGCCCGCCTGGCGCTGGGCGATGACGCCCGAGGCGCGCATGGCGACGATGAGCATGCCGATCAGCAGCCCAATGATCAGGACGCTGAAGAGCACCTCGGTGATCGTGAAGCCCGGACGCTCCGGGCCCCGTTCGATCCTGGCGGCGATGTCTGACACTTCGGTCATGTCGCTCCGTTCACGCCGGGCGTGTCGCGTCTGTGCGATCGGTCCGGCGCTCTTCGCGGCGTGGCGCCTTAGAGACCGCCGCTGTTGAGGCTCTCGATCATCTTCACCATGGGCATGAACATCGCCACGACGATCGTGCCGACCATGCCGCCGAGCACGACGACCATGAGGGGTTCGAGGAGGCTGACGAGGGAGGCGACGGCGACGTCGACCTCTTCGTCGTAGTTGTCCGCGATCTTCAGGAGCATCGCGTCGAGCTCACCGGTCTCCTCGCCGACGTCGATCATGTTGATGACGATGGCGTCGCACGTCTTCGATTCGCGGAGGGGCTGCGCGAAGCTCTCGCCCTCGCGGATCGAGTCGTGCGCCTTCTGGAGGGCGCGCTCATAGACCCAGTTGCCGCTGGTTTCCTTGGTGATCGTAACGGCCTCGAGGATCGGGACGCCTGCGCCGATGAGGGTGCCGAGGGTCCGGGTGAAGCGAGCGATCGTGGTCTTGCGGATCAGGGTGCCGAAGATCGGGGTCCAGAGCATGAGCACGTCGGTGACGGCGCGGCCCGGACCGATCTTGCGGATGAGCCACCAGACGATCGGGGCGCAGGCGAGCGAGCCGATTACGACGACGGCGCCGAAGCCCGGGAACGGGGCGCCCGGGAAGTTGCCCGCGACCCAGTTGCTGGTGTTGATCAGCCAGATGGTCAGCCCGGGGAGCTCGACGCCGAAGTCGTTGAAGATCTCCTTGAACTGCGGGATGATGAACACCATGATGCCCGTGAGGATCAGGACCGCGATCAGGACGACCACGATCGGGTAGACCATCGCGCCCTTGATCTTCCTCTTGAGGCGTTCGGCCTTCTCCATGAACTCGGCGAGGCGTTGGAGGATGACGTCCAGAACGCCGCCGATCTCGCCCGCGTTGACCATCTTGACGTAGAGCATGTCGAACGCGGCCTTGTGCTTGGCCATCGCGTCCGAGAGCGACGAGCCGCCCTCGACCTCTTCGCAGACGCCGCCGAGGACGTTCTTCATGACGCCCGGCTTCTGCTGCTGTTCGAGGATCTGGAGGCTCCGGAGCAGGGGGAGGCCGGCGTCCTGGAGCGTCGAGAGCTGGCGGGTGAAGAGCGTGAGCTGCTTCTTGGAGACGCCGCCGATGGCGATCGATCCGCCGCTCTTCTTTTTCTTCTTCTTCGCGGGCGAGGCGGCGTCGGCGCCCCCACCATCCTTCTTGGACGATTTGGTCTGCTTGACCTTCGTCGGGAAGAGCTGCTGGGACTTGATCCGTGCGATCGCGTCCTCGCTCGACGTGGCCTCGATGGTGCCCTTCTGGGGCTTGCCCGTCGAGACGTTCAGGGCTTCGTATGAAAACGTCGGCATTCTTGCTTGCTCCCGCGGGGCTTACGTCGCCCCGGTCGGCGTCTCTTCCTTTATCCCGTCCGGTCCGCGATCGGTTCGATCAATCCTCGCCGAGCGTTTCGCGGAGGACCTCGTCCACCGACGTCACGCCCTCGTAGATGGCGAGCAGGCCGCACTCGCGGAGGCTCCTCATCCCCCGGCGCCTGGCGTGTTCACGCAGCACGGCCGTGCTCGCTTCCTTCATGATGAGTTCGCGCATGTTGTCGTCGAGCGACATGATCTCGAAGAGGGCCATCCGGCCCTTGTAACCACCGCCGACGCGATCGGTCCGTCCCGGCCTCGAGAACTTGCGGTCGCCGATCTCCTCCCGGGTGATCTGGAGCTCCATCAGTTCCTCGTCGGAGGGGACGTAGAGCTCCTTGACCGCGGGGTCGAGGCGGCGAACGAGACGCTGGGCGACGATGCCCTCGATGGTCGCGGTCAGGAGGAACGGCTCGATGCCGAGGTCCACGAGACGGATGATCGAGCTCGGGGCGTCGTTCGTGTGGAGGGTCGAGAGCACAAGGTGGCCGGTCAGGGAGGCCTGCACGGCGATCTGGGCGGTCTCGAGGTCGCGGATTTCACCGACGAGGATCACGTCGGGGTCCTGACGGAGGAAGGAGCGGAGCGCCTTGGCGAAGGTGAGCCCGACTTCGTCGTTGACCTGCACCTGGCAGAGGCCGTCGATGTCGTACTCGACGGGGTCTTCGGCGGTGAGGATCTTGGTCTTGATGTCGTTGAGGTGGGCGAGCGCGGCGTAGAGCGTGGTGGTCTTGCCCGAGCCGGTCGGGCCCGTGACCACGACGATGCCGTTGGGCTTGTGGATGAGGCCGAGGGTCTTGTTGAAGTCGTCCTCGCGCAGGCCGACGCGGTCGATGCTCAGCTCGACATTGGAGCGGTCGAGCACACGCATCACGACGCTCTCGCCGTAGATGGTCGGGAGGACGGCGACGCGGAGGTCGACCGGGAGGCCGCCGACCTTCAGTTCGATGCGGCCGTCCTGCGGCAGGCGGCGTTCGGCGATGTCGAGCTCGGCCATGACCTTGACGCGGCTGGTGATGGCGGAGCCGAGGTGCTTGGGCGGCGGGACCATTTCATAGAGGACGCCGTCGATGCGGTAGCGCATCTTGAACTCGTTCTCGAACGGCTCGAAGTGGATGTCGCTCGCGCGGTCCTTGATGGCCTGAAGGAGCACGAGATTGAGGAGTTTGACGACCTGGTTGTCGTCGGCGGCCTCCATGACGGCGTCGAGGTCGATCGAGGCGTCGGAGTGCTCGCCGAGGGAGGCGAAGCGCTCGTCGCCCGCGAGGGCGCTGACGACGTCGACCATCGACTCGGACTTGGAGAAGTGCTCCTTGATGAGCCCCTCGATCGCGTCGGGGTCCCCCACGACCGCTTCGACCTTGAAGCCCATGAGCAGGCGGAGGTCGTCGACGGCGTGAAAGTTATCCGGGCTCTTGAGGGCGACCTTCAGCCGCTTCGTCGCCTTGTCGTACTCGATCGGGAGGACGTGGTAGGTGTTCACGTTCTCGGCGGGGACGGCGTCCAAGGCGTCCTGCGGGATCGTGATCTTGGAAACGTCCACGTACTTCATGCCGGCCTGGCCGGCGAGAGCCTCCTGGAGATCGAGCTGGGTGATGGTTCCCATCTCGACGAGGATCTCGCCGATCTTCTTGCCGGCGGCGGACCCGTCCTTTTGCTTGGTGAGGCCTTCATGGACCTGTTCGCGCGTGCACTTGCCGAGCTTGACGAGCACGCGCCCAAGCTTGCGACCTTTGAGTTCGGAAGGGTCCATTCTTTCACCGCCTTGTCGCGTGCTCCGCGACGCTGTGGAAGCCTATTCGCACCGGGATGGGGCGTGTTTTGACAATCCTACTTCAAAATCCAGGCAAAGATCAATAAGACAGTCGGTATGTGTCGCATTCTGCGCACAGAGACGAAGATAAATGCAAATAAACGCCTACCGCCGGGGCGGCGGAGATGAAATCACTCTTCATCGTCCTCGCCGCCAAGGAGTTCAGGGCGGCTGATCTGGCCACCCGCCGCGAGGACCTTGTCACGGAGGCCGGCCTGGTTCTTGCCCTTGTCGATCATGTCCTCGGCGCTGATCCAGCCCTTGCTGTAGAGCGACCAGAGGTGGTCGTCGAGGAGCTGCATGCCGTAGCGCTTGCCGGTCTGGATCATCGAGTCGATTCGGAAGCTCTTGTTGTCGCGGATGAGGTTGGCGATGGCGGGGGTGATGACGAGGAACTCGTAGGCCGCGACGACGCCCTTGATGTCCACGCGGCGCATCAGCACCTGGGAGAGGATGGCGATGAGGGCGGTGGAGAGCTGGACACGGATCTGGTTCTGCTGGCTGACGGGGAAGGCGTCGACGAGTCGGTCGATGGTCTTGGCGGCGCCCGTGGTGTGGAGGGTACCAAACACAAGGTGACCGGTTTCGGCGGCTCGGACGGCGGCCTCGATCGTCTCGAGGTCTCGCATTTCGCCGACGAGGATGACGTCCGGGTCCTGTCGGAGGGCGCGGCGGAGGGCTTCGGCGAAGCTCGGGACGTCGCTGCCGACCTCCCGCTGGTTGACGATCGACTTCTTGTGGTAGTGGTAGTACTCGATCGGGTCTTCCATCGTGATGATGTGCCGCTCGAGGTACTGGTTGACGTAATCGATCATCGTGGCGAGCGAGGTGGTCTTTCCCGAGCCGGTTGGACCGGTGACGAGGAAGAGACCTCGGGGCCGTCGGATGAGGTCCTTAACCATGTCGGGGAGGCCGATCTGGTCGAAGGTCAGCAGCTTGGTCGGGATCTGTCGGAGGACGATCGCGAGGTCGCCACGCTGACGGAAGACGGACACTCGGAATCGGGCGGCGTCGCCGTACGCGAAGCCGAAGTCGGAGCCGCCTTCTTCCTGGAGTTCCTGCTGGTTCCGCTCGGGCGTGATCGACTTCATGAGCGTGACCATGTCGTCGCTGTCGAGGACCTTGGTCTGCAGGTTGCGCAGGCCGCCGTGCATGCGGATGGTCGGCTGGCGCCCCACGGTGAGGTGGAGGTCGGCCGCGCCGAGCTTGACGACGGTGTCGAGGAGCCGGTCGATCTGCATCGTTGACAAAGTGCACCACCTTCCGGGCGCCCGGGTCGGCGCCGATCAGCTCTGGTCAATCAGTCCTGTTCGGAAGCCACCTGGCTGACGCGGGCGATCTCGTCGGCGGTCGTGACGCCGTTGAGGACCTTGATCTTGCCGTCGTAGACGAGGGGCTTCATGCCGCCGGCGAGGGCGGCGCGCCTGAGCTCGGCCACGGGGGCGAGCTTGAAGGCGAGGTCGCGGATCTCGGCGCTCATCATCATCATCTCGAAGACGCCTTTTCGTCCCTTGTATCCGCCCGGGGCGGCGTCGCAGGGGACGGGCTTGTAGACCTTGCCGAGGGCTTCTTCGACGGTGAGATCGATGAGGCTGAGGTACTTGGGGTCGAGGTCTTCGCGCTCGGCCAGCTTCTTCGAGGGGTCGTAGAGGACTCGGATGAGTCGCTGCGCGAGGATGGCCTGGATCGAGCTGGCGACGAGGAAGGGCTTGATGCCCATGTCGATCAGTCGGGTGATGGCCGAGGGGGCGTCGTTGGTGTGGAGGGTCGAGAAAACAAGGTGGCCCGTGAGGGCGGCCTGGATCGCGATCTCGCCGACTTCACGGTCTCGGATTTCGCCCACGAGGATGATGTTGGGGGCCTGGCGGAGCATCGATCGGAGGATCGAGGGGAAGCCGAGGCCGATGTCGTCGCGGACCTGGCACTGGTTGATGCCTTCGAAGTTGTATTCGACCGGGTCCTCGGCGGTGATGATCTTGCGGTCGGGTCGGTTGAGGACGTCGAGGGCTGAGTAGAGGGTGGTTGTCTTGCCCGAACCGGTCGGGCCCGTGACGAGGAAGATGCCGTTGGGGCGGCGGATGATGCGGTTGAAGGTATCGAGGTTCTCGGGCTCGAAGCCGAGGTTTGAAAGGCCGATGCGGACGGCGTCGGGGCGGAGGATACGGAGGACGACGCTTTCGCCGTGGTAGGTCGGGCAGGACGAGACGCGGTAGTCGATGTCGACGTCGTCGACGTTGAGCTTGATGCGGCCGTCCTGCGGGACGCGCTTCTCGGCGATGTTGACGCCCGCGAGGAGCTTGAGGCGGCTGAGCATGGCATTTTGCATGCGCTTCGGGAGGTTGTCACGCTCCATGCAGACGCCGTCGATTCGGTAGCGGAGGCGCACGCGGTCGCCCATGGGCTCGACGTGAATATCGCTCGCTCGCATCCGCACGGCCTCGGAGAGGATGCGGTTGACGAGACGGACGACCGGTGAGTCCTCGCCCGTGACGTCGATGGACTTGTCCATCGAGCGATCGACGGAGCGGTCGATGGTCCGGTCGATCGAGTCGGTGACGAGGGACTGATCGCTCGAGACGGCGGCGGTGCCCTGCTGGTGCTGCTCGAGGAAGCGGCGGATCTGGGCGCGGCTCGCCATGTGGAGGTCGAGCTCGGTGTTGAGGCGGAAGCGGAGGTTGTCGAGCAGTTCGAGGTTCATGGGGTCATGGACCACGAGCTTCATCTTGCCGTTCTGCTTGCCCATGGGCAGAACGTGGTACTTCTTGATGATGCCCTCGTCGATCGCCTTGAGGTCGATCTGGTCGGAGACGCCCGCGGCGGCGAGGTCGACGTAGGGGAGCTTGAACTGCTCGGCGAGGGCCTTGGAGACCTGCTCCTCGCTCGCGAAGCCCTCGTCGATAAGGGACTCGCCGAGGCGTTTGCCGGACTTCTTCGCGACCTTGACAGCCTTCTCGATCTGCGCGGAGTTCGCGACCCCCCAGCCGACCAGAATCTCGCCCAGCTTCTTCTTGCTTCGTGCCATGCTTTCGCTGCTCTCGGTGCTTCCGTCGGCGCGTCGCGGCGCCGGGTGTCGCTCTCTGGTCCGTGCGGGGGCGTACGCTAACGCGGCGGACCGCGGCGTGCTTCGAACGGGTCGAAAGCGTCGCGAGACCCACGCGACACACGACGCCGTAGCCAATTCCTGCGCCACCGGGCGCGGGGTCACTATAGGATGCCGTGCTCGGCGCTACGTCGCCCGGGCCCGCTCGGATCCGATCACGACGCCAGAGTTCCGGACAGCCTCACAACATGCGACAGCCACGTCTTCTCATTCCCGCGGGCCCGACGCACGAGCCGATCGACGCGGTCCGTTTCCTCGGAAACCGCTCTTCGGGCCGCCTGGGCGTGGCGCTGGCGGATGAAGCCGCCCGTCGGGGGTGGTCGGTGACGCTTCTGCTCGGGCCGACGCCTCTTCGTCCGAGTGAGAATGGGATCGAGCTTGTGAAGTATCGTTCATGCGCCGATCTCGAGGCGCGGCTCGGCGAGCAGCTTCATCAACATGAAATCCTCGTCATGGCCGCGGCGGTTTCGGACTACCGCCCCGTCGCGGGGCAGGCTGACCCGTTCGGCAAACGCCGACGGGACGCGGATCGGATGACGATTGAGTTCGAGCGGACGCCGGACTTGCTGGCGGGGTGTTCGGCGCGGCGGAAGCCCGGTCAGATGCTGGTGGGGTTTGCGCTCGAGCCGCGTTCTCGGATGCTCGAGTCGGCGAGGGAGAAGCTCGAGCGAAAGGGAATCGACCTGATCGTGGCGAACCCGCTCGAGACCATGGAATCGGAAACGATCGACGCGACCCTCCTGGCGACGGGCGAGGACGAGCCGATCGCAACGACGGGCTGCGGGATTGACAAGCCTGCGTTCGCGGCTTGGCTGCTGGATCGCATTGAGGAAGCGCGTGAAGCAAACGCGCGGAAGGGTGGAGCGAGGCGTGATGCAGCGACGGCCTGACCGACGCCCGGGCGGGCGACCGCCGTCGGGCCCGCGCGGACCGAGACCGCCCTACGGAGCGCCGAAGCAGGAGCGTCGCGAGCCGGATGCGCCGCCGGGGTTCCGCGTGATCGAGGCGGATGACGACATCGTCGTGGTGGCGAAGCCCGCGGGGATGATTTGCCACTCGCCCGACGGGCCGGGGCAGCGATCGAGGCCGACGGCGATGGATCATGCGATCCGCGCGGTCGGTGGGCGGCGCGGGGCGACGTTGTACCCCGTGCAGCACCTCGACCGAGACGTGAGCGGCGTGCTGGCGTTTGCGCGTTCGCGCGACGCGGCGGTGATGATGAGCGAGTCGTTCCGGACGCGTCAGGCGGGGCGGGCGTACACGGCGCTGGTCTGCGGGCGGCCCGGGGTGTCGGACGACACGACGATCGACGTCGGGTATGTCGGGACGGTGCACACGATGCTGGTCGAGAATCGGCGGGGCGTGATGGACGCCATGCCGATCGGCTCCGAGCTCTCCGATGCGCAGTCCGGGTATGAGGACGCGAAGCATTACCGCGCGGTCACGCACTACCGGGTGAACAAGCTGGGTGAGGCGTTCACGCTGCTTCGGATCAACGCGGAAACGGACTACCCGTTCCAGATCCGGGCGCACCTGGCGTCGATCGGTTGCCCTGTCGCCGGTGACAAGGCGTACAGCGCGCCGCACGACCCGATTTCGCGGGTGGCGCTGCACCTCGGGCAGATCAGTTTCCTGCACCCGCGGACGAAGCGGGAGGTGCGGTACATCGACGCGGCGCCGCGTGAGATCGCCAAGGCGCTGGACTGGGTCCCCGGGAAGGACACGGGCGGCGCGGGTTGGGACGAGGTCGCGGACTGGTACGGGGCGTTGCTCAGCGAGGGCAAGAGCGATCTGCATGAGAACGTCGTGTGGCCCGGCGTGACGCGGCTGCTTGCGTTGCAGGAGGGCGAACGGGTCATCGATGTCGCGTGCGGGCCGGGCGATCTGGGGCGGATCGTGATGGACGCCGGGGCGACCTACGCGGGCGTTGACGCGAGCGCGAAGCTGATCGAGACGGCGGGCGAGCGGCTCGGCGGCGACGCGACGCTCGCGGTCGCGGACGCGACGACGATGTTCGACGACGGCTCGCTCGACGCGGAAGCGTTCGGGGCGGGGTCGTTCGACGCGGCGGCGTGCGTGCTCGCGCTCATGAACATCGGCGATCTGGCGGGGGCGGCTCGTTCGCTTGCTCGGGCGGTCAAGTCGGACGGGCGGGTCGTGGTGGTGCTGCTGCATCCGGCGACGCGGTCGCCGCGTTTGAGCTCGTGGGCGTGGGACGTATCGGGCGAGCGGCCGAGGCAGTACCGGCGGCTCGACGCGTACCTCGGTGAGCAGGATCTCTCGATCGTCATGAACCCGGGCGCGGTCTCGAAGGGCGACGAGCCCGTGACAACATCGACGCACCACCGCCCGATCTCGACGTACGTGAACGCGCTCTCGGACGCGGGGCTGCTCGTCGATCGGGTTGAGGAGTGGGTCAGTCACCGGAAGAGCGATTCGGGGCCGCGGGCGGAGGAAGAGAACCGCGCTCGCGACGAGTTCCCGATGTTCCTGGCGATCCGCGCCGTCAAGCGCTGACGAAGTCCGACGAGGCGAAGGAGGCCCCATGCCCGCCGTCAACTCCACCATGCTGCCGCTTGGGACCGAGTGTCCGCCGTTCGAGCTCGCCGACTACGGCGTCGACGGGCGAGGGGGCGGGGCGAAGGTGAGCCGCGCCGATCTTGAGGGCGCGCCGGCGTGCGTGGTCATGTTCATCTGCAACCACTGCCCGTTCGTGAAGCACATCAACGCCCAGCTCGCCGCTTTCGGTCGCGACCTGGCGTCGCGCGGCGTGAGGGTGGTCGCGATCTCCTCGAACGACATCGAGACCCACCCGGACGATGCGCCGGACAAGATGGCGGCGAACGCTGTCGAGAACGGGTTCACATTCCCCTATCTCTATGACGGGACGCAGGCGGTCGCGAAGGCGTTCCGCGCGGCGTGCACGCCCGACTTCTACGTGTTCGACAGGGACCTGAAGCTCGCGTACCGCGGGCAGCTCGACGACACGCGTCCGAACGGAGGGGCGCCATCGACGGGGCGGGATCTGCGCGAGGCGGTCGAGGCGACGCTTGCGGGTGACGCGTCGTCGATCGAGCAGAAGCCGAGCATCGGGTGCAACATCAAGTGGAAGGCTGGGAACGCGCCGGAGTATTTCGGGGGGTGAGGATTCAGCCCGAACTCGCGAGGGCGGTCAGGCTTGGTCTGCCCCAGGCTTGCGCCAGGGGCTTGTTGATTGTTTCCAGTCTTCGATGGTGAGGGCGTAGCGTTCGTGGTCGCGCCAAACGCCCGCGATTTTGACGTAGCGTGGTGAGTAGCCCTCGAGACGGAAGCCCGCGTTGAGCGCGGCCTTCTTGCTCGGCTCGTTGTCGGGGACGATGTTGCAGCTCACGCGGTGGAGGCCCATCGTCGTGAAGCAGTGGCGCAGGCCGAGGCGGAGGGCGTCGGACATGAAGCCCTGTCGGGTTTGGTCGGCGCCGATCCAGTAGCCGAATCGGCCAGACTGGAGCGGACCGCGTTCGACGGCGCCGATGCTGAGTCTGCCGACGATCGCGCCGTCGGTTGCGCGGCAGATGAACAGGCGTTGCTGCTCGTCGACGCCGTGGAGCCGGCACTCGAGCTCAAACGCGTCGCGTCCCCACGCGTCGAAGCCGGGCCTTGGAAGCGGCTCCCAGCGTTCGAGGTGCTCGCGGCTGTCGCGGCGGAGCTTGATGAACTCGGCGCGGTCGGAGGCGGAGGGCGGACGGAGGTAGACGCGTTCGCCTCGCTCGACGATCGTGGCGTCGGCCAGATGATCGCGGGGCGACTCAATAGTCATAGTCGTACTCGTCGGACGGGTTCATTGCCTCGACGAGTTCTGGTACGGCGCGAGCAACCTGGCCGCCGAGGATGATCATCGCGGGGATCGCCGCGATGACGACTCGTGTGAACGGGCCTCGTTTCTTGAGCGGCGGGAGCAGGCAGGCCGCTGTCGCGAGCGGCGCGGCGAGGATGAGGGCGAACATGAGCCACTGCTCTGTGTGGCCGAGCCAATTGGCGAAGACCGCGAGGGTGGCGACGAGGACTGCGGTCGCGGCGCCGAGGCCCGGTATCGGAGGGGCGCTGATCTTGACGAACGGCGCGATCGATGCAAAGGCTGCGATCGCGAACACGCCGAGCAGGAAGCCCGCGGGGGCGCCCAGGACGATCGGCGCGTTGGCGAATCCCTGCGTGGCGCCGAGGGCGCCGAATCCGATGAGGCAACTCATCGCGGCTGGGACGGACCAGTTGGGCCATCGCTTCGCGCCCGCTTCGAGCGTGACGGCGGCGACCGCGGCGTAAAGGCCAACGCCGACGATCACGAGCCATGTCGTTGCGGTCGGGAGCACGCTGTCGGAGAGCGGCTCGATGAATGCCCAGGCGCCGAAGCCCGCGGCGAGAGATGCAAGCGGCGCGGCGAGGAACCATCGGCGCGCAATGGGAGCGGCGCCGAGGAGGAGCCCCACCACCGCCGCCGCGACGGCGACCGCGGGGAAACGCTGGGTGACGTTTCGTGGCCAGAGTTCGAGGCCAGACTGCCAGACCCACGACCCAACCAACACGGCGAGCCCCGTGAGCGCGGGTATGACCCATGCGAACGTGACGCGGCGTAAGCCCTCCCGGCGTTTGCGCGGGGCGACCGCCGGGAGGGCGAAGAGGGCGAGGGCCGATGCGACGATGCCCGCGAGAAGCGGGACGCCGACGGCGATGGCGACGTGTTGGGCGTCCATGGTGACGCCTCGTTACTTCTCGGAGCCCTCGACGCCGAGGGTGATGCGGACGGTGTTGCCGAGCGGGCCACCGTCGCCGCGATCCGGCGGGAGGTAGGTGGTGATGCCGAAGTCGCTCCGCTTGATCTCGAACGTCGCTTCGAAGCCCTGGACCTTCTTGCCGCGCATCTCGCCCGAGCCGCCGTACTCGACGGTCGCGGTGACGGGGCGGGTCTCACCCATGAGGGTCAGGTTTCCCGTGAGCTCATACATGTTCTCGCCGCCCTTGGCGGTGAACCCGGTGCTCTCGAAGGTCGCCTCGCCGTACTGGCGGGCGTTGAAGAAGTCGGAGGCCTTGAGATGGTCGTCGCGCTTCTCGTTGCCGGTGTCGACGCTGTTCATGTCGATCGTCGCGCGGAAGAAGCTGTTCGAGGGGTTCTCCTCGTCGATGAAGAACTCGCCGTCGCCCTTGTTGAATCGGCCCCAGAAGAAGCCGACGCCGGAGTGACGGATACGGAACAGGACGACGCTGTGGACGCCGTCGACCTCGTAGACGGTATCGGCGGAGGAGGTGGTCGCTGCGGCGAGAGAGCCGGCGGCGGCGGCGGTGTTGATCGCGAGCGGGCCCCAGGCGGCGCTGGCCCCGAGCAGACCGACGGCGAGCAGCGAGCCCGCGACGACAGAAATCCTGTTGCGGATCATGCGTTTCATCCCTTTCCACCGCCCCCCAATATGGCCCGCGCTTCGTCGCGCACGGCGAGAATCATCGGCGGCATGCTCCGGACAGTATTCGCGAACGGCGGCGCGGTCGAGGTTCTTCCACGGGTGGCAAGTTTTCCTGAGCCCGCACCGACGCGGGTCGAAGGTGGTATACCACCTCGCAAGGAGCGATTGAGGATGATTGGCGTTTCCGGACTTCTTACGATTGCTTGCGCAGCTCAGCCCTCGTCCCTCGGGGTCGGGCCCTATGTCGATGTATCGACCTCGGTCATCCCGGTGGGCGCGACCGCGTCGAAGTCGTCCGCGGTCGCGATCACCGACGTGACGGGCGATGGCGTGGCGGACATCGTTGTCGCGTGCCGGTTTGCCCCGAACGTGCTGCTTGTTGGTGGCGACGGACCGTTTACCTATGCGCGGGGAGCGTTCGGAGCGTTTGCTCTGCGCGATTCGTCAGCGGTGGCGGTCGGTGACGTCGACGGCGACGGATTGCCGGACGTGGTCTTCGCGAGTGAGGCGGATCGGGTCGACGAACTGTTTCTTGGCGACGGCGACGGCTCATTTGCGGACAAGAGCGATCGCATCGCGGGCGGCGCCTTTTCGCGAGCGGTGCTGATCGCGGATGTCGACGATGATGATGACTCGGACGTGCTCATCGGTGGTGGCGGACCGTTCCGGGCGCTGCTGAACGACGGCGGCGGCGTTCTAACGCGTGATGACGTCCTACTTCCGCAAATGGATGGCGTGGCTCAGGCGTTCGCGACGGGCGATGTTGATGGCGACGGGGACGTCGATCTCGTGATTGGCTGCGCAGACGACAATCGACTCTTTGTGAACGCGGGTGGCGGTCGGTATGTCGATGAGTCCGCCGAGCGGCTGATCCTTCGCGATGACGGGAGCGAGGACACGCGCGACGTCGGGCTGTTCGATGTCGACGGCGACGGTGACCTCGACCTGTTCTTCGCGAACGCGGGTCGAGACTCTCAGGCGAACCCGCGAAACCGGCTGCTGATCAATGACGGGACGGGTTGGTTCACCGACGAGTCCGAAGCGCGCCTGCCGACGCTGGGCGTCTATACCCAGTCGTCGGCGTTCGGCGACCTCGATGGGGATGGCGACCTGGACCTTGTGCTCGGCAACGCCACGAGCGGGTTCGGCACGAGCACCATCCCTGTTCAGGTGTGGGTGAATGACGGCAAGGGCGTCTTTGAAGATGTCACGGTGCAGGTTGTCCCGCGCCTCCCGATGGTCAGTGCCGCGGATGTCGCGATCGCTGACCTGAACGGGGACGGGACGCTCGATATCTACGTCGCGAACCAGTCCGGCGCCGACCGCGTGCTCGTGAAACGCTGACTTCGGTTGGCGTTGCCCCCCGTCGAAGGGGGACACCGCCGCTCCCCATTGCTTGTGCTGTCCCGGACCGATGGAACGGTCGATAAGGCAAGACAGCAACAGGACAAAGGGGAGCGGCGATGAAGGGTGTCGTCTTCACCGAGTTTCTCGGTATGGTCGAGCGGGCTCACGGCCTGGACATGGTTGACGAGTTGATCGAGACGACGTCGCCCGCGAGCGGCGGTGTCTACGTCAGCACGGGCACCTATGACCACGCGGAACTCGCTGCGATGGTCGTGGAACTGAGCAAGCGGACAGGCACACCCGTTCCGGATCTGCTTCACGCGTTCGGGAAGACCCTGTTCGGGCGGTTCGTCGAGTCGTTCCCGAATTTCTTTGAGGGGAAGACGTCGTCGTTCGATTTCCTGCGGACGGTCGACACGTACATCCATGTCGAGGTGCGGAAGCTCTATCCTGACGCAGAACTCCCCCGGTTTACGTGTGACGAGCAGTCGGACGGGTCGATGGAGATGGTCTACCAGTCGTCGAGACACCTCGAGGACCTCGCTCACGGGCTGATCGAAGCGAGCATCGAGCACTTCGGCGATGAAGCGAAGGTGGTCAGGCGCCTCGGCGACGACGGGTCGGTCATCTTCGGGCTGCATCCACGCATCGTCGCCTGATCCTTCGGAGTGGCCCTGATGCCGGACGAGACCGTCAGCCGCAGATCGTTTGATCGCGAGAGAGCCTCGCGCTTGGAGGCGGAGCGTCTGCTCGAAGAGAAGTCCCGGGAGCTCTATTTCGCGAACGAGAAGCTTCGGGAGGCGAACAGGGAATTGGAGCGGCGGATCGACGACGCGACGGCAAGGTTGCGCGGCGCCCTCGCGAACGCGCGGGCGGCGAGCGAGACGAAGTCGGCGTTTCTGGCGAACGTCAGCCACGAGGTGCGCACGCCGCTGACGGCGATCATCGGCTTCACGGAGCTTGCGCTCAAAGACCCGGGCGTCGTCGGCACGTCACGCGATTGGCTGACCAAGGTCCGTCGGAACGCCGACCATCTGCTCGAGCTCCTGAACGATGTCCTCGATCTCTCGAAGATAGAGGCGGGCGAGATGCACATCGAGCGGATCGCTGTCGACCCGTGTGAACTCGCGGTGTCGGTCGTCGACCTTGTCCGGCCGCTCGCGGAACGGAAGGGGTTGCCGATCGAGGTCTCGATCGACCAAGCCGTGCCGCGACGGATTGCGTCGGACCCGCTCCGGTTGCGACAGATCCTGACGAATCTGCTCTCCAACGCGATCAAGTTCACCGACGAGGGCGGCGTCTCGATCGCGGTGTGCGCGGTCGGTGATGATCGGATCGCGGTGACGGTCTCGGACACCGGGATCGGCGTCGCGCCGGACAGGCTCGAGTCGATCTTCGAGGCGTTCTCGCAGGCGGACGAGAGCACGACGCGACGGTACGGCGGCACGGGGCTCGGGCTCGCGGTGTCCCGGGCGATGGCGACACTCGTCGGAGGTGAACTGACGGTTGAGTCAAGCTGGGGCGTCGGGAGCAGCTTCACGCTCAGCGTTCCGGCGAACACGATCGGCTTACCCGCAGTGGATCCCGCGGCGGCTCGTCTGAACGGCGGCAAGGGGAAGGTCGCGGACGATGCGCTCGCAGGGCAGCGGGTGCTGGTCGTTGACGACGTGGAGGACAACCGCGTCCTCATCGAGGCGTTGCTCGAGAGCCGAGGCGCGCGTGTGGTCTGCGTGGTCGACGGTAGGCAGGGGATCGACGCGGCGCTCGATGCGCGGGACGCGGGGCGGCCGTTCGCCGTGGTGTTGATGGACGTGCAGATGCCGGTGCTGGACGGGCACGACGCGACAAGAAAGCTCCGCGAGGTGGGCTACGACGGATGGATCGTGAGCCTTTCCGCGAACGCGATGGCGGGCGACGCGGAGCGGAGCCTTTCGGCCGGATGCGACCGGGTCCTCTCCAAACCGATCGATGGGAGGCGATTGATCGCGACGTGCGCAGAGCTTGCGTCGCGGAGTCGGTCGCTCGCGGCGTGAACTCGCTCGGTCATTCCCATTCGATGGTCGCGGGCGGCTTCGAGCTGATGTCGTAGACGACGCGGTTGACGCCGCGGACCTCGTTGATGATGCGGTTGCTGATCGTCGCGAGGACGTCGAAGGGAATGCGGGCCCAGTCGGCGGTCATGAAGTCCTGCGTCTCGACGGCGCGGACCGCGACGACGCTCTCGTAGGTCCGCCCGTCGCCCATCACGCCGACCGAGTTCACGGGCAGGAGGACGGCGAAGACCTGGCTGGTGCGCCGGTAAAGCTCGGCGGCGACGATCTCTTCGAGCACAATCTCGTCGCAGTCGCGGAGTATGCGGAGGCGTTCGGGGGTGATATCGCCGAGAACGCGGACCGCGAGGCCCGGCCCGGGGAAGGGGTGTCGCCAGATGATCTGGTCAGGCAGGCCGAGGACCTCGCCGAGCTTGCGGACCTCGTCCTTGAAGAGTTCGCGGAGCGGTTCGATGAGCTCGAAGCCGAGTTCCTCCGGCAGGCCGCCGACGTTGTGGTGGAGCTTGATGTTCGCGGCGTTGCCCGCGTGGCCATGGCCGCTCTCGATGACGTCGGGGTAGAGGGTGCCCTGGGCGAGGTAGCGGACGTCGTCGAGGTCGTTCGACGCTTCCTTGAAGACGTCGATGAAACGGTGTCCGATCCGCCGACGCTTCTCCTGCGGATCGACGATGCCTTCGAGATCGGAGAGAAACGCGTCGGAGGCGTCGACAACGCGGATGTCCATCGAGAGATGATCGCGGAAGGTCGTTTCCACGAGATCTCGCTCGTTCTTGCGCAGGAGCCCGTTGTCGACGAACACGCAAGTGACGCGGTCGCCGATCGCGCTGTGGAGCAGTGCGGCGGCCACGGAGCTATCGACGCCGCCCGAGAGCCCGCAGAGCACGCGTCCGCCGGCCGCGACCTGCTCGCGGATGCGTTCGCGTTCCGACTCGGCGAAGTTGGCCATGCGCCAATCGCCCGAGCAGCCGCAGATCTCGTAGACGAAGTTGCGGATGAGGTCGATGCCGTGGGGCGTGTGCGTGACCTCTGGGTGGAACTGCACGCCGTAGAAGCGACGGTCCGGGTCGGTTGAACGCACGGCGGCATTGGGGCAGCTCGGCGTGACGGCAATCGGTTCGAGGCCGGCGGCGGCGAGATCACTGACCTGGTCGCCGTGGCTCATCCACACGGTTGTGTGATCGGGGATGCCCGTCAGGAGTCCTCCGGCGGTCTTGATGTCGAGAGCGGCGCGGCCGAACTCGCGTCGCCCGGCCTGCTCGATGTTGGCGCCCATCACCTGGCAGGCGAGCTGCATGCCGTAGCAGATGCCCAGGACGGGGATGCCGAGGTCGAGGATGGCGGGGTCGCAGCGCGGGGCGTCGTCGAGGTACACGCTCGCCGGCCCACCCGATAGGATGATGCCCTTGGGCCGCATGTCGCGGAGTTCATCGACCGATACGGAAGGGCTGACGAGGACGGAGTAGGCGCCGGACTCGCGCACGCGTCTCGCGATGAGCTGTGCGGTCTGTGAGCCGAAATCGAGGATCGGTATCACGTCCTGATGCGGAGACGGGGTTTGCATCGAGGGGTCCATTCAACGGCGGGGCGTCGGACGCGTGCTTCGGATCGGGAGAAACGGGAACGTTACGCGCGGCTGGTTCGCTGGTCGATCGTCTGTCTCACGACGGTGTTGGTCGGAGGTTGTTTTTCGACGCCGACGGGGTTTGACTCGCCCGACCCAAATGAACGGCTCCGCGCGATACTCGGCTCTCGCTCCGAACCGGATGCGCAGGCCGTCCCGGAACTCGTTGATCAGCTCGAGGCGACCGACCCGGCGGCCCGTATGCTCGCGATCCGGGCGCTCGCCGAAAGAACAGGCTCAACAAGGGGATATCATCATTCCTCCCCGGAGGTCGAGCGGGCGGCCGCGGTTGAGCGGTGGCGGGAGTGGGTACGGGATCAGGGCTATTCGGGGGGCGTTGTCGAGGATCGGTCGGCGGTCGAATCTCGGTAACATGCCCGGGACCGGGGAAGCCGGACGCAATCGCATGGAAGAACGCCCACACATCCGCATCGAGCTCGTGAGCGACCCGATCTATCTGAGCGGGGCGAGGGAGCTCGTCGGATCGGTGGCGAGGCGTCTCGGCTTCGATGATCGGCAGTGTTCGAAGATCGTGCTTGCCGTCGACGAGGCGTTGTGCAACGTCATCCGTCACGGCTACGACCGCGCGACCGACAAGCCGATCTGGGTCGAGATCTGGCCGCTGCGCACGGGCGGCGAGATCTCGGGCATGCGGCTCCGCATCGAGGACGAGGCGAAGCAGGTCGACCCGTCGCGGATGCGTGGGCGGGAGCTTTCGGATATCAAGCCGGGTGGGCTCGGCGTTCACATCATCCGCGAGGTGATGGACGAGGTTGTCTACGAACGCCGTCCGGAACGAGGGATGCGGCTGACGATGCTTAAGAAACTGACGGCGCCGGGGCGCAAGGACAAGGCCACGGCGGCCGCAGAGGGGGTCTCATGACCGGGGAAGAGTGGATCAGCGTCGAGCAGACGGGCGACAACGCGGTCGTCCTGGCGCCGTCGGCGGACATCGACATGAGCCGCTCGCCTGAGTTCCGCGCGGCGATTCAAGAGGCGTTCCGCACGCGGGGCGTTACGAGGGTGGTCATCGACCTGGACGGCGTGGGTTACATGGACAGTTCCGGTCTGGCGACGCTCGTCGAGGCGATGCGGACGAGCAAGAGCCAGTCGACGCCGATGGTGCTGTGCGGGATGAACGAACGCGTCCGCGCGATCTTCGAGATCGCCAGGCTCCACCAGTTCTTCACGATCACTGACACGCGTGACGCCGCGATGAGCACCTGACGCCCCGATCCGCCCGCATGGCCGAACAGCAGCAGACACGATCCGCCGACCGCTCCTTCGACCGTCCGGGTCCTCTGGCGACGGTCGTGCTCGCGCCGATCGGTTTCATCGGTCAGCGCGTTCTCTCATTGCTCGATCGGATCGGGGGCGCCCTCCTGCTGTTCCTGAACGGGGCGGGTTGGGTGTGGCGGAGCTTCACGGAGCGACGCGTCCGACTCGGCAAACGGGCGATCGTGAGCCAGATCGTCCGCGTGGGCGTGCGGTCGATCTTCATCGTCTCGCTCGTGAGCGGTGTGGTCGGGATGATTCTCGCGATCCAGCTCGCGCCGCCGCTCGACGAGTTCGGGCAGCGACCGCTGGTCGCGAACATCATCGGCGTGGCGGTGCTACGCGAGCTCGGCCCGCTGATCGGCGCGATCGTGTTGACGGGGTTCGCGGGTGCGTCGATCGCGGCGGAAATCGGAACGATGGTCGTGAGCGAGGAGATCGAGGCGCTCGAGGCCCACGCCCTCAACCCCGTTCGTTTCCTCGTGGTTCCGCGGGTGATCGCTTCGATCATGAGCATGACGGCGCTCGGGGTCATCGCGAGCGTCGTCGCGATCGCGATGGCGACGCTCGTTTCCGTCACGCTCCTCGAGATCCCCTACCCGGTCTTCATGGGCAACCTCAAGGCGCAGGCCGGCATGGCGGACTTCGTCAGCGGGTTCGTGAAGGGCGGCGTGTTCGGGCTGCTCATCGGCGTGATCGCTTGTCACAACGGCCTCGCGGTCACGGGCGGCGCCGCGGGCGTCGGGTCGGCGACGACGAACACCGTGGTGCATTGCGTCGTGGCGATCATCTTCGCGGACCTGGTCTTCACCGCGATCTTCTTCGCGATCGGCCTGGTCTGATGGTGGCGGGTCAGCGTCGATAACCGCTCGGGTGCTCCATCGCCGAGTAGGCCTCGCGGAGCAGCGACATGCCGAGGAAGCCGCTGACGGCGAGCCCGGACATCACCAACGCCTCCTTGATCGCCCCCGTCGCGTAGAGCCAGACGCAGGCGTAGAGACAGAGCCAGAGCGCGCCGTAGCGGGTGACCTTGTCCGCGGCTCGGGCGCCCATGCCGGTTGAGCGGACGCGCCGGACGGCGATCATGACAAACAACCCCGCGAGGACGACCTGGGCGCCGATCGCGACGACCGGCACGTCCGCTGGCCAGACTGCGGCGAGGGTGTCGCGTTCGGCTTCGGGGGCTCGCGATCGCATCACCGCGATCATGGCGACCGAGAGACCGAGCCAGCTCGCAACGGCGAACGCGATGGCCCGACGGCTGATGGGAGGGCGTTTGCGTCCGATGAAGTGGGCCGCGGCGTTCACCCCGAGGGCGTGTGTCATGACCAGCCACACGGGCCAGAGGAACCGGAGGCCGATGTTCGGCGTGAGCATGTGAGCCGCGTAGACGACCCCGATCAGGAGCATGCCGATCGCGGGGATCCGGGTGCCGACGACATTGAACGCGAGCGCGGCGAGGGCCGCGACGCCCACGAGCCCGACCGCCACCGAACCGAAGACCGAGGCGCCGAGAACGGACGCGATCAGCGTGATCGCGACCACGACCGACGCGGTTTCGGCCCCGATCTGGCCAGCGCTGATGGGACGGTCGCGGTGGAACGCCCGATCTCGGGAGGCGTCGACCACGTCGTTGAGGCACGCGGAGAAGGCGTACAGAGCTGACCCCATCACCGCCCCGCTTGCCAGGAGGATCCAAAGGGGGGTGTCGGCGTACGCCTCCGGGCAACTCCGCGGCTCTTCGGCGCGTGTCCACAGGATCACGAACCACACGTTCGCGACCGCCGCGAACGCGGTGGAGAGCCTGGAGAGGCGGAGAACGCCGATGAGTCGGAGCAGCCAGGGTCGCACGACGGGCCATGCTACCCGCGGACCAACCGACGGGGTCTACCATCGGCGCGTGAGTGACTCCCCGACCCCATCCGTCTGCATCGCGGTCAGTGTGTACAACGCCAGCGCAACCCGAGCGATGCTCGAGGGCGCCGAGCGGGCGTTCGCCGAGCGGGGTGGCGATCCGACCCGCCTCGCCGTTATCGAGACCGCCGGGGCGTTCGAGCTCGCGAGCATCGCGGGCGCGGCGGCGAGGACCGAGCGGTACGACGGCGTCCTGGCCATCGGGTGCATTGTCCGCGGCGAGACCGACCACGACCGCTACCTGGCCCACGCGATCGCGAACGCCCTCGCCCTGATCCCCCTGGAGACGGGCGTCTGCGCGTCGTTCGGCGTGCTCACGGTCAGCACGCCCGAGCAGGCGACCGCCCGCGCGGGCGGACCGCAGGGAAACAAGGGCTACGACGCGATGAACGCGCTGCTCGACGCGATCGGCGGGCGTGACGCGTTGCGGAACAACAAACCCGGCAGCGCCGCGCCGAGGTACACGATCGAAGGCGGCGTGACCCACGACAAGGTGGGCGTTCCGCAGAAGGAGGGCGCCGTCTGATGGCCACCCCACGGGATATCAGGCGCCTTGCGCTGCTCGCCCTCTACCAGATCGACGCCCGCGGCGAGCCGGACCTCGAGACGATCCGGGATTCTCTCGCCGACGCGCTCGACGTCGAGGACGACGTCGACGGTGGTCGGTTCATCGGTGAGGCCGTTCGATTCAGCGACAGGGAGTACGAGAAGGCCTTTGCGCTCGCCTCGGAGGCCTGGGAGGCTCGCCGCGACGCCGATCGCGCGGTCGCCGAGGCCGCTCCGACGTGGCCTGCCCACCGCCAGGCGCCGATCGATCGAGCCATCCTCAGGCTGGGGTATTACGAACTCACGCTCCGCGCGGCTCCCGCTCCCGTGGTCATCAACGAGACCGTCGAGCTCGCGAAGGTCTTCAGCGCCGAGAAGTCGCCGCGGTTCATCAACGGCGTCCTCGACACCCTCGCCCGGGCGATTGCTGGCCAGTCGGCGTAGCGGCTCGGCCCGGCTACCCTCTCCGCGATGGCGATGCTCAAGGGAGTTTTCGGCAAACTCAAGCGAGGCCTCGAGAAGACGCGACGCGGCTTCGTGGACGGCCTGCGCTCGATGGTCACGGGCCGCAAGCTCGACGACGCGCTGATCGACGACCTCGAGGCGCGTCTGATCCAGTCCGACGTGGGCGTGCAGGCGACCCGCCGCCTCATCGAGCGGATCCGCGCCGACTACAAGGCAGGGAAGCTCAAGAAGGGCGAGGACGTCCTCGACCACCTGAAGACTGAACTCAAGGCGATGTGGCCCGAGGCCGACCGTGCCCTGGCGAAGGCGACCGATGGGCCGACGGTGATCCTGGTCACGGGCGTCAACGGCGCTGGGAAGACCACGAGCATCGCCAAGCTCTGCGCCACGCTCCGAGCAGACGGAAAGAGCGTTCTGCTCGGCGCCTGCGACACGTTTCGAGCCGGCGCGGTCCGACAGCTCGAAATCTGGGCCGACCGCCTCGGCGTCGAGATCGTCCGAGGTCAGTCGGGCGGCGACCCCGCGGCCGTGGCGTTCGACGCGGTCAACGCGGGCATCTCTCGCGGCGTCGATGTCGTGATTCTGGACACCGCCGGTCGCCTGCCCACTCAGAACGGGCTGATGGACCAACTCGGCAAAATCGCCCGCGTTGCGGGCAAGCGGATCGAGGGCGCCCCGCACGAAACGCTCCTGGTCGTCGACGCCACCACGGGCCAGAACGCGGTCCGCCAGGCCGAGGCCTTCGGTCAGGCGGCCGGCGTGACGGGCATCTTCCTCGCCAAGCTCGACGGAACGGCCAAGGGCGGCGTTGTGATCGCGATCCGCGAAGCGACCGATATCCCCGTCAAGTACGTCGGCTTCGGCGAAACGCCCGACGACGTCGAGCCGTTCGACCCCGAGAGCTTCATCGACGCGATGTTCGCCCTCGACTGAGCAAGCACAGATCCGGTCGGATTTCCCGCGTCCACGCCGATCTGATCCGGTAGACGCCCAGCGGAGACCAATCACATGAGACCCGCCACCCCCATGCACCGCATTGTTCTCGGACTCACCACCGCGACCGTCGTTCTGAGCGGCTGCGCGACGAGCCACGCCGCGATGACCGAGGCCTCTACTACGCGCGAGGTCGCGGCCGACTATGGCTCTATGCTCGCCGAGGCCGTTCGGACCGCCAAGCCGATCGTCATCGAGATGCTTGAGAGCGACGAGATCGACCACGTCGAGCCGCAGGGCTACACCGTGCTGTCCGATGATGCATTCGCCGAACGGATCGCCGTCGATCTGATCACGCGAACGCCCGACCGCCCCGAGGACGACGGCGCCCGGATCGTTGTGGACCAGGCGATGGAACGCGGCCTTGAGGAGACCGGCGAGCGTCTGACCTACTTCTCCCCCACCACCGGCTGGGTCGCGGTCCGAGCGTCGGGCATGGAAGAACTCGCCGCAGACGCGAAGGCTGCTGGGATCGCCTTCGAGCAGGCGCTGATCCCCTACGGCGCCATCGTCTACGCCGACGCGGGGCAGTCGTCGCTTGTCGAGCCGGTCGGGCTGACGCGACGTCACCTGCTCGATGACGAACGGTTCGACATCATCCGCGGCCTCGGCGACGGCATCTCCGCCTACACCGCCCGCCGCACCGCGCGCGACGCCGGTGGCGACGA
Organism: Phycisphaerae bacterium; assembly: GCA_002706885.1. Taxonomy (GTDB): domain Bacteria; phylum Planctomycetota; class Phycisphaerae; order Phycisphaerales; family UBA1924. The sequence continues at coordinate 25,769 of PAKY01000079.1, forward strand.
GCTCGCCGACTTCTTCGCCACCCGCCTCGAGCAGAACCGCGAGAACACCGCGGGCGATCGACGCGTGCAGGGTCTTCGCTACGTCGATGGGATCGTGTCCACAACGGACATCGGCGAGGAGATGAAGACGGTCTGGAACGCGTTCTTCAACCCGCCCGAGAAGCTCGACCCGGCGTACGCCCCGGGCAGCGGCGCGAGCGTGTTCAAGCGGCCGCTGAGCGCCGTCGAGCCGCTCCTTCCGGGCGACAACTGGAAGTGGCTCGAGCGCAAGGAGCCGCCGGACAGCCCACGAGCGTTGCTCGTCGCGATCAACCGCCCGATCCGGCTCGTCACGCAGCCCGACCAGGATCGCCTGCGGGTTGACCTGACCGACGCCGAGTACTTCGGCTGGATCGACAGCACGGTGACCCCTTCGCGCGTGCTGACCATCAGCGTGCTCCGGTACGAGAACGAGCAGGCGGCGATCACGGCCCGTCCCGCGCTTTCGGGCGCCCTGAACGGCGCTTTCGCTCGCCTGACACAGGGGGTGGCGCAGGAGGACCGTCAGAGCCCGCGGGCTCTCAACGTCGACGGACACAACCTCATCACCCAGGCAAACGTCCATGACGCCCGCGGGACACCGCGATCGAGCGCCGTCGCCGCGGGCCGCATCGGCGATTCGCTCGTGATCATCAGCCTGTACGGTGATCCGGATGACTACCTCGTGGCGGACGATCTGCTTCCCGAGGTGGTTCGTCGAATAGCATCGATTTCGGCGTCCGCCGACGAAGACTCGGACAATTAGACCACGTCGGACGCGCCCGTCGCGCCGCCCTCGCGACGCGAGAGGCCCTCGACCCCAACGCCGCCAAAGCTCACGGCGCCGGGTGTGGTTGAACGCCACCGCGCGTTTGCTGTGATCGCCTGCGCCGCCTCGACGCCGAGTTGACGCGAAGCGATCTCCGCGCTCGATCCGGGCGTCGGCGCGGGTTCGTGATCGTCGCCGTCCTCTCGCTGGAGATGGATGGTCTGCGTCGGGAACGCGAACGAGACGCCGACCCGATCGGCCAGCCGGACGATGTCGATCATCAGGCGGTGCCGTTCGCGCAGCTCGGTGCTCCAGTCCGGACACTCGTGAAACGTGTAGAGCAGGATGTCGAGCGAGTGCTCGCCAAACCCGTTGAGCCACACGTGGTAGCTGTCCTTGCGCGTGTACGGATGGACCCGGATGAGTTCACGAACGCCCTCGCAGAACGCCTCGATCTTCTCTGGCGGCGTGTCGTAGCGAACCGCGAGCGTCGATGTAAACCGCCTGTACCGGCGCCGCCCGTAGTTGTCGACCGTGGCGCGGACGAGCGACGCGTTCGGGACGGAGACGAGCGAGTTGTAGAACGTCCGGACCCGCGTCGAACGGACGCCCATCGCCTCGACGGTGCCCTCGACGTCGCCGATCTTCACCCAGTCCCCGATCTCGAACGGCCCGTCGAGGATGACCGCGATTGAACCGAAGAAATTCTCGATGGTGTCCTTGGCCGCGAAGGCGACGGCCAGGCCGCCGATACCGAGGCCCGTGAGCAACGGAAGAATCTCGAAATCGAGGCTCTCCGCGACGTAGATCGCCCCCACCACCACGATCAGCGTCTTCAGCGTCTTACGGATCAGCGGCACGAGCACGTCGTCGACGCGTGTGGCGGTCCGGTGAGCATGGGCCTGGAGCCACGCGCCGATCAGATCGACGAGCCGGAACGCGGCCATCACCGACGCGATCGTGAGCACGACTCGCGCCGAGACCGTGACGATCGCGAGCGGTGTGGGCGGGAGGCCGAGCGCGTCGATCGTCAGCAACCAGATGGTGGACGCGCCGAGAAGCCCGAAGGGCCACACCGCCGATCGGATCAGCGAACGGTCCCTGTCGATCCCGCGATGCCGATCGAGCCGCCCCCAGACAATCCGGAGGGTCAGGCGGATCATCAGGTCGACGAGGAACCCGAGGAACACGATCGCGCCGAGGCCGATCCACTGCCAGTACTCGACGGTGAGGAAGGCTCCCCGCTTCGACCAGTCGGGCATCCGCGCCCGGACCCAGAGATCGATTGTCAGCGGGACGCCCTCTGTACCGAACCGCTCGGGTAGCGACTCGAGATCGCGATACAGCTCGTTGACCGATTCGACCGTCTCGGGGCTGAACCGCCACTCACCCGCGTCATTCTTTGAGAGCGTGATCTTCGCGGAGGTGAGCGACGCGAATCGACGATGCTCGACGATGTAGTCGGGTCCGTCGACCTGCGGAAAATAGACGAACCGGCTGGCGTCCGGGTCGTCCCTGAAAGCCGTGAAGTCGAACCAATAGTCGACTTCCTTGATGCGGTTGAGAACCCGATAGAGCTTCCCCGCGACCGATTCACGCGCCACCCGACCCTCGATCGTGGTGAACGCGAAGCACTTCATCGCCTCATCGAGCGCCGCCGACCGCTCGGCGGTCGACTCGGCCGACGTCGCGGCGGTCATCGCTTCGAGATACGTCCGCATCGTTCGTGAGGGCGATTCGAGGTCGGGATCGACCGTCGGCGCCACGGGCTCGGCGGGGGTTTCGGCGCCCGGGGAGGTCGGGGGGAGCGGCGTGGCAACCGCCACGCCGGGCATTGCGATGGCGAGCAGAATGCTCAGAAGGAGCGCCAAAAGGGGGAGGGCGGAGCTCGTCGAGCATCGTCGTGCGTGTCGGGGGAAGGCCATGGGGGCCGATGGTAAGGCCCCGTGGCGATCGGGGCCTACCATGCGAGGCCGTCGGGCTTGGCGCCCGGGGCAATCCCCTCAGGAGTCGAAGACGTTCATGGCGAAGCAGGACGACAAGTTCACCGTTGATGCGATCGTGGTCGAGGCGCTCCCGAACGCCATGTTCAAGGTGCAGCTTCCCAACGAGCAGAAGAGCGAGATCCTCGCGTACGTCTCGGGCAAGATGCGCAAGCACTACATCCGCATTCTGCCGGGCGACACGGTGACCGTCGAAATGAGCCCCTACGACCTCACGAAGGGCCGCATCACCTTCCGCGGCCGCTGAGAACGTTGCGAGTAGGTCACGCCCGCTCCCGCAGGCGTGACCGCTACTTCAACTCAAGGCCGACTTTCGCCGGCGTGGCTGCGTCACGTGCAGCCCGCTCCGAACAGGCTCAGGAACGCCACAACATCCGCGATATCGAGCGTCCGAACCGGGGCGGCGTGGGCGATTCGAGCGTCAGTGACGCCGGCACATCTCCCGAGGCGAGACGATGCTCGGGGATGCGAGGAGCATCATCGATCCCGATGGGCTTCCTTCGCAAGCGAACGCCGCAACGGCAAATGAAGGCCGCGTCATACGATCGGCGCCACCGTCGGCAGGCCGACGGGTTGATCGTTGTCCTCGCTCGCCCTGACCGGTTTGGTGTCGCGGTGACAGAGCGGGCATGAGCCGCCGCCGATCGCCAGAATCGCCAGAACCACGAGGAAAGCCACGCCACGCATGAGCGGCCGTGTTCGTCGAGCCGTGAGAACGTGACGACGCCGGGTCACGCGCCGATGCGAGACGCAGCTTCCCGCTCAACGAGGCCACCCGCCGGCGACTTGTCGAACCGACTATGCCAGACTAGAATTGTTCCAATCTATTCAGCAGTCATTAGCAGGGGAAAACCATGACTCAGAAACCGTCCAGCGATCGCCCTAACTCGGGCAAATGCCCCGTCATGACCACCGCCGACGGCGCCCCGATCGGACGTCAGCAGTCCCTCACCGCGGGGCCGCGCGGACCGCTGCTCATGCAGGATGTTCAACTCCTCGAGCAGATGCAGCACTTCAATCGCGAACGCGTCCCGGAGCGCGTCGTGCACGCCAAGGGCTCGGGCGCCTACGGCACGTTTACCGTCACCAACGACATCTCGAAGCACACCAAGGCCGCGTTCCTCAACAAGGTCGGCAAGCAGACCGAGGTCGTCGCCCGCTTCAGCACCGTCGCGGGCGAACGCGGCGCCGCCGACGCCGAGCGTGACGTCCGCGGCTTCGCCCTCAAGTTCTACACCGAGGAGGGCAACTGGGACATGGTGGGCAACAACACCCCTGTGTTCTTCGTCCGCGATCCCTACAAGTTCCAGCAGTTCATCCACACGCAGAAGCGCGACCCGAAGACCAACCTGCGTGACATGGACATGCAGTGGGACTTCTGGAGCCTCTGCCCCGAGAGTCTCCATCAGGTCACGATCCTCTTCAGCGACCGCGGCCGCCCCGTCGGCTACCGCCACATGCACGGCTTCGGCTCGCACACCTACAGCTTCATCAACGACGCGGGCGAGCGGGTCTGGTGCAAGTTCCACTTCAAGTCCAACCAGGGCTGCGAGAACCTGATGGACGAAGCGGGCGACAAGCTCATCGGCGAAGATCGCGAGAGCTCGCAGCGCGACCTGTTCGACGCCATCGAGCGCGGCGAGTTCCCCTCGTGGACCATGAAGGTCCAAGTCATGACCCAGGACCAGGCCGAGAAGTTCGAGAAGGACACCGGCTGGAACCCATTCGACCTGACCAAGGTGTGGCCGCACGCCGACTTCCCGCTCATTGAGGTTGGCAAGCTCGAGCTGAACCGCAATCCCGACAACTACCACGCCGAGATCGAGCAGGCGAGCTTCAGCCCCTCCGCCCTCGTCAACGGCATCGGCCCGTCGCCGGACAAGATGCTCCAGGCCCGCCTCATGAGCTACGCCGACGCCCACCGCTACCGCGTCGGCGTCAACTACCAGCAGCTTCCCGTCAACAAGCCCCGCTGCCCCGTCATGACCTACCAGCGCGACGGCTTCATGGCCACCGCCGAGCAGTACAAGGACATGACCGCGAACTACTACCCCAACAGCCGCGAGGGCCAGCCCGCCCCCGACGAGCGCTACCTCGACCCCGCGTGGGACCTCGGCAAGGCGATCGTCGACCGCTACGACTCCGAGGTCGATCACGACGACTACACCCAGCCCGGCAACCTCTACCGCCTCTTCGACGACGCCCAGCGTGACCGCCTGACCACGCGCATCGCGGGCGTCCTCGGCCAGGCCCGCGAGGAGGTCCAGATGCGACAGCTCTGCCACTTCTTCCGCGCCGATGAGGACTACGGCAAGCGCGTCGCCACCAAGCTCAACATGAACCTCGACGACGTCCTCGCCGGCGTGAACGGCGAACCCGCTCGCGTCTGACCGAACGTCGTCAATCTGAGTACCCGAGAGCGGCGCGAAAGCGCCGCTTTTTTGCGGGGCCCGGGTGACACATGCGTTCGTCTTTGACCGATCTCGATGGCCGCACAGGCGTCGATAGAATGGACGACGTCGACGACGCGTGCGTGGAATCTTCGTCCGGAGCCGTGCGGTGAGCAGCAGCACCCAGATCTACGTTGAACTCATCGACGAAGCGGTGCTCGTCTGGCGACCCGTTCAGGCCGTCCACCTCCGCGACAGCGTCTACCGCATCTCCACCCAGGATTACGACCGTGAAGACGAGACCTGGGAATTTGAACCGGGCGACGTTGTTCGATGCGAAAACGTCAACTCCTCGGACGGTCCCATCCTTGTAGCTATCGAAAGGGCGACCTAGACCATCGCCGCGACGCCCCGTGTCGACTCAGGTCGTTCCGAACGGAAACACCGGCAATGGGCCCCGACGACGCTGCTCAGACCCCCGCGAAGTCCACCGGCCGCGGCGCCCGAGTCGCCCCCGCGTCCAGAAGCTCCGCGGTATCTCCAAACGCCGCGTCTGCAATGGCGAGCGAGTCGAGTGCTTCCGCGAGCATGTCCGGCCCGGTCTCCACCGGCCCGATGCGACCATCCGCAGCGGCCGACCACGCGCGGTTCACGGCCCGTTCGCCCTCCGCGAACCGGTCCATGATCCCCGCGAACTTCGCCAGCCCGTAGCGTCCGATCAACGCCTCCCGAGCCTCAGCGAACGCCGCGAGGTGCGACTGCTGAAGCTCGCCGAGCTCGTCGTTGACCAATCGAAGCGCCTCGCCCATGTCTTCCGCGTCCGGCGCCTTCGCGATCACGCGCTGCACCATCGCTCGCGCCGCCGCGATTGCTCCCGCGGGTGTTTCCTCGACCGCGACATCCTCTGACACCGCGTTCGCGCCCGAGATCCGACCGGCGAAGCGGACCAGGATGCCGCCGACGATCAGCCCGCCACACGCGCCAAGAAACACGTACTTCGTCGACCACCGAGCCCAACTCCACGACGCGACCTTGACGCGACGGACGACCGGGCCCGCCGGATCATCGCCGATCATCGCTTCGACCGTCTCGGGCGTCAGCTCTGTCCCCGCTGGGAACAGAGGCGCCTCCGCGCCGTCACGTGCGACGAGCGGGCCCGCGTTGGAGGTTGTCCTCAGATAGCCGTTCGGCCCGACCTTCGGATCCTCGTCGGAACCGGTCACGCCCTCGCCCGCGCGGAACCACGCCGGGTCACCCTCCGCGGGCGCCACGGGCACGATGTACGACGTCGCCATCGCCACCGCGCCCACGCACAGCGACCCCCAGACGATGACGCTGCCGATGAACTTCAGGAAGCCCTGCATCGATCCGGTCCTCCTATCGCAGCAGATTCTCGCCGGCCAGGATGAAGATGTTGTACGTCAACGCGATGATGCCCTCGCCGACAATCAGGCCCGCCGCGAGCGGCACACCCCATTCCTCGACGAACCGCTTGCCCTTGGTCGCCGCGAGCACGATGTTCGCCACGCACCCGATCCCGTAGGTCGCGATGTAGTAGAACGGCAGGTAGACGCTCAGGCCGACGAGCACGCCGAGCCCCGCGAAGCTCCCAAGCCCCAGCAGCACACCGAGCACCGCGCCGCCCGCGTACAACGCGTACGGCACGTCCCCGCCCTGCACACCCTCGATGACCGCCCGCAACGCATCGGCCTGCGGCGCGGGAATGTCCGTCCCCGGTCCGAGAGGAACCCCGTACTTCGCCTTCGTCACCGCGACGATCAGCAGCACCGTGCCCATGCTCACCGCGGGACCGATCCACACCAGGCTGAGTTCAGCGATCTGTTGCTTCGCCGGCTTCGAGCCGACGAGGTAGCCCGTCTTCAAGTCGCTCATCATGTCAGCGGCGAGCGTGATCGCGACGCACAGCGCCGCCCCGAGCATCACTGCCCCCACGACCGCGCCCGAGCCCGCGAGCAGAAGCACCAGCACGACCGTGAGCAAAGCCAGACCCGAGATCGGGCTCCAGTCCGTCAAACCCGTGCACTGCGCGATGATGATGCCCGCGAACCAGATCCACAGAACGCCGATCAACGCGATGATCGCCGCCCGAAGATGCGGGTCGAGCCCCGCGAGCAGACCGGGCTTGGCGTTCAATGTCGTCAGGAAGGCGTCACGCTCGACGTCCGTCCACTCGTTCTCCCACGTCGCCGCCGCGGCGTCGTCCGCGAACCCGATCGCGTAGCCCTTGTATGAGGCTGGATCGACCGACGTGTCGATCGCGATCTCACCCGCCGGCGCCGTCACGGGGCAGGTGGGATTGATCGGGCTCGACCCCGCGTTGTCCGCGGCGAGGAACAACGCTCCCGCGCCGATCAGGATCACCGGGATCAACACCCCGAACCCAAGTTCGGTCTTCCCGCCCGTGGTCTTCGCCTTCGGCGCCACCATGCTCTTGAGAGCGGCCCCGATCGAGGGCAGGCTTGATGCCACGCCCATCAACGCGCCGCCAAGGAGCATGCCGATGCCGAGCGGCCTATTCACCGCTTGGAACATCACCCCAGGCGCCTCGTGCGCATCGATCGATTGCGGCAGCCAGCCCATCGAGAACGCGATCGGGTTGATCACGAAATACGCCAGCAAACCGCCCGCGAGCACCATGAACCCGGGCCGACCGGAGATGAACCCCGCGCCGAGCGCGAACGGCGCGATGCCGAAGATCAGCTCGAACTCACCCGGCAGGCCAAGCAGCCTGCTGAAGTAGAACTTGTCGTCGGTGACGTACTGATCGGGCCGCCCGTCGTGGTCATGATCATTGTCCGTGATGATCTCGTCGCTGTTCCGCTCGTAGTACGGTCGAAGGCGAAGGTTGAGATCCTGGTACCCCCAGAGCCGCGACGCGGCGTACCCGAACTTCGGGTTCCGCAGCGACTCCCAGTCCGGCGCCTCCTTGCCCTCGGCTTCCGGCGCTCCGGTGACCACACGGAACACCTGCTCGGCAAGGTCGTCGGAGAGGACCGCTCCGTCCGCCGCCGTCGCCTCGAGTTCGCTGGCGTCGGCGAGAGCCTGCGCCTGTGTCTCGATCTCGGACCTCGCGGCGACGATCGCCGCCGTGGCGTCGGCGATCGCGGTTGAATCGTCGGCTTTCCGCGCGGCCGACGCGGCGTCCTTCGCGTCCTCCAGCGATCGCTTCGACGCCTTCAAGGCCGCGACGAGACGACCCCGCTCCACGAGCGACGGCGGCGCCTCTCGAGCCTCGATGAGATCCCAGATCGCGAGCGTCTGCGCGATGCCCGCCTCGCCGATCCGTTCACGGTCGTACTGGTCGTCAAGCTTCTCGACGAGCTCGTCCCGCGTATCCGCCTCCAGCGGCCAGAAATCGATCTGTGCAAGCACCGTCGGCAGGTACAAAGCCGCGGACACCGCGATTCCGGCGAGCAGCACGACCGCCTTCTTCGCGCCGGCGCCGGGGCTCTTGAGGATCGTCGCAACGCCCGTCCCCGTCGGGAACCGGAGGCGATCGATATCGATCATCTGCTTGCGTAGCGGGATGATGAACGCCGCGCCGAGGACTGCGCCCGCGGACGCCGCCAGCGCGATCCGCCAGAAGTCGATCCCGTTCCAATCGATCGAGAACCCGAGCAGGAAGAGCACGGGGAACGTGAAGATCACGCCGCTGTTCGACGTGTTCACGCTCGACCCGATGGTCTGAACGATGTTCGTCTCGAGGATCGTGCCCCGCCGCATCGCCTTCAGGATGCCGAAGCCCAGCACCGCGGAAATCGCCGATCCCGCGAGCGTAAAGCCGATCTTCAGGCCCGCGTACGTGATCGACGCGTTCATGATCAGGCCGAGCACCAGCCCCAGCACGACCGCGGCAACGGTGATCTCTCGATACCGACCAGGCACGCCCAGAGCAGGCGGCTCCACCCCACCGCTCCGACCGGGCGGCGTCGGCTGCGCCTCGGGTTCCGAGGCGGGCTCATAGGGCATCTGATCCGGGGCGGGGCCGATACCGGGGCCGCCGGCCGTCTCGTCAGACATGTGTCGCTCCTTGCGACGACCGCCGCCCTCGTGGCGTCGATCGCGTCAGTTCGCCAATCGGAGCAACATACAGCAAGAGACGCGTCCGTGCCGCGACCCCGCTTGGAAACCGAGCCGCAAGAAGGGCTCGGTCAGAGGCGGATTCAGACCGAGGTCAGCTTGCGACCGACGCGCCGACGACGGTTGAGGATCTTGCGACCGCTGCGCGTCTTCATCCGCGCGCGAAAGCCCGACTTCCTGATTTTCTTGATGCGGCTCGTGCGACGCGGATAGTGCATGGCTCAGACCTCGATGCGATTTTCTTGATGCGTTTCAGAGAGCCCCAACTTTAGACGGCCCACCAGACGGAGTCGAGACCCACGAAAGGTCCGAAAGCCACCCGAAACCCAAAGGAGGCACTCGCACGGCAAGTCGATAGCTGGTAAGGTGTTGTCGTTCCACCCGATCGGACGGTCCGTCCCGCTCCTTCCAGCGGGCGCCACCCTGTCGAAACACGGCCATCGCCAGAAGGCCCACCGAGCCAGCGAACCGACGACGCCCCGTGTTTCGGCCATATCATCGCCCCCGGGACGCCGACCGCCCGTGACCGGAGTACACGGTGACCGACCCCACCAGAGACGCGCGACCTTCGGCCATCGCGATGCAAGAACCCGAGACCCTCGGAACGTCCTTCGATAACCCGGACCTCCTCGCGCTGGCCCTCCGCCACGCCTCAAGCTCCGAGTCACGGCTCGACTCCAACGAACGCCTCGAGTTCCTCGGTGACGCCATCCTCGGCGCCGTCATCTGCGAACGCATCTACGAGCTCTTTCCGGACCTGCTCGAAGGCGAGATGACCAAGATCAAGTCCACCGCGGTCTCACGTCGCACCTGCGCGAAGATCGCGACCTCGCTCAGGCTCGCCGATCAGATGGATCTCGGCAAGGGCATGCTCATGCAGGCCCGCCTCCCGAATTCACTCGCCGCGGGCGTCCTTGAGGCGGTGATTGGCGCCATCTACCTCGACAAGGGATACGCCGCCGCGCACGACTTTATCACCCCGCTCTTCGATCCCGTCATCGAAGCCGCGGCCATCAGCGGTCACCACCAGAACTACAAGAGCCTTCTTCAGCAGCACGCGCAGGGCGAGATGAACCAGACGCCCGTCTACCGAGTGCTCGCCGAGAAGGGCCCGGACCACGCCAAGGCGTTCCAGGTCGCGGTCGAGCTCTGCGGCGTGATGCACGAAGCAAGCTGGGGTCAGTCGAAGAAGCAGGCCGAGCAGCACGCCGCGCTCCGCGCGTTGGAAGCGCTCGGACTCGTCGAAGCAGGCGCCGACGGCGAACCCGTCCTCATCGACCCCGCCCGACCGCCGGAAAACTGATATTGGGCGTGTACGACTTCGTGTGCCATGCCCACGCGCAGCGCGGGCATGCCCTCCCGAACTCAACCGTTGTTACAGCCGCCCACTCATCACCGCGACCAGCGTCCCCACCGCGAGCACGCCGCACAGCATCACGGCAACGATCAACCAGCGCTGACTCGATCGCACGAGACCCGCAAGCTCCTGCTCCCGCGCCGCGTCCGTTTCCCGCATCGATGAGATCGACTCACCGAGATCGCGTGTCGCCGTCGAAACGCCGTGCATCGATTCGCCGAAGGCGTTGACCGACGCCGCGAGCTCGCGTTCAGCCTCGCCCGACTTCTGGACCGCCGACTGCACGCTCATCATCGCGGACGTCTGCTGCTGCGCCGCCTCGAGCTGCTGGATGGCCGTTTTCGACAGACGATCGGCAGTGGTCTTGGCGTCGACCTGGCCAGCCTTGGTCAGCTCAACGAGCTGCACGATCGCGTCCGCGACGCGTCGGTTCTGCTCCGCGAGCTCCGGCAAAGCATCGAGCTTCCGGCTCGACGCCTCGGCGATCGACATCATCCGATCGGCGCGATCGCGTTGCTCATCGAGATGCCCGTCGACCTTGCGGACGAGCGTGAGCACCTCGGTGTAGTTCTTCTGAAGCTCGCCGATGAGCTCGGCGCGGTTCTTCGGAGCGACGATCGGCGCCTGCTCGCGACGCTCGCCGTCCGATTCGATCACGTCAGCGTCGATGTCGTCCATCGATCCGACCGCCATCCGAGACAGATCGTGACGCCCGCCGTGCGACGAACCGTTCGAGTCAGCGCCCGCGAAATCGTGCGGCGCGACAGGCTCGGTCGCCACCTTCCCGGACCCACGGAACAGCCGAAAGATCGCCTCAACCACGCCCATCGCTCACGTCTCCTTCCGTGCCCCCGAACGCATCGGGCCGGCCTCCTGCCACGCCCGCCGGTGTGACCGCCTCCGGGCCACTGACCAGCCTAGATCCCGCTTCCGCAATCGGCAACGGCCCCGCGCCGCTCCTCAGCCCCGAAGCCGCTCCAGGAGCCCCGGATCGGGCATCCGATACGGTCGGAATTTCTCCAGCGTCCCCAGTTCTTCGTTGAACAGCAGCCCGCGATTCATCCCGAGCTTGCCCGCGGCGGGCGTGTCGATCAGGTTGCTCGAATCCGAGGCCCCCATCTGGAGCACCGCCCGCTGCTCGAACTCCCCGATCGCCTGCCGCGACATGATCCGCGTCAGGTTCGAGTAGGTGTCGCACCACACCACCGCGTGCAGCCCCAACGACGGCCCGTCACGCACAATGTCGGCGAACTGCTGAGAAGGGTCGGCGCCGGACGAATCGTCATCGTCCGAGGCGCTGAACGAGAAGTTGAACTCGTCCTCCTTCTTGCGAAGGGCCCGCAGCCGTTGGAGGCCGTGGACCATGAGCACGATCGGCGGATGACCCGTCGGATCGGCGTCGCGACGCTCTCGCTCCGCGTCGAGTTCGCTCAGGACGCCCGCAGCATCTCGCGCCCCCACCACCTCGATGTCGACGCCGGTCACGTGCCGCGCCGACTCCGCGAGGTCGCCGAGCGATTCGGCGTCGGGGTCGTCGGGAGGAGTCGTGTCGATGAAGCGGATCGAGCCGCCGCGGGACTTCATCTGAGCCGCGAGCCCGAGCAGAGCAGAGCCCATCATCGCCCGGGACGTCTCGTCCTGTTGCCCGACGATGAGCAGGTTCGCCCCCGCCTGACGACTCAACGTACCCGCCGTCGCGTCCTTGATCGCTACCGGCTCGCCGAGCCACGCGAGCAGCGGCCCACGCCCCACGACGCCGCCCTCAGCCGGCGCCGCTTCGAGTGCTTCGGTGAGCAGGTGGTTCCGAGCGAGGTCGGCCGCGACATTGCCCTCGAAGACGATCTGGGGGTGCGGCGGCTCCCAATCGGATTTCGCGACGCGATCGCAGACCGCGTCGAGCGCCGCGTCGCGGTCGACGTCGGCGAGCCAAGCCACCTGGAACGGGTTGTTGCCTTCGAGCAGTCCGTTCGCGTCGTTGTAGATCGCCTCGCCCGGTCGGCTGAGCAGCCTCGCCGCGGCGTTGTCTTCGCTGAGGATGAGGTAGCTGTCGGTTTCCGAGCACTGCAGCGCGATCCTGACCGCCATCTGCCCCACGGTGCTCCGCGCGAGCGTGTAGGCGCCGCTGAGGGTCTGGCTCCCGAGCAACACGTGCATGCCGAACGCGCGGCCCTGTCGGACGAGTCGGTCGAGCAGCAGCGCCGCGTCCTGGGCGATCGAGTCGTCCTCGGTAAAGAATTCCTGGAACTCGTCGATGATGAGCAGCACGCGGGGCAGATGCTCGTCGGGCGCCTCTCGCCGCGCCGCCGCGAGGGACTGCGCGCCGTGGGCACGGAAGAGGTCACCCCGCCGCTTGAGCTCGTTGTCGAGGCGTCGCAGGACGCTCAGGCCGAACTCGCGGTCGGACTCGACCGCCACGGCGCGGCAATGAGGCAGCCGATCGTCGGCGTAGGCCTTGAACTCGACGCCCTTCTTGAAGTCGACGAGGTAGAGCTCGACCTCGCTCGGCGAATACCACAGCCCGGCGTTCGTGATGATCACGTGCAGAAGCGTGCTCTTGCCCGAGCCCGTCTTGCCCGCGATCAGGGCGTGCTGACTCGTGCCGCGCCCGAGCATGAGGCGCTGGAGCTTGGTCGCACCGGCGCGTCCCACGCTGACCGAGAGTTCCTCCGACGCGTCGGCCGACCAGACGTCGCTGTCGTCGGGCGAGAGCCTGGAGAACGGCACCTCGACGCGCCCGGCGGTATGGGCGCCCTCGCCGATCCGATCGAGCAGATCGGCGATCTCAGCATCGTTCGGAGGCGTCTCAACAACGAGCGGGAGACCGTCGTAGTCCGCATCGTCAGGCGCGAATCCGTCGGCGCCGCCGTCGACCAGCACGCTCGCGCCGGAGCGGAGCGTGTCGTAGCTGATGGTGTCCGGGAGCTTTGCGGACGGGTCACCTTGAACGAGGGTGTAGACGCCGCAGCGAGGGCCGCTCTCGACGATGCTCGCGAGGCGTCTGGCCGCTTCGTCGCTGAAACCCTTCGGAAAGTCTGCGACCACGAGGAAGCGGTACGGCTCGGCGATCTCACCCGCCGCCGCGTTGTACGCCTCGATCGAGTCGAACTCGTTGCGGAGGTACTTCTGGATCACCGTTTCCATGTGCTCGGTGAGATCGCTCAGCCGCTGTTCGATGTGGCGGAGTTCGGTCCAGATCCGGCTGGTGACGAGCTTCTCGTCGTGATCCGCAAGGCGCATGAACCCCGCGAAGCTCTGCCCCAGGCCGACGGGGTCGATCATCGTGAAACGCGCCTTGCCGGGTGGGAGGCACGTCAGGAGGCGGAGCATCGCGTTGCGGATCGTCTCGAGACCGCGATCGCGGGTCGCGGGTCCTGAGAGAACCAGAAGCGACGATGGCCCCGGGAAGTCGAGCAACGCCGGGGCGTCGAACGCCGGCGGAAGCTCGTTCATCATCTCGGGCTCGTCGGGAAGCCCCCCTTCGAGGCTCGCGACGTCGATGCTGTACCGCCCGTAAGCGATCGCGGGGAACAACTCGCTCGATAGCTCGGACGAACGGAGCGTCTCGGGCCACGATGGGCACGAAACGGCGGCCCGCTCGTTGACGAACGCGAGCTCGGTCGCGATCGACCCGTACCCCTCACGCCACGCGCGGCGGAGCGCATCGGCTCGCTCGACGCGACGTCGCTCCGCGACGTCGATCGCCTCGTCACGCTTCTTACTCAGAGCCGCGGACTCTGTCTCGAATTCGGAGCGGATCGAGGCCTCGCGATCGCTCGCTTCGGTCTCAAACCGCTGGGCCTCGGCCCGGTGTTCGGAATCGATCGACTCGGATTCCTCGCGGTGCTTCCGATCGACGGTCTCGACTTCACGCTCGCGTTCCTCGACGAGCTTGTCGACACGCTTGAGGTATTTGTCGCGCTGCTTGCTGACCTCGGTCTCGTGCCGCTCGCGGATTTCACGTTCGGCCTTGTTGCGGAAGGTCACCGCCGATTCCACGGCCTCGTGGGCGAGAGAGCGGGCGTAGCGGAGGCGTTGCTCGATCGGCGCGACCTGGGCGCGCATGCGGGCGAGTTCGATGCGACGCGCGGGCCATGTCAGCAGAACGAGGACGGCCCCCCCGCCGAGGATCATGCCGCCGATCTTGGCCCCCTCGATCGCGTCCCCTTCGATCATGCCGACGATGAACCCGACGAAGATCGCCCCGATGAGCGCGAGCGCGATGACGCCGATCTGGAGCCCGTTCTCGAATAGCCAGTGGATCCACGCGATGCGGAGCGAGCGGTAGCGGGTCTCAATGTCCTGTCGGAGCAGGATGAGGCGGTCCAGGGGCGGGGACTCTCCCTCGAACGCGATCCCGTGGTCCTCGTCGGGTTCGGCCTCGGTGTCGATCGGCACGCGCCGCCCCGCGACGCGCCGGACCGCGCCCTCGAGCGCGAGGAGCGTTTCCAGCTCGGCCCGAGCTTCTCGACGGACGCGTTCGACCTCCTGCGACGGGTGCGATCGGCCCGCGTCGGTCACCGCTTCCGCAAGGAACTTCGCGTCCCGGAGGCCCTTCTCGGCCTTTTTCTGTGAGGCGTCGAGACGGGCGACAAGCGAGGTTCGTTCGCGTTCGTGCTTCGCCGTCGCTTCTCGAAGGCGGGCCTCGTACAGGGCCGACATCTCGGCGGACCCCCGTTGCCGTGCCTTGCTCGCCCGAGCCAGATCCTCGTCACGCTTCCGGGTCAGCGCGCCGAGCGAGGTTTCGTGTTCAGAGTGGGCAGACTCGGTCGCGGAGCGGTGGTCCTCCTCGATCGATGCCTGTTCCTCGGCGCGGTATCGAGCGAGGTCGCGCAACGCTCGTACCGCCGCTCGGCACCGCTGCGCGACGGTGACCGGACCGGCTTCGGCGGTGTCCGCGACGGGGTTCAGATCTGGTGAGTCGGCGATGGTCATGCGATCTTGCAGCGTTCCGCTCCGGCGAGGCGTTCGAGACGACGATCAGTCGGGCGCGGTCGCCCGATCCGCCCTGGCGGCGATCGACGCAAGGTGGTCCATGGCTTCAACCGCGGTCCGGATCTTCGGCGCGAGCGGCTCGAGGAACTCCGCCTCGTAGCGTCGTGCCACCTCGTCGTCCCAGTCGTAGCGAGCGCGTTGCCATGCCTCCTTCAGTTTCTTGGCTCCGTCCGCCACCATACCGCGACTCACGCTGAGGCTCATTCAACTTCCTCCCGCATCTCACTCGTTTTGCGCCGTTTGGAGCCGATAGCCGCATATTCCTCCAGCGAACCTGCCAGACGGTCGAGCTCGGCGACCGCTCGGGGGAGGTCGGCGCTCACCGCAGACTTGAGGCTCTGGACGGCTCCCGAGAACTTTGTCTGCTCCTTGTCGAGCACGCGGATCCAGCGGCGGGTCTCCTCGTACTTCGACTCCGCCTCCTTGAGACGACGCTGGGCCTTCTCGAGCGCCTTGCGGTCGTCGACCGTCGCCCGCGCGTCCTCGCGGACGACCGCCTTGATGCTGATCTCGCTCCGGGCGCGCTGCACCTCGTCATGGCGGACCCGGATCTGCTTCTTCCAGTAGGGGAGACGCTCGGAGCGGAGACGCTGGAGGACGCGCCCCGCGTCGGCCTCGGCGGAGGTCAGGGCTGCGTTGCAGGCCTCGGAGAACTCGACCAGAGCGGGTCGGAACCCCCGGAGGCTTTCGATCGCGTGCACCCGAGCCTTGTCCGCCACGGCAGGAGCCCTCCGACGCCTCAACGCTGCTTGAGGTATTCCTCGATCCGCTCGGCCTTGCGCAGCAGGAACGGGATGTGCTGCTCGGCGGAGTCGCTGAACCGAGCGAGCGCTCGGAGCGTGTCCTCGAATTCCGATTGGAACTTGGCGTGTTCCTGATCCCGCCACGTCTGACCGAGGCTGATCATCTGGCCCTGCATCTGGGCCATCGAGCCGTTGAGGCCCGTAAGGAACTTCTTGAGCGACATCGCGAAGTGTCGTAACTCATCGGGATCGACGACTGCCTTGGCCATTCGGAGCCTCCAAGCGGGCAGCGCGATCGTGTGCGCCGCCTTGTTCAGGGTACGGACTCGATCGGAGATCGGTTCAACGGAAATGGCGCCAACGGTCAGGGCTGGTCATCCGCCGAGCCCTCGTTCGAGGGTTCTTCGGCTGGCGTGGTCGTCGGTTCATCCTCGCTGTCGTCCGGTTCGCCGGCGCTCGCCGCAGCTTCGGCGGCCTCGCGTCGCTTCCGTAGCGTCTGCTTCGACGCCTCGGAGACCAATTCCGAACGCGCGTGGCGGAATCGGTTGGCGGCGAACTCGGGCGCCTTGAAGGCAAACCCGCCGACGCGATCGTTCAGGTCGTTCGCCTGTCGCGCCGCCTCCTCCGTCGCGTCGTCAGCGGTCGTCGCGTCGAACGCCATCCATGCTCCGCTGTCGTCCGCGGGAAACACGCGGACGCGGAGGCGGAGGCCGTCGTTCGAAATGTACGTGAGCGTCGTGAGCGGTTCGGTCGACGCGATGTCGTCTGTCCGAGCGATGTCCACCGTGCGTAGGTAGTCGAGTGCGCTGGCAATCGACCCACCGAGCGTGAGTGAGGTCATCTCCTCGTTCTCGGCGAGCGTCTCAAGACGGAAAGGGATCACGTTCGATGGTCCGAGGGTCTGCTCGCCGTCGGGCGTCGGGATCAGCGTGTAGTCACCGTCGGGCCTTGTTACCTCGACACGGGCGACGTCGGCGCGGCGCATCCGCACGATGGGATCGGGGACCCAACGCATCGGGTTGGCTTCGACGGCGACGACGCCCTCGACCAGGTAGGTCTGGTTCTCTCGGGCGTCGCGGAGGTAGAGCCGGGAGGTCTCCGCCTGGTACGTCGACCCGCCGACGATCGCGTCGGCCATCAGGTCCGAGCCGTTGTCGCGGGAGATCCGAATCCGCATGGGGCCCTCGCCCGGGCGGCCCTCGCCCGAGAACGGGTTGGGCTCGTTGAGGAACAGCGTTGCGTGGTTGGCCGGGTCGGCGGTCTTCGGTTCTATGACTCGGACCCTTGCGAGGCCGACGATGAGGCGGCGGAGCTTTTCACGCTCGACCGGAAAATCGCCGCGGACGGGCATGACCCAAGCGTCGCCATCGCGGCGGAACGCGAGTTGGCCGCGGTTGGTGATGATCTCGATGTGGTCGGCCGCGTCGGCGTTGTCGACGAGGACCGGGAAGACCAGGTCGCCCGCGCTCCGCAGCGATTCGTTCCCCTGCGTCGCCGCGTTCTGGCCCTGGACGACAAACCACGCGCCCGCGACCGCGGCGAGGCACACGACGAGCAGGAGGAGTAGCCACACCGGTTTCATGGATTGCTCCTTCGCGAGGAATCAGCCCTCGCCGCGGCGTCGATCGGCGCGGCGACGGATCGCTCGGAAGCCGCCGAGACCGAGGGCGAAGAGACAGAGGAGGGCGGGGACCATCGCGGTGTTGATGAGCATGACGCGGGTCTTGAGGTTCTCGATGTCGCGGCGGAGTCGGTAGACCACCTCGCGTCGCCTCGTTCGGCCCTCGCCGCGGGCCCGCTGGGCGGCCTCGAGCTGCTCCTGCTGCTCGGGGGTGAGGTACAGCGAAGTGATCTCGCCCGAGTCGGTGCGTCCGCTCTGGAGTTCGGAGATGCGCTGTTCGGCCTCGCGGATCTGCTCGTTGACGAGTTCGGTCTCGGCGGCGATCGCGGTCTGCGCCTCGCGCTCCATCTGGTCGAGCTTGTCGAGCGGTCGGAAGACGCGGCCGCGAGCGCGGAGCGTGATCAGGTCGCCCGAACCGGCCATCTGGTCGACGATGTTCGTGACGAACGGTCCGCTGTCGCTGAACTGGTCGTAACCGAAGATCATCGAACCCGCGCGGATCTCGCGAACCCAGAAATCGTCGGCGATCAGGTCAACGTCCGCGACAACGACGATGTTGACAGGCGCCGAAGACTGCGAGAGGTGGCCACTCGTGTTTGCATCGGCGGGCGCCCTGTCCGATTCGGCGTCATCGGCGACGCCATCGCTTTCGCTCTCGGCCTCGCCGTCGGTCGCGCCGCCGGGCGGGCCGTCCGGGAACGCGGAAGGGACGCTGTCGCCTCGGACGCGTGCGGCAAGGGTGAAGCGTTCACCCGAGGGGACGAACGTCGCCAGGAGGGCGTCCTGATCCGGGAGGACAGCGGCCTTCGCGGTCGGCACGGCCTGCGATTCGGCCGTGGTCCTGAGGAGAGGCTCGACATCGACCGGCGCGTCGCTCGCGACGTCGATGATGCCCGGGGTGCCGACCCAGATGTCGTTGAGCCGTCCCGTCACGGGGTCCTCGCGCGAGACGCGGCTGTCCTCGCCTTCGCCCGCGGTCAGGGCGAGGTACTGGAGCGCGGGGATGGTCCGGTTCTGCTGCTGGGACGGGAACTGGAGGGCGCTGCCGAGGTCGAGCGCGACGCGGTCCTCGCGGAGCGAGACGCCCCACGCCTCGAGCGTCGGGATCGTCTGGCTTGCGCGGTCGAGGCCGTAGACGGACATTGGCTCGCGGGGGGCGGCGCCGATGGGGTCGAGCTCGGCGGCGGGGTCGAGGAAGAACGCGGCGGGTCGACCCGCGAGGAGGTATTGGTCGATCGAGTAGAGGAGCGAGTCGCCGAGGTTCTTGGGATGCACAACGAGGAGCGCGTCGAGATCATCGGGGAGGGCCGCGGCCTGCTCGTCGATGCGGACGACGTCGAACTGCTGCTCGATCTCGGCGATGACGCGGAAGGGCTGCGAGCCGGGCTGACGGAGCGCCGGATTCGGCGGCTGGCCCTGAAGCTGGATAGGGGAGATGAGGCCGAGCGTGGGTCGCTTCGTGTTCGCGAGCCGATCGATGATCCGAGCGATCTCGAACTCGAGGAACTGTTCGAGCTGCGGATCCTGGATGTTGAAAACGGGGATGAGTTCGCGTCCCTCGAGCGTGTTGGTCGCGAGGAGTCCGAGGAAGACGTTGCCGTCCTGCGTCGGCAGGGGCGTGAGGCCCTCGGCGATGGCTCGGTCCTCGGCCTCGCTGCTGGGCTCGGGGTCGATGACCTCGAGGATGACCTTGCCGTCGCTCGCGAGCTCGAACTGGCGGAGCTTCTCCTCGATGAAGTCGGCGCGGGCCGCTACGCCCGGGATGTCCTTGACGAGGCCGCGGGAGATGTAGAGGCGGAGGCGGATCGGCTCCGCGGGCGAGCGAGCGACGCGGCCCGCGGCCTCGCTCAGCGTGTAGATGCCCTGCTCGGTGAGGTCGATTCGGGCTCGGCCGAGCGTCGATGTCGCGAGCACGTTGATCGCCACGAACAGGACCGCGACGAGGAGAGTGACGATGAGTGTGGTCAGCTTGCCCATGACGAGCGACTCAGCCCCCGCTTGTTCGGCGCGTTCTCACGAAGCCTTGTTCGAGTCGATGACGCAGGTGTTGATGATCAGCAGGCCGCCGATCAGCGTGAGGAAGAAGATGACGGCGGGCGCCCCGATCACGCCGCGCTGGAAGCCGGCGAACTGGGTCACGACGCTGAACTGATTGAGCGTGTCGGTGAGCCAGAGCGGCAGATCGGTCGGCGAACCGGCGTCCTGATCGAACCACGACGCGACGAACGCGACCGCCCCTGGAAGAAAGCGTGGGAGAAGGACGGCGAAACAACCGACCACGCTCAGCACGAAGGCGATGACCTGGCTCTTGGTCAGCGAGCTGAGGGCGGAACCGATGGCGAGGAATCCGCCCGCCATCAGGAAGCTGCCGAAGTAGCTCGCGGCGATCGCGCGGTTGTCGGGCTCGCCGAGCTGGTTGACGGTGATCCAGAGCGGGAAGGTCAGGGCGAGCGCGATCGCGGTGAACGCCCACGCCGCGAGGTACTTGCCCAGGACCGCCGCCCACGGCCTGATCGGAAGCGTCATGAGCAGCTCGATCGTGCCGCTCCGCCGTTCCTCGGCCCACAGACGCATGGACAGCGCGGGGATGAGGAAGAGGTAGAGCCAGGGGTGGAACGAGAAGAAGCCCGTCAGGCCCGCCTGTCCGCGCTCGAAGAAGCTGCCGAGCCCCTCCGTGAAGGTGAAGACGCCGCAGAGCACGAGGAAGATCACGATGAAGACGTAGGCGACGGGGGTCGCGAAGTACCCGCCGAGCTCACGCTTCAGAACGGAAGTCATCGCGCCCATCAACTCTCGCTCCCGCTGGTATCGCTCGATGCGGCGGCCGGCGTTCGATCGGCTGGCCGCGCCTGGGTGGTCGTGATGTCACGGAAGACCTCGTCGAGCTTGCCCTGCTCGACCGTGAACTCGTCGAGCGTGAGACCTCGCTCGCGGACGACGCGTCCGACCTCCGGCGCGACCTGACGGCCGTTGATCGGGCGGACCCGGCAGACCATCGTCGCGCCCGCGGCGTCTTCGGAGCCGGACAGGCGTTCGACGTCGGCGACGCCCTGCACGGAGCGGAGGGTCTCCATCAGCCCGTCGATCGCGCCGCTGACGCGGATGCGGACGGCGTTGTGGCCCGGGGCCCGCGATCTGAGATCACCCGGCGTGCCATCGGCGAGGAGCTTGCCTCGGGCGATGACGACGGCGCGGGTGCAGACCGCTTCGACTTCCTCGAGGATGTGCGTCGAGAGGATGACGCACTTGCGGCCCGCCATCGAGCGGATCAACTCACGGACCTCGTGCTTCTGGTTCGGGTCGAGTCCGTCGGTGGGTTCATCGAGAATGAGGATGTCGGGATCGTGGAGGAGCGCCTGGGCCAGTCCGACACGGCGCTTGTAGCCCTTGCTGAGCGTCTCGATGGGCTGACGCATCACGCCGCGGAGCTGCGCGAGGTCTTCGACGCGCTCGATCGCGGACTTGGTCGCGGCGGCTGACATCCCGCGGACAGACGCGACGAACTTCAGGAAGCCCACCGGGGTCATGTCGGGGTAGGCGGGGGCGCCTTCGGGCAGGTATCCGATGACACGCTGCACATCGAGGGGATGCGCGACGACGTCGTGGCCGCCCACGCGAGCCTTGCCGCCGCTCGGGCGGAGGAAACCCGTGAGCATCTTCATCGTGGTGCTCTTGCCCGCGCCGTTGGGGCCGAGGAAGCCGAGCACCTCGCCCTTCTCGACCTTGAGGTCGATGCCATCCACCGCTCGGATGGGTCCGAAGATCTTCTTCAGCTTGCTCGTTTCGATCATTGCGTCGGTTCACCCGTGCTTCGCCGTCGACCAGCGGAAGGTTCGGTCCGCCCACCTCCGGTAGCGGTGTCGAGGGGCAGAGCATACGCGTTGCCCCCCCGCGGCCTCAACGGCTTCGCCGGCGCGGATCGGACGGGGCTACCTTCGGGACATGACGCCATCTGACCCAAACCCGCCCGTTTCGAAGCCTTCCGCCGCTGAAGTTCTCGCCCTGCTCGAGAGCCACCGTTCGATCCGCGTGTACACCGATGAGCCGATCCCCCTCGAGGACGTCCACGCCGCGGTGCGCGCGGGACAGATGGCGTCCACGAGCTCGGCCGTACAGGCGTACTGCTGCATCCGCGTCACGGATGCGGCGAAGCGGGCGGTCATCGCCGAACTCGCGGGCCCGCAGGAGAAGGTCCGGATCGCGCCCGAGTTCTTCGTGATCTGCGGCGACCATCGTCGCCACACGATCGCGGCGGAGCGGGACGGGCTGACGCGGGACGCGCGGCTCGAGGCATTCCTCCTCGCGGTGATCGACGCGTCGCTGTTCGCGGAGAAGATGGTCATCGCGTTCGAGGCGATGGGGTACGGGGCGTGCTACATCGGGGGTCTGCGCAACGACCTGCCCCGCGTGGATGAGGTTCTGGGGCTCCCGCCCGGCGTGTTTCCGCTCTTCGGACTGTGCGTCGGACGCCCCGCTCAGGACCCCGGGAGACGGCCGCGGCTGCCGATCGAGGCGGTACTCTACGAGAACGCGTGCCCTTCAAACGACGTATCTCTCGGCCATCTCGCGACCTACGACGACACATACCGCGAGTACCTCGATCTGCGAGGCGCCGACTCCAAAGCGTGGTCGGAGATCATGGCGGGGCGGTTCAGCCGCGCGGAGCGGGAGAATCTGTCGGCGTACTACCAGTCCAAGGGCGCCCGATTCGACTGATCCACCGCTGGGAGCCACGGTGAAACCGGTGTTCAGGGCGCTTCGAACCCGGAAATAGAACCCGAGCGGAGCGCGTTTGCTCCGAGTCGTCGGCCCCATCGGGACCGATGTCCGTTTATCACGCCACCATTTTCGTGCGGGAGGGTTTCTCGTACGATCAGATCGGCAGGATCGGGGCCCCGCTCATGGCAGAGACCACCTCAGGCAACGCCGTCATCCGTCACCCGATCGCGATCTCGCTGTTCGCGATCGGCTCGCTGCTGATTGCCCTCGCCGTCCGAGCAACCGCCTCGCGTTCACTGTCCGAGGAGTACACGATGACCGAGATCGCCCACGCGTCCGCTGGGGGCGCCGAGGACACGGGCCCGCGCTATTCGAAGTCGGGCTACGACGTCACGCCGCTGACGTCGGACGAGATCAAGACCCTCGCGAAGAACCTGACCGACGAGCAGCGTCAGATCCTGCTCCGCAAGGGCACCGAGCCCGCGTTCTGCGGCAACCTGCTCGACAACAAGAAGCATGGCGTATACGTCTGCGCCCTCTGCGAACTCCCCCTCTTCGGCGACGAGGCCAAGTTCGACTCAGGGACGGGGTGGCCGAGCTACGACCGCCCGATCGATCCCGCTCACGTCGCCTACCACGAGGACAAGAGCCACTTCATGACCCGGACGGAGATCACCTGTGCCCGCTGCAACGGCCACCTCGGCCACGTTTTCAACGACGGAC
The DNA here is from genome assembly GCA_002706885.1 of Phycisphaerae bacterium. Lineage (GTDB taxonomy): Bacteria > Planctomycetota > Phycisphaerae > Phycisphaerales > UBA1924. The sequence continues at coordinate 49,205 of PAKY01000079.1, forward strand.
CGACGGACACGAACCAGCGATATTGCCTGAACTCCGCATCGCTGAAGTTCTACGAGGACGGAGAGAAGCGGCCCGCCCGTTCACAGCCCGTGAAGACTGAGACCGCGTATTTCGCGGGTGGGTGCTTCTGGGGTGTCGAGGACCGGTTCCAGAACGTCCCGGGCGTGATCGACGCGGTGAGCGGCTACCAGGGGGGAACCAAGAAGGATCCGACCTACAAGGACGTCTGCTACACCGAGACGGGCCACGCCGAGAGCGTTCGGGTGACCTTCGACCCTGCGCGAGTCAGCTACCGCGAACTGCTCGAGGGCTTCTTCCGCATCCACAACCCCACGACGCTCAATCGCCAGGGTCCCGACGTCGGCACGCAGTACCGCTCGGCGATCTTCGCGACGGACGACAAGCAGTACGAGCAGGCGAAGGCCTACATCGAAGAGCTCGCGGCGAAGGACCGCTACAAGGGCCGTGAGATCGTGACCCAGGTGAACCACATGGCCCCGTTCTATGAGGCCGAGGACTACCACCAGGACTACAACGCCAAGACCGGGCACGCGTGCGGGCTGCCGGCGTGGGATTCGTGATCCGGGCCGGACTCGGAATCACCCCCACCACCTCCGCCCCCACATCGCGAGGTTGAGCGCGGGCCAGGCGATGTTCCAGAGCCCGCCCGGGTCGCGAGTGAGCTGCTCGATTGCTTCGGGGCGGAAGACCGCGTTCACGAACGACGAATCGCGGAGCGTCTCCACCGCGTCGCCCACCCACGCCTGGAAGGGCAGCGGAAAGCTCGCCTTCGGGCGACGGACGATCGAAGGGGGAAGGTCGTTCGCGAACGCTTCGCGCAGCGCGATCTTGGTGTGCGACGCCCCGCCCGGATAAGCGATGAACTTGCGTTCCATCGGCAACCCGGCGGCGTGGAGCGCGACGACCTGATCGGCGAGTGGCGTGCGGCCTTCGACGGAGGCCGCCATCGTCGAGGTGTCCAAACGGCGGAGCAGGCCCTCGAGGTTGATCCGCTGGTGCACGTGGCGGTGGGCGTCCAGGCGGGTAAGACCGCTTCGGACGCCGTCGCGGTAGACCTCGGCGTACCACGACCGGAGCTCCGCGTCACCACCAGCGGCGACGATGGCATCGTCGGTGAGCAGCGATGGCTTCATCGCGATCGGGACCCACGCCGCGGCCTGGAGCTCGAATCCGCCGCCGTCGGCCTCGTCGGGTGTCGTCTCGATCCATCGCTCGGCGCCAGCGAGCGAGAGCGAGTACCCCGCGAAGAGCTCGTCCGCCCCCTCGCCCGAGAGCGCAACCACGTTCCCTTCGCCTCGGAGCTTCTGAGCGACCGCGAGGATCGCCACCTCGTTCGGCGTGCTCAGCGGCGTGCAGAGGTGGTCGACGAGTCCCGCCCACTTCTCGATGAAGTCCTCGCGAGAGACGATGACCTCGGTGTGAACCGATCCGATCCACTCCGCGGCCTCGCGGGCGTATGAGAAATCATCGGAACGCTCCTCGGTGACGGCGCCGCTGCAGTATGTACGGAGGTCGGTCGCGCGTTCGGAAGCGACGCGGGCGATGGCCGAGCTGTCGAGGCCGCCTGAGAGCAGCGAGCAGAGCGGGACATCGCTCCGAAGGTGGGCGAAGACGGCCTCGCGAACCACGTCTCGGGTGTCGCCTTCGACCGACGCATGGTCGTCATCCCACCAAGACGAGCGCGTCATCGCGAGTTCATCGCCGGACGCATCGATCTCGATCCACTCGCCCGGGCGAAGCGTTCGGACGCCTTCAAAGAGCGTTCGATCGTCGAGCGTCGTTCGGACGTTGGTGAGGTAACCGCTCGCCGTCGCCATATCTGGAACAGCGCCAACCGCCGGATGATCGAGAATCGCCCGAACCTCGCTCGCGAAGACGATCTCGCGTCCGTTCAGGACCGTGAAATGCAGCGGTTTGATGCCGAGCGGGTCACGAGCCAGGACGAGGCGGCGGCGCTCCGCGTCCCAGGCGCCGAAAGCGTACATGCCGCGGAGTCGGCGTCTTGCCTCTACGCCCCACCTGCCGATCGCGAGAAGGACGGTCTCCGTGTCGCAGTCGCTCCTGGGTCGCAGCCCCTCGGAGGAGAGCGTCTGGCGGACGTCCGCGTCGTTGTAGAGCTCGCCGTTGTAGACAATCGTCCATCGCCCGTCCGGCGTGGACATCGGCTGACGGCCCGCGGGCGTGGGATCAATGACGGCGAGGCGGCGGTGGCCGAGGCCGACCCCCTCGCCCATGAACAGGCCGGCGTCATCAGGCCCCCGGTGAACGAGACGATCACGCATCCGCGTGAGCACGCGTTCATCGATCGACAACCGGGTTCCAGAGGCAGCGACGACGCCGACGAGACCACACATCCGGCGGGATATCGACTGCGCCCGCGTCTGGACATCACCAGAGCGTTATCCGCAAGAACCCGATCAAACCCAGATGTTGACGATCAGGGCGGGCTCTCGGAGCTTACCTGTCCACTCGCCGACGGTGGTCGTGACGTTCTTGACCTCGCAGTCGGGGTGGGCGTCGAGCCATTCGTTGATCTGCTGATCGAGGAACTCGAGGCTGTCGCCCGTGAGTTTGCAGTGGAAGCTCTTGACGTGGACGGCGCCGACACCGGAGGCGCGAGGTCGACGTTTCCACTTGCTGTCCGGGGCAGCGACGTTGCCCTCGAGGCCCTGGCCGATGACGCGAATCTTTCCGCCGCGCATGTGGGGCGGCGGCGGAGGGGCGTCGGCGGTGTCGGCGACGAGCACCTCGGCCCCGTACTCATGGGGAGTGTTGTCTCGCGCCATCACTTCTTGCGGCCTGACGTGCTGGCGGGCGCCGTTCGGTTGCGTGAGGTCGAGTTCGTCGTCGAGCGGGTGGCCGTTGTGCGCGTGCATGCCCGGAGAGTTGCTCATCAGTGGCTCCTTTCGGTCCCGACGCCTTCGGCCGGAAGGCGAGCTGTAGCAAAAGCGGAGCGCGCGATCGTCGCGCGCCGCGGTCGGCCGCGGAACACACACGCGGGTCGAGCCGTGAACACGGCCTCGTTCAAGCTATCAGAATCACGCCCGGTGTTCGATGGTCTATCGGGAAAACGTTTACAGGCCCGTGAGTTCAGTGAACGTCCATCGATCTTCGCTGGCAAAGATGCCCTGCCAACCTCGATTTCCCCCGGAATCGGCGATCTCGACTTCGACTCGTTCCATCGTTGCGAGCCGAAGGCGACACTCGAGTTTCCAGATTCGAGTGACCGTTCCTCGGCCGCCCGAGACCTCCCCCTCGAACTCGAGATACGCGGCGCGGTGGTCGGGCATGGCCGTGGCCTCAAACGGGCCCTCTGCCTCGATTGGATCGACTTCCGTCCGAAAACTCAGCAGTCGGTGTTCAGTTGAGGTATCCGGACGTTCGATGAGCCAGTCAAGATGCCACCCACCATCCGGGAGGATGTGGCGCAGAAGGACGCACACGGACGCGGGGGGACGGTCGCTGGTAGCATCTCTCACCATTCCGAACGCCCCTGGACGACCAGACGAGAAGCAACGACCATGACGAACTTCATCAAGAACAACCTACGCCCTGCCGCCCTCGTTGTCGCCTCGCTCGCTGTGGCCATGGCGACGGGGTGCGCTTCGAAGCCGTCGCTCGGTCAGATGCGCACGAAGGCGGACGTCGCCCTCGATCGGAACGACTACGCCGAGGCGGCCCGGTGGTACGAGCAGATCGCTGAACGCCGCCCCGGGTACGCGGATGTTCGCTTTCACCAGGGTCAGGCCTACCTCGGAATGAACGAGCCCTACAAGGCCCGGGAGTCGTTCGAGATGGCCGCCGACCTCGAGCCGGAGAACATGGCCTACCGCCAGGCGCTCGTTGACACCCTGATCTCGCTCGGCGACACCGACGAGGTGTTCGCGGTGCTCGATCGGGACGAGATGCAGGCCCTCGAGGTCGACGCGGCTCTCGCTCGAGGCGACGCGGCGCTCGAACTCGGGCTCGCCGACGAAGCGGAACGCTCGTACAAGCTCGCCGCGTCGTGGGCCGAGCGAGAAGACCCCCGCCCCCACGCGAAGCTCGCCGAACTGTACCGCTCCATCGGTGACCGACTCCGCGAGATCGAGCGTCTCCGGGTGCTGCTCTATCTGGACGCCGATAAGGAAGCGGTTGAGTCGCGACTCCGCGAGTTGGGCGAGATCCCCGGGCCCAGCCTCCAGATGCGCCCCGAAGACCTCTGAATCGCGGAACAACGGACGCCCGGCGGCCTTTTGAGGGTTGTCGCGTGGACTGGCTGAAAATCGCTTCTACACTTCATCCGGATAAACGGATGAAGCGAAGCGATCGACGGTGACCGATACCCGAACCCTTTCCAATCTCGTTGGGCGACTGAACCTCTTGGGCGACAAGGCCCGCCTTCGGATGCTGCGCGTGCTCGTCCGGGAGGAACTGAGCGTCGGCGAGATTGCGCGGGTCTTGCAGTCGCCGCAGTCCACGGCGAGCCGCCACCTCAAGGTCCTGACGGATGGTGGGTGGCTCGTTCGGCGTCCGGAGCGGACGGCAACGCTGTATCGCCTTTCTCCCGAGGGACTCTCGCCTGGCGACGCCGCGCTGTGGGAGGTGTTGTCGACGCAGTTCGATGATTTGGAGGAGGCGGAGGCCGACGACCGTCGACTGCGCGACGTCCTTATGAGCCGGAGTAACGACAGCCTGAGCTTTTTCGGGCGGTTCTCGGGCGAGTGGGACGCGATGCGGGGTGAGCTGTTCGGCGAGGGGTTCACCTCGCTCGGTTTGCTGTCGCTGATTCCTGAACACTGGTCGATCGCCGACATCGGGTGCGGAACGGGGAACGTGACCGCGCTGCTCGCGCCGCACGTCGAGCACATCTTTGCGATCGACCAGTCCCAGCCGATGCTCGACGCCGCGAAGCGTCGGCTCTCGGCGGACGGGCTCCGGCACGCCAACGTGAGTTTCCATCAGGGGGCGGCCGAGTCCCTCCCGATCGAGCGCAAGAGCGTTGACGCGGCGGTCTGCTCGTTGGTCCTGCACCACGTCGTCGATCCGGTGGAGACCCTCGCGGAGATCGCGAGCGTTCTCCGGACCGATCGCGGCGGCGGCGTAGCGCTCGTCATCGACATGGAGCGGCATAGCCGCCGCGAGTTTCGCGACCAGATGGGCCACCACCATCTGGGGTTCGGCGCCGCGGAGATCACCGACCACCTCGCTCGGGCGGGTTTCGGAGCGCCGCGATTTCTCCATCTTCCGAGCGATCCCACCGGCAGGGGGCCCGGTCTGTTCGCCGCCACGGCGCGGCTAGCGGGCTCGAGCGGCCCTGACGGCAATGGCAGGGCGAAGAACGGTTCATCCTGACACCCATGAATTCCCGCGCGGCACGGCGCCGGACCGATTCAAGAGCACAAGGAGCACTCATGACAACCATCGATACCACCCCCACCGCCAAGATGAAGGTCGACGAGGCGAACGGAATGACCTTCAAGGTCGCCGATCTGTCGCAGGCCAAACAGGGCCGCGAGGAGATCCGCCTCGCTGAGCACGAGATGCCGGGCCTGATGGCCCTCCGTGAGCGCTACGGCTCGAAGAAGCCGCTGAAGGGCGCTCGCATCGCGGGCAGCCTGCACATGACCGTGCAGACCGCCGTTCTGATTGAGACGCTCGTTGAGCTCGGCGCCGACGTTCGCTGGGCGAGCTGCAACATTTTCAGCACGCAGGACTCGGCCGCCGCCGCGATCGCGGTGGGCAAGACCGGCACGCCCGAGAAGCCCGCGGGAACCCCCGTGTTCGCGTGGAAGGGCGAGACGCTCGAGGAGTACTGGTGGTGCACCCGCCAGATCCTCAACTGGCCGGACGGCGAGGGTCCGAACCTGATCCTCGACGACGGCGGCGACGCCACGATGATGGTGCTCAAGGGCATGGAGTACGAGAAGAACGGCTCGATCCCCGAGTTCGCTCCCAACGAGCACCCGGAAGAGTTCGGCGCGTTCCTGAACCAGCTCCGCGAGCAGGAGAAGGAGCGTCCGGGCATCTGGACGAAGGTCGCCGACGCGATCCGCGGCGTGAGCGAGGAGACGACCACTGGCGTTCACCGCCTCTACCAGTTCGCGGAGAAGGGCCTGCTGCCGTTCCCGGCGATCAACGTGAACGACAGCGTCACGAAGAGCAAGTTCGACAACGTCTACGGCTGCCGCCACTCGCTGATCGACGGTCTGAACCGCGCAAGCGACGTCATGATCAGCGGCAAGGTCGCGGTGGTCTGCGGCTACGGCGACGTGGGCAAGGGCTGCTGCCAGAGCCTCAAGGGCCAGGGCTGCCGCGTGGTCGTGACCGAGATCGACCCGATCTGCGCCCTTCAGGCCGCGATGGAGGGCTACGAGGTCAAGACCCTCGAGGACTTCGTCGAGACGGCTGACATCTTCATCACGACGACCGGCAACAAGGACATCATCACGCTCGAGCACATGAAGCGGATGAAGGACAAGGCCATCGTCGGCAACATCGGGCACTTCGACAACGAGATCCAGATGGAGAAGCTCGCCCGCGACCCCGACGTTCAGCGCGTCAACATCAAGCCGCAGTTCGACGAGTTCGTGTTCAAGAGCATGAACAAGAGCATCCTTGTTCTCGCCGAGGGGCGCCTGCTCAACCTCGGCTGCGCCACGGGCCACCCGAGCTTCGTGATGTCGGCGAGCTTCACCAACCAGGTGATTGCCCAGATCGAGCTCCACAGCAACGAGAGCGCGTACGAGAACCAGGTCTACATGCTGCCCAAGCACCTCGATGAAGAGGTCGCCCGCCTCCACCTCGACAAGCTCGGCGTGAAGCTGACCAAGATGAGCCAGGATCAGGCGGACTACATCGGCGTGCCGCTCAACGGTCCGTACAAGTCCGACCACTACCGCTATTGATTCGCGACGCGAATCGGTGCGTCTAGTCCATCCCCGGACCCGCCCTGCGGGTCCTTTTTTGTTTTTGTGAACGCTCCCCTGCTCGCTTCTCGGCTGACGACTGAGCAGCACAAGGGAGTCCACATGCAAACGTCAACGAACTTCACAGCAGCGTCCGGGGCGGAGCCGTTTCGCCACAACACCACCATCGTCGCCCTGATGTCCGCAGAACTCGATCCGTTACCCCTTGTTCAGGGAGAGGGCGGATTGGTGAGCACAACGATCGGCGGCCAGGGATTTTCCGTTCCGTGGCTGGAGGCTTCGAAGGACGGGACGTCGGCCCGCGTTGGGCGGCTCGAGGGGCAGGTCGTGTTCGCGGGGCGCCCCTCGGTGCTGCCATACGGCCTCAACGTTGTGATCGCCAACGAGTCCGACCGGAAGAATGCTCTCGCGTTCTCGAAGGTCCTGGAGGCCATCGGCGCCGGCGCGACCTTCGCGCCCGGTGTCGGGACGGCGATCGCGGTGGGCGTCGGCGCGATCGCGAAGTTGGTCGCCGCGCTCGGCGCCCGGGCGCAGGACGAGCGTGTGCTCGGTTCGTCGGGGCATCTGGGAACGACATCACACGCCGGGAAGAGCGGGTTCTTCGTCCTGGCGGGCACGCTGACCAGCCGCGTGGAGGGGCGGCACGTGAACAGCGACTTCGCGCACGAGGTCAGCGTGCGGACGGTTGGTCTCGTCGATCCTGCGCTTCCGCCAAAGACCAGGCGCGTGGCCGACGTCGTGCTGGAGGAGGCGTCGTGTTCATCGACGCTGGACGACGCTAACGAGCGATACGACCGGCTTGCGCTAGAAGTGACGCTCGGGAGTGGCGAGGCCGCGGTGGCGTCGCGGATCAGTGTGCCGCGGGTAAAAGGGAGTGGCGCGTTCGCCTTTGACAAGGTCGGACCGCTGCCGCTCGGGACGGTGGAGCTTGGGCAAGCTTCGCCGATCGGTCTGTCGGCGACGCTGGTCGATAGCGGCAAGCTCTCCGACGACGAGCGAAAGGCGTTCCTGGCAGCCTTCCAGGGCATCGGGGCGGTGGCCGCCGAAGCGCAGGGCGGAAACACGGCGCCGACCGAGGCGATCGGCGCCGCGGTGCAGAGCGCCATCGCGTTCGCCCTTGAGACCTCGGAGCACACCCAGGCGTTCATCCGACGATCGACGCTTCTCGTGGCCGCCGACGCCTGGCCTTCGCCCGACACCGAGGCGGGGCGATGGCAGCGTGACGCGATGGCGCAGGCGGACATCGAACAGGTCCCCACAACAGAGGGGCGATGGCACCCGGTCGACGTCGAGTGCAGGGGACCCGTGAACACGGGATCAAAGCTGACGTACGGCGAACCCGCAACCATGAAGCTGCGGCTCCGCGTCCGCGTGCGGAGCGTCGAGAAGACCTGCTGAGCTTCCTTCGCGAACGAAGTCCGATGGTGGCGTCGCTCCGTTCGACGCGGAACGAGTCGGGCAACGGGTCGACCGAGGTCGGTTCGCGAGAACGTCGACCTCGCAAACCGCACGGGGGTTGTACGGAGGCGCCGCTCTCCCCGAAGCGGAGAGCCGTCAAAGCGGCTCGAGCGGCGGGGCA
>PAKY01000080.1 GCA_002706885.1 Phycisphaerae bacterium
TGTTCCAGGTCTCGAACCATCTCGCGGGCGGGTGCGTCTCGAACGCGATCCTGATCCGCAACGGGCTGTGCGTGACGCCGATCGTTCGCGGGGAGGAGACGCAGGGGGCGATGCCGAGCCCCGTGCTGCCCGGCGTGACACGGGCGAGCGTGCTCGACTGGATCGCGGAGGAAGGCCTCGACATCGAGCGGCGGATGGTGACCATCGACGACGTGCTCAAGGCGGACGAGTTCATGCTGACGAACTCGAGCTGGGGCGTGCTTCCCGTGGTCCGCGTCGAGGCGAACGAGATCGGCGAAGGCACGCGGGGGGCGCTGACGGCGAAGCTCGTGGACCGGTGGCGCGAGCGGACGCACGCGGAGGCGTGATCGCGTCGGAAGATGGTCAGTCGCGTGAGCGGTCGATGACGCGGACGTTTCGGCGGCCGTCGAGGACGCCGCCCGGCTCGGTCGTGCCCATGACCATCTGGCGGATCCGGCTGACGAACAGGTAGGCCGAGATCAGGATCAGGCCGATAAGCAGGGCCGGGACGAGCAGGACGAGCGTGAGGAGAAACGCCATGCCGATGAGCAGGGCGAGACCGAGGCGCGCGAAAACGCTCGGGTGGCGGGAGACCACGTTCGTCACGCGACGCACGCGGCCCGCGGCGTCGACGACCACTCGCTCGTTCACCCAGGGCATGAGCGAACGCTAGGCGGAGGGAGCGCGGGGGCGCAATGAAAAGCGGCGCCCCGAAGGACGCCGCTCGTCGTGGTTCACATTGATTCGGGCGTTCCCCCGAGCCCGCGATCAGCGCCGGCGGCGGCGGGTCGCGATGAGGCCGCCGAGGCCGAGGGCCGTCGCGGCCGACGGGGCGGGCACCGAGGGGAGGTAGCCCTGGTAGAGGTCGAGGCGGACCTCGGCGCGGAGGTCGGCCGAGCCGACGACGACCGTGCCGTTGATGCCGCCGCCGAGCAGGTTGAGGTGGGCGTCGGGGGCGATGAGGGCGCCGTTGAAGTTGTTGTTCACGTCGATGTTGGTCGCGCCGCGGATGTTCCAGAGGATCTTGGACGAGTTCGCGGAGTTGGCGAGGCCACCGACGAAGTTCGGCGGGGCGTTGAGCGTGACCTGACCATCGCCGTTGTCGAAGACGTTGATGATGATCGAATCGGCGAGGCCGATGTTCAGGTTGAGCTGTCCCATGCCCTGCCAGTCAGTGTCCATGAGGTTGTACACGGCGACGTTCTGGCCGCCGAGCATGGTCGGGGTGGCGTTGAGGTTGCCGCCGTTGTCGAGCGTTCCGTTGGACGCGAGGGTGGCGAGGTTGTCGCTGACGCCCGACCAGAAGCTGATGGCCGAGTTCACCATGTTGTCGACGGTCCCGTCGGCGAGGAACGAGCCACCGTTGTAGCTGACCATGCCGTTCTGGGCGCCGCTGAGGTGAAGATTGCCGCTGTTGTTGATGTTGAGCTGGGCGCCGGGGGCGATGTCGCCCGCGACGGCGACGCCCGCGCCGTTGGCGGCGGTGACCTGGGCGATCGACCAGGAGGCCGATCCGCTCAGCGTGCCGCCGATGAGGGACGAGCCGCTGACCTCGGACGTGTTGTAGACGTCGCCCGCGGAGATGAGGTTCCAGTCGGTAACGCCCGCGACAGCGGTCGCGGATGACGCGGCGATAGCCAACGCTATGGGAAGAGTTCGCATTCTGTCTTGCCTCCTTGCACCCTCTTCGGGCGCCTGCTCCCACCATACGAATCGATCGAACGACGGACCAGCGGAGAGCGTCGCGAGACTGGGAAATGAAGTAGGATCGATCGGTTCAGGAGCCATGGAATGGCTCTGGCGGAGACGAACGATGTCCGATAACGCACGACCGGTCGCGGAGCGACTGGCGGAGTTCCGCGCGAACCCCCGCTTCGCCCACCTTCATCTGCACAGCGAGTACTCGCTCCTCGACGGCGGCAACCGGCTGGACAAGCTGGTGGCTCGCGTCAAAGAGCTCGGGATGGACGCGGTCGCGGTGACGGACCACGGGAACCTGTTCGCGGCGGTGAGCTTCTATGAGAAGGCTCGCGCGGCGGGGGTGAAGCCGATCCTGGGGTGCGAGGCGTACGTGGCGCCGGGCGATCGGCGGGACCGGACGTACACGGGCGTGCAGGACGGCGGGTTCCACCTGGTGCTGCTCGCGGAGAACATCGCGGGTTGGAACAACCTGATGGAGCTCGCGTCGGAGGCGTTCCTGACGGGGTTCTACTTCAAGCCGCGGATGGACCGCGAGCTGCTCGAGAAGTGCTCGGAGGGGCTGATCGCGATCGACGGCCACCTCGGGTCGGAGCTCGCGTTCCACCTGGTGAAGTACGAGCAGACGAAGGACGAGACGCACTGGGAGGCGGCGAAGGCGGTGTGCGCGTGGAAGCGCGAGGTCTTCGGCGCGAACGCGGAGGGGGCGCCGCGGTTCTATGTCGAGCTCCAGCACCACGTGCCTGAGCAGATCGCGATCAACCCGCACCTGATCCGGATCGCGCGGGAGCTCGATCTGCCGCTGGTGTGCGACAACGACTCTCACTTCCTGCTCGACAGCGACCACGACGCGCACGACTCGCTTGTGTGCATCGCGCTTGGCAAGAGCAAGTTCGACGAAGAGCGTCAGAAGATGAAGTACTCCCCGGAGCTCTACGTGAAGAGCCCGGCGGAGATGGCCGAGCTGTTCGCGACCGAGGACTACAACAACGAGGCGATGGGCGCCGCGGGTCTGGAGGCGCTCGAGAACACGGTCGCGATCGCGGAGCGCTGCGCGGTCGAGCTGCCGATCGGCGCGAACCACGCGCCTGTGGTGATCGTGAACGTTCCGTCGAAGGACGACCTCCCGGCGCACGACGATCCGCGGTTCGGGGGCGATCTGACGACGTGGTTCAAGGCGTTCTGCGAGACGGTCAGGCTCGACCCGGCGACGGACACGGGGCTCGATCAGGCCTCGCTGAAGCAGGACTGTGACGATGCGCTGCGTCTGCTGGCCGAGGCGGGGATGGTGTGGCGGTACGGGCCGGGGATCATGGCGCATCGGCACGAGTTCGTGGAGGGAAGCGACGAAGCGACGGAGCGACGGAGCGACGAGGGGGTTGACGGGGACGGGTTCGATAAGTGGGCGCGTTTGAATCGTGAGTTGAAGATCCTCGCGGACAAGCTCATCAGCGCGTACTTCCTGATCGTGTGGGACTTCGTGAACTGGGGGCGTCAGCAGGGGATCCCGGCGCTGGCCCGTGGTTCGGGCGTGGGCACGATGACGGGGTACGTGCTCGGGCTCTCGAACGCGTGCCCGGTTCGGTACGGGCTGCTGTTCGAGCGGTTCACCGACCCTGACCGCGCGGAGTACCCCGATATCGATATCGACCTGTGCCAGGACGGGCGGGGCGAGGTGATCAAGTACGTGCGTCAGAAGTACGGGCACGTGGCGCAGATCATCACGTTCGGAACGCTCAAGGCGCGGGCGGCGATCCGCGACGTGTGCAGGGTGCATGAGATCCCGCTCGCCGACGCGGACAAGCTCGCGAAGCTGGTCCCGGAAGAGCTGAAGATCACGATCGACAAGGCGCTCGAGGCCGAGCCCGAGCTCAAGAAGTGGCGTGACGCGGACGCGGACATCGCGCGGGTCATCGACACGGCGCGGGTGCTCGAGGGGCAGGCGCGGCACGCGAGCGTCCACGCGGCGGGCGTGATCGTCGCGACGCGACCGCTGCACGAGCTCGTGCCGCTCTACAAGCAGGCGAGCGGCGGCGAGGACGAGGTCATCACGCAGTGGGACGGCCCGACGTGCGAGAAGATGGGCCTGCTGAAGATGGACTTCCTCGGGCTGCGCACGCTGTCCGTGGTGGAGCGGGCGAAGAAGCTGATTCAGGAGACGTTGTCGGAGGAGGAGATCTGGCGAGCGGTTGGGAAGAGCGACGGAGCGACGGAGCGACGAAGCGACGGAGGGAAGAAGGGGATCGCTGCGGCTCATCCTTTGGATCTGGATCGGTTGGGGTATGACGATCCGAACGTGTTCGCGGTGTTTCAGCGGGGGGACACGACGGGGGTGTTCCAGTTTGAATCGGGCGGGATGCGGCGGTTGCTGCTGGACATGAAGCCCGACCGCCTCGAGGACCTGATCGCGGCGAACGCGTTGTTCCGGCCCGGGCCGATGGACCTGATCCCCGACTACAACCGTCGCAAGCATGGGCAGGACGAGGTTCCGAAGGTCCACCCGATCGTCGACAAGTTCACCGAGTCGACGTACGGCGTGATGGTGTACCAGGAGCAGGTGATGCAGATCGTCCACGAGCTGGGCGGCATCCCGCTTCGCGCGGCGTACGGGCTCATCAAGGCGATCAGCAAGAAGAAGGCGAAGGTCATCGACGCGGAGCGGCCGAAGTTCATCGCGGGCGCTCAGGAGAAGGGGCTGAGCAAGAAGGAGGCCGACGGCCTGTTCGAGTTGATCCTGAAGTTCGCGGGCTACGGCTTCAACAAGAGCCACTCGACGGGGTACGCGATCGTCGCGTATCAGACGGCGTACCTGAAGACGTACTTCCCGAACCACTACATGGCGGCGTTCCTGACGTTCGAGAGTCAGGCGCAGAAGGTCGCGGACTGGCTGCCGTACCTCGAGGACTGCAAGAAGACGCGGTTCATCGATCCGACGAGTGGGCTGGTGGTGCGCGAGGCGGTCGAGGTGCGGCCGCCCGACATCAACCGCTCGGGGGCGGACTTCGCGGTCGTTCACGAGAAGGACGAGCCGCGTCGCGCGGACACGGGGCACGTGCGGTTCGGGCTCAAGGCGATCAAGGGCGTCGGGTCGAGCGCGATCGACGGCGTGATCGCCGAGCGGACGGCGGAGGACGGCTCGCGCGAGCCGTTCGTGTCGATCTATGACTTCTTCGAGCGGATCCCTCCGGGGGTGGTGAACAAGTCGACCGCGGAGGCGTTGATCAAGGCCGGGTGCTTCGACAACGTCCACGACCGCGCGAACCGCGCGGCGATGGTCGCGACGCTCGAGTCGGCGATCAGCGCGGGGCAGGCGCTGGCGCAGGATCGCGCGAGCGGGCAGTCGCAGCTCTTCGGCGTGCCCGACGACGCGCCGCAGCAGGCGAAGTCCTCCGCGGACACGCCGCTTGCCCGCGCGACGCCGTGGTCGGAAGCCGAGACGCTCGCGAGCGAAAAGGACACGCTCGGGTTCTACGTCTCGAGCCATCCGCTCGAGGCGTGGCGAGCGTGGACGGAGTTCTTCAACACGCGTTCGTGCGCATCGATCGCGAACTGCCGCCAGGACGAGCGGGTGATCCTCGCGGCGCTGGTGCAGTCGGTGCGTCCGATCGTCATCAGGACGGGTCGCTCGGCCGGTCAGAAGATGGCGATCGTGAACGTCGAGGACACGACGGGGAACGCGAAGGTCGTGCTGTTCGCGAACGTGTACAACCAGTTCGGCCACCTGCTCGAGGATCATGACGCGGCGGCGCGGATCATCTTCGTCCTCGGACGGATCGACCGCACGCGCGGCGAGCCCGAGGTGATCGTGGACAAGCTCGTGCCGATCGATGGGCAGCCGCTCGAGAAGGGCGCTGTCCAGCTTGTGCTTCGCGAGGGGCGGATCAACGGGTCGGCGCACAAGCTCGTGCCCGATCTCAAGCGACTGATCGATGCGCACGCCCCACTATTAGGGGAAGCGGCCAAGCAGCGTTCGCCGAACGAGGCGGACAGTGTCGCGCGGTATCACCTCGTGGTCGAGACGCCTGAGGCGGATGTGGTGCTGGCGCCGGCGGAGAAGAACTTCATCCGCGTTGATCACGGGCTGGTGAACGAGCTGACGAAGATCCTCGGCGAACGAAGCGTCACCCTTCAAGGGGGGGTGTCGGTCGAGGTGAACCGCGAAGACCGCGGAGCGGCTCGTTATCGCAAGTCGTAAGTCAGAACCATTCGCACGATCGAAAAAGCTTCTCGATATCGATGGTCTCATCTTCTGGCGTCGGTCACTTTCTATGTAAGCCGACGCGTCGCTGTCGTCGGCACGGCGATCAACCGGAGATGGGGAACCAATATGAACAGGCTTGCTGCTCTTTCGGGCATCGTTGTCGCGTCTTCGTTCGCGGCGGCGGGCGTTCCGATGTCGACGTTCGACATCACTGACGGTCTCGTTGAGATCTCAGGTTTTCAGGATGGCGGGTCTGATCCGCTGCAGATCAACTTCATGTTCCTCGGCGGCACGTACGACCTGCAGCTTGCCGAGGGCGTGTTCGACATCCAGTTCTCGATGAACGTCAACGCGGATATCGATGGCGATGACATCCTCGAGGAGAACCTGGTCGTCGACCCAACGGTGCTCGGCACGGCGGAGGTGAACGCGCCTTTCGATACCGAGCTCAGCGGTTCGGACATCGCGCCGGCGTTGCCGCCGTTCGAGATCAACGGATCGCCCGTGGATTTCTCGGGGATTCAGATCGATTACGTCATCACCACGGGCAACCCTGCGTTGAGCGGCGCGTTCGGCGCTGGCGCGGGGCTGTTCCTCTCCCTTTCCGGGGGCGACATCACGGGACTGGAGTTCTTCCTCCAGACGCTCGATGGCAACGAGGACGATGTGCTGCGTGCCGCGTTTGCGGGATCGGCGGCGGTGGCGCTCGTGCCGGCGCCGGCTGGTCTCGCGGTGATGGGCGCGGGGCTCGCGTTCGCTGCGCGTCGGCGTCGGTGAGTTGGCGGCGCGCGAGCGCGCCAAGACATCGCGACCTTGGATTGTGAAGACGATCGCTTGATGCGGTCGTTTTTCGATGCGCGAAGTGTTATTCGGACGGCACAATCCGCGCAGTCAGAGCGACCGCCGCGCAGGAATTTTGTTCATTGGCGTCAATCGCGCGGGCAGTCGATATAGCCCCCATTCAGGAGGGCTAGTGTCCACTATGTTTGGTCCGTTCCGACTCGTATCCCCCGTTCTTGCGGTGGTAGCGGGCATCTTCTCGGCCCCACTTGCGGGGGCTGAGGCGATCCTTCGCGTGCCCGAGGACGTCGCGGATCTCCACGACGCTGTCGCCGTGGCGCCTGATGGCGCGACGATCGAGCTTGCGGTTGGGGAGTACCGCTTGAGCAGGCCGCTCGTGGTCCGCAATCGCTCGCTGAACGTGGTGAGCGAGGGGGCGGTGCTGGACGGAGCGGACGCGGGCGCCCAGGACGGCATGTTCGTCGCGGCCTGCGACGATTCGGCGTCGGACGCTCTGCCGAGCATCAACTTCAGCGGCTTGACGCTGCGTCACGGGACGGGGGCGTCGAGTCGGAGCGGTGGGATCACGGCGACGAACGTTCGATTGTCGTTGAACGGTCTTCGCTTTGAGGCGTGCCACGCGGACGAGGGCGGGGCGGTGCGGACGGTTGGTGGGTCGCTGAGCGTTTCCGGGTGCGTGTTCAGCCGGTGCTCGTCGGACGGCGATGGCGGCGCGGTGAGCGCGGCGCGAGCGACCGATGTTCGGATCGGCGGGTCGACGTTTGTGGAGAACCGCGCGGGACGGGCGGGCGGAGCGGTCTCGGTCGCGGACGCTGATCGGATGTCGATCTCAGGCGGCGCGATGGAATTGAACGAGGCGGAGGACGGCGGCGCGGTGGCGTCGCTGCGCTGCGAGGCGCTGACGGTTCGGCGGACACGATTCGGTCGGAATGCGGCTGAGAACGGCGGCGGGGCGGTCTCGGCGAGCGATACGGCGATGGAGATGACCGAGGCGATCCTGACGGGAAACCGCGCGAAGGCGGGCGGCGGGGTCGCGTTGACAGACGGCGGCGCGGCGTCGATCGTCGCCTGCTCGACGTATGGCAACGACGCGGGCAAGGGTTCTGATGTCTTCGTCGGCGAAGCCTCGATCGCCGACGCGACGAACTGTGTGCTGTGGCCGAATGGCTCGCCGCTTGCCGCGGCGCCGTCGGGTGTGCTGCGCGTCTCGAACTCGGTCGTCCGGGGTGGATGGACGGGGTACGGGGAGCACAACGTCGACGACAACCCGCTGTACGAGCGGCCCGCGGGTCGCGACGGCGTGATCGGGACCGCCGACGACGATTTGCGGCTTCGCGAGGCGTCGCCCGCGATCGACGCGGGTGACAACACCGCGAACGTCGGAGGCTCGGATCGGGCCGGTCGAGAGCGGGTGGTCGACGACCGCGGGGTTGTGGACAGTGGCGTCGGCGGTGGTCGGGTCTGGATGGTGGACATCGGCGCGTATGAGCGTCACGGGCGATCGGGCATGAGCCCGTGCCTGGCGAATCTTGCGGCGCCGGACGATCGCTTCGACCACGCGGACACGCTCGCGTTCGCGCGGCTGGTCGCGGCGGAGGCGCCCGAGGCCGATCTGGCGCCGCCATTCGGACGGGTTGATATCGCCGACGTCACGGCGTTCCTTTCCGAGTTCACGCGCGGCTGCAAGTAGCCGACCTTCGGCGCGAGCGGCCGGGATCCCCGCATCTTTGCGCTTGGACGGCGGTGGCCGAGCGATTACGCTCCCGGTTCTCTGCTTTGTCGCGGCGCTGGGGGGACCGATCGCGCCGCGTGCTTGTTGCATCGGAGGGATCCTGTGCGTTCAGAACTGAACTGCGTCGCTGTCGTTGCGTCCGCCGCTGTCTGCGCGGCCTCGTCGGGGCAGGCGTTGTCGACCGAGCTCGTGGCGTCCGACCTGACGCCCGTCGTCTACGTCACGCATGCGCCGGGCGATTTCGATCGGATCTTCGTGGTCGAGCTCTTCGGCCAAATCACGGTGCTCGATCGGAACACTGGGGCGAAGCTCGGCGTGTTCCTCGAGCAGGAGGTGAGCACGAACGGCGAACGCGGCCTGCTCGGACTGGCGTTCCACCCGGACTACGCGAACAACGGGCTGTTCTACATCAACTACACCGATCTGCTCGGTGACACGGTGGTCGCGGAGTTCGCGGTCTCGGATGAGGATCCGAACGTCGCGGATCCGGCGTCGCGCCGGCAGATCCTGTTCGTCGACCAGCCGGCGTCGAACCACAACGGTGGGTGGATCGGCTTCGGTCCGAACGACGGCTACCTCTATGTCGCGATGGGAGACGGGGGCATCTCGACGAACGCTCAGAACCTCAACTCGGTCCTCGGGGCGATCCTGCGGCTCGATGTTGATGGGGACGACTATCCCGCGGACGACGGGCGGAACTACGCGATCCCGTCGGACAACCCTTTCGTCGGGGGCGCCGCGGAAGAGATTTGGGCGTACGGGCTTCGGAACCCGTTTCGCTGCAGTTTCGACAGCGCGACGGGGGACTTCTACATGGGCGACGTCGGGAACTTCGCGCGTGAAGAGGTCAACTTCCAGCCCGCGGACTCGATGGGCGGGGAGAACTACGGATGGCGCTGCTACGAGGCGAGCCTTCCGTTCCAGATGACGGGGTGCGCCGACAAGTCGACCATGACGTTCCCGGTTCACGAGTACCCGCGGTCGATGGGCTGCTCGGTGATCAGCGGCGAGGTGTACCGCGGGTGCGCGATTCCCGAGCTGGACGGGACGTACTTCTTCGGGGACTACTGCTCGAGCCGCGCCTGGAGCTTCGAGATCGTCGATGGGGCGGCGACGAACCTCGTCGAGCGGACGGCTGAGTTCGGCGCGGCGACGGGCGGCGGCACGGGGCTGGCGGGGTTCGGGCGTGACGCGTATGGCGAGATCTACATCTCGCGGCTGGATGGCGAGGTTCACCGGATCGTCCCGGCGGGCGGGATCGCCGATAAAAACGGCAACGGCATCGCCGACGCGTGCGAGACTTCTGGCGGGTGCAACGACGCGGACCTCGCTGAACCGTTCGGCGCGCTCGACATCGCGGACGTTGTCGAGTTCCTCCGCGCGTTCGGGATGGGGCTTCCGACGGCGGATCTCGCGGCGCCGTTCGGGGCGTACGACATCGCGGACGTAGTGGAGTTCCTGCGGCAGTTCGGCGGCGGGTGCGCCTAGACCCCGTCCTGAAGCCGATCGGATGAACCCATTTTCATTCTCGGAACCCCGGGCCGGGTTGTATCGATGACGCAACCTTGGCTCGGGGTCATTCGAACCGGCAAGAACGTTGGCCCGGGAACGAAGGCCGGCTAGTCTCTTAGAGAAGCGTGCGTCCGTCGCCCGAGGCGCCGACGCCCAAGCCATACGTCGAAAGAAAACGCAGAGGGAGAGTCGCCTGATGAACCGTTGCTTCAAGCTTGCCGCTGTCGCCGCCGTCGTCGCCGGGAGCACCGCCGGCGCCCAGACGCTCGATACCGAGGTCGTGATCTCGGGGATGAGCGGCGCCGTTCTCGTCGCCCACGCGCCGGGTGACTTCGACCGGATCTTCGTCGTCCGTCAGACGGGCGTGATCTCGGTTGTCGACCGGAACACGGGCGCGAACCTGGGGAACTTCCTCGCACCGAGTGTTCTGTCGGGCGGTGAGCAGGGGCTGCTCGGCATGGCGTTCCACCCGGACTTCCAGGAGAACGGGCTGTTCTACATCAACTACACCGCGCAGGGAACGGGCGCTACGCAGATCGATGAGTACGCGGTTTCGACGTCGAACCCGAACCGCGCCGACGCGTCGTCGCGACGCCCGATCATCACGATCAGCCAGCCGTTCAGCAACCACAACGCTGGGTGGCTCGGGTTCAGCCCGAACGACGGCTACCTGTACATCCCGATGGGCGACGGCGGTTCGGGCAACGACCCGGGCAACCGCGCGCAGAACCTCAACCAGCTCCTCGGCAAGACCCTTCGGATCGACATCGACGGCGACGACTTCCCCGCTGACTCGACCCGCAACTACGCGATCCCCTCGGACAATCCGTTCGTCGGCGTCACGGGAGCGGACGAGATCTGGAACTACGGCCTTCGCAATCCTTTCCGCTGCTCGTTCGACAGCGCGACGGGCGATTTCTATCTCGGGGATGTGGGCCAGGGCGCCCGTGAGGAAGTCGACTACCAGCCGGGCGACTCGATGGGCGGAGAGAACTACGGGTGGCGGTGCTACGAGGGGTTCATCGACACCCCCGGGACCGCGAACGACTGTGACAAGAACCAGGTCACCTTCCCGATCCTGGACTTCGTGAGCACGGGCAACTGCTCGGTAATCGGTGGCGACGTCTATCGCGGCTGCGCGATGCCCGAGCTCGACGGCGTCTACTTCTACGCGGACTACTGTTCGAGCAACTTCTGGACGGTCGAAGTCGTGGACGGCGTCGCCCAAAACAACACGCTGCGCAACAGCGAGCTCCAGAGTTCGCAGACGACCAACCCCCGCGGGTTCGGCACGGACGCCTACGGCGAGATCTACATCTGCTCGCAGTCGGGCAACATCAGCCGGATCATCCCTATGGGCGGGGTTGTTGACGCGAACGGGAACGGCGTGGCGGACTCCTGCGAGTCGATGGGCTGCAACGGGGCGGACGTCGCCGAGCCGTTCGACGCGCTCGATATCGGCGACGTCGTCGAGTTCCTCCGTGCGTTCGGGGCGAGCGAGGCGCTGGCGGATCTCGCCGAGCCGACCGGGTCGTTCGATATCGCCGACGTGGTCGAGTTCCTCCGCCTGTTCGGCGAGGGTTGCCCGGAGTAAGCCCGAGAACGGGTAAGGGATTGATTTCTTGGGCCCGGTCGCGCTGACCGGGCCTTTTTTTCGCCCATTCGTCGGGGTGGATTGATTGCGAATCCGCTTGGACCGGCGCGAGGCTTGGGATAGCCTCTTGAGGGATCGAGCGAGCGCGCGGTGAGAGGGTTTGCGCGTTCACTCTCGGAGAGTGGAATCTGTGACGCCGTCGGCGTCGAGCGAGGAGTGATCTGAGATGTCGATGAGCCGCTTCGCCAGCGTCGCCGCCCTTGCGGCTGGGATGACCGGTCTGTCCGCGTCCGGACAGACCCTGACGACAGAGTTGGTGGCGGGCGGATTCATCCGCCCGATCTTCGTTGCCCATGCGCCGGGCGATACGGAACGGATCTTCGTCATCGAGCAGATCGGCGTCAACGACACCTGCTGCACGGGGGCCATCAAGACCGTCGATCTGGAGACCGGCGCGATCCTGGGCACGCTGCTCGAGCAGACGGTTTCGCCGTTCAACATCGAGCAGGGTCTTCTCGGCCTCGCGTTCCACCCGAACTTCCAGGAGAACGGGCTTCTCTACATCAACTACACGGGCCTGACGATGCCCGGCGGCAGCCGCAGCGCGACGTACGTTGACGAGTTTTGCATCTCGGACGAGGATCCGAACACGGTCGACCCGATGAGCCGACGCCCGATCTTCTCGATCGAGCAGCCCCGCAACAACCACAACTCCGGCTGGCTTGGCTTCGGGCCGAACGACGGGTACCTGTATATCACGCTCGGTGACGGCGGCGGCGCCAATGACCCGGAAGACCGGGCTCAGAATCTTGCCGACCCGTTGGGCAGCATCCTCCGGATCGATGTGGACGGGGACGATTTTCCAGCGGACCCCGCCCAGAACTACGCGGTCCCGCCGAGCAACCCCTTCGTGGGCGTTTCGGGCGCGGCGCCGGAGATCTGGGTGTACGGCGTGCGGAATCCCTATCGCGGAGGGTTCGACACCAACGGCGACATGTTCTTTGGTGACGTCGGTCAGAACCGTCTAGAGGAAGTCAACTTCATCCCCGCGGGCTCGGGGGGTGGCATGAACTTCGGCTGGGACTGCTATGAGGGCACCCGTGTGGTTGGCGCGGAGCCGAACACATGCGAGAAGATGGACGTCACGTTCCCGATCTTCGAGTACGACTCGACGATGGTCGCGTGCTCGGTGATCGGCGGCAACGTCTATCGCGGCGGTGAAATTCCGGGGCTCGACGGGACGTACTTCTTCGGCGACTTCTGCAGCAGCCAGTTCTGGGGGCTTCGCGTGGCGCCGGACGGCTCGATCATCTCCAACATCGAGTACACGAGTGATCTGGCCGGCCCGGAGACCTCCACGCCCGTGGGGTTCGGCAACGACGCGATGGGCAACGTCTATATCTGCTCGTTCAGCGGGAACGTCTCGCGGATCGTCGGCGTCGCGCCGACGAGTTGCAACGCGGCTGATATCGCCGAACCGTTCGGTACGCACGATATCGCGGATGTCGTCGCCTTCCTCCAGCTCTTCGGCGCGATGGACCCGGCGTCGGACCTCGCGGCGCCGATGGGCGAGTTCGACATCGCCGACGTCGTCACGTTCCTCCAACTCTTCGGCGAGGGGTGCCCGAAGTAAGCCCGCCCCAGTGGCTTCGTCGATGTCGGGCGTCGCGTCGGAATCGGGGCAACCGATCGCGCGGGGTCACGCGTATTGACATGGCGGCGCCAACCCGCGCCGCGGGCCTGCGCCCGCTCCCCCCGAGAGATCGCCCGATGGGCGCCCGGAGAAACGATCGATGCCGACTCTTCGCGATGCACGACTCGCCGTTATCGGAGCCACCCTCGGGTTCGGCGTGTTGGACGCTGCGGCGCAGCCGAACGTTGACGTCAACCTCGGCGAACTCGCGAGCGGGTCTTCGACTCGCCTGACCGGCACGATCCCGGGCGTAGAGGGCGGTGACATCGAGGTCTACCAGTTTGGCGTCGGAGGCGAGGGTCCGTTCGGCGTCGCGAACGCGAGCGAGAGGATCTACCGCTTCGAGGTTTCAGAGGTGGTGATCATTGAGATCGAGGAGAACGCGCCGTTCACGGGCGTGTCGGACGCGGATTTCGTCCTCCTCAACAGCCTGAACACTTCGCTGTTCAACGGCGGGTCAGGCGTCGGGGTGGTGAACAACGCCACGGGAACGCTCGGCATTCAGCCCAACGAGGGCAGGTTCAAGGGGTTCTTCCAGCCGGGCGTTTACTTCCTTGTCCTCGACCCGTTCAACGGCGTGCCGCCCGTCGCGGGCGACGCCGCGGGGGCCTACGACGTCAATCTGGTGCTCAGCAGCGCGACGTCGCTGAACTGTGACACCGGGGCGGGCGCGTTCGTGGACGTCAACCTCGGGTCGCTCGCTCCCGGCACGCACCGGATCGCGGGGACCACGGTGGGCGCGGCGAACGACGTCTGCGCGTACGCGGACTTCGGCGGGTTCGCGGGATTCTTCGGTTTCGTCTCGGACGGCGCCGAATTGATCTATTCGTTCACCACCGATCGGGACCTCGAGATCGGGATCTCGCAGAACGAGGGTTTTCTCGTCGGCGCAAGGCACCTGCATTACCTGCTCGACGGTCTGAGCTTCCTTCCGAGCTTTGACATTTTCGATGACGGAACGCTCTTCGGAACGGTCGCGGACAGCGCGGTCGGCTTCGTCGATGAGGATTCCTACGACGTGTCGGCCCAGATCCTTCTCGGTGACGCGCCGTTCGGCGTGTTTCCCGCGGGGACGTACTACCTGTCCGTCGACGGCTTCGTCGGGGCTGGGTCGAATGGGTTCGACGGCCCGTTCGACATCAACCTCGAGTTGTCATCGGGCTTCGAGTGCGACGACGGCTCCGGCTTTGTCGTGGACCAGGACGAGGGGCTGATCGTCGGCGACGATCGGATCGTCCTCAAGGGCGTGGACCTTTCGCTGCCGCAGCTCGGCGCGACGAACGGCATTTGCGGGTACACCGGCTCGGAGGCGGGCT
Source organism: Phycisphaerae bacterium (assembly GCA_002706885.1). Lineage (GTDB taxonomy): Bacteria > Planctomycetota > Phycisphaerae > Phycisphaerales > UBA1924. Next base: position 14,569 of record PAKY01000080.1, read on the forward strand.
TCACGATCCTCCCCGGGGTCAGCCACGGCTTCAACGAGTGGATCGTGAGGCTCGAGCTCGCGTCGCCGTCGGAGATCGAGATCGAAAACTTCCAGGCCCCCGGCGTCGGCGTTGACCACGATCACTTCCTTCTCAACGGTACAGAAACGCTCGACGGGTTCCCCTTTACACAGCTCGACGTCGGCGTCGCTGCGATCAACACGCTCGCGTTCGTGGACGAAGAGGGCAGCCTTGGCGTGTATCTGCCGGGCGTGTACTACGTCGCGATTGACGGCGTGGACGGCAACGGCGTCTTCGACCTCGACATCGTGGTGAACGAGTTCGGCGGCTCGTCGCTCCCGCCCCAGATCGATCCGGAGATCGAGTGCGACGATCTCGGAGAGATCCTGACGGCGTTTGAGACGATCGACATCACCGCGTGCGCGGGCACGCCGAGCAACCAGGACACGCTGATCGCTCTGTGGAACCGCGACACCGGCGAGCTCATCGCGGCTGACGACGACGGGTGCGGGAGCGGAGTCGGCCTCCCGAGTGTCATCGAGAACCTAACGCTCCCCGAGGGCGAGTACATGGTTTCGATCAGCGGATCGTCACCCGTGCTCCGTCAGCGGAACCCGGACGGTTTGTTCCCGCTCGACGCCACGGGGATCCTGGAGGACGGTCTCGTCCACGACGTCACGACCGCCGATCGGGATGTCAGCGGGGCGCTGCTCATCGGGGACGAGGTCGTCCCGTTCGACGTGGACGCGTTCGACCGGGCGGTGTTCTGCTTCAGCGTGGGCCCGTTCGACGGCCCGCCGCCTCCGGCGGTCGATCTCGGCGTGGTCGGTGTGGGCCCCGATACCGCGTTCTTCGCGTCGATCGACCTTTGCGGTTCGACGTTCGACACGGAACTGGGCCTCTTCGACGAGTCGGCCGCGTTGATTGCGACGAACAACAACAGCCCGATCTGCCCGTCGTTCCAGAGCCTGATCGATCTCGACTTCGACCCGGACAACACGGGCGAACTCGATCCGATGTTTGTCGGGCAGCGGTACTACTTCGCGGTCGCCCGGTTCAACAGCGATTTCCGGTCAGGGTTTTCGGTGACGCCCGCGACGGGGGCGGCGGGGTCGATCCTCGGCTCGGTGAACAACGCCCAGATCGATTTCGACCTTTTGCCGGGCGAGGTGGCGTGGTTCACGTTCACGGTTGCCGAGAGCACGAACGCCCCGTGCAGCGTCGTGGACTACGGCAAGCCGTTTCAACAACTGGACATCGCGGACGTGATCGCCTTCCTTCAGCTCTTTGGGGCCAATAACGCTGCGGCCGACATCGCCCCCCCGATGGGCCAGTGGGACATTGGGGACGTGATCCAGTTTCTGCAGGTGTTCGGATTGGGGTGTCCGGAGTAACCGCTTGGAGCGCCGGGAGTTGGAGAGCGGAAGATAGGCAAGATACGCGGGCGGAGGTCGAAAACGCGCGTTTCCTGCCGAGCGACCTGAGCAATATGTTGACACAGCCCGCGAATTCGTGCTACCTTGAAAGTCCGTGGGGGAGTCACGTTCCGGCATCGCCGGGGACGTGTTGGATGGGAGTTCTGTGACGAGATCAGACGTCGAGCCATTCGTCTCGCGCATTCGCTTCGCAACGCGTTTCGTCACTTGACTCATTCAAAGCCGGAGATTGACCGCGCGGGGGCGTGCCCTGCGCCGGTTCTTTGCTTCTGTCAGCCGTTCGTTTACGCATTCATTCAGATCTGATCGGAGAGCACACGCATGCGTACAAACAAGAAGGCGCTCAGCGCCACCATTTCCCTGTTCCTTGCGGCCGGCGCCGCGAGCGGCCAGGCCGTTGATGTCGACATGGACCTCGGCGTCGTCGCCCCGGGCCAGACGTTCAGCATCTCGAACACCTTCGCGGGCGTCGCCGCGCAGGGCCCGATGAACATCGACCTGTACGCGCCGAACATGACGGGCACCGTCACGACGCCGTTCGTGAACACGCTCGACGAGTTCGTCGTGCGCTTCGAGCTGACCGGCCCGGCGTCGCTGAACGCCGAGCAGACCGGTTCGACCCCGTTCTGGACGGGCCCGCTGGTCAACGGCGGCTACATCATGAACAACAACCTCGCGTCGAACGTGTTCACGTTCAACACGGGCGCCGGCGCGTTCCGCACCTTCCTGCTCGTTGGCGCGGGCGGCGGCGCGGACGTCAACCAGGCCAACCGCCTGGCCGACCTCCCCGCGGGCGTGTACCACTTCTCGTTCGACCCGGGCGTGGGCTTCCCGCCCGTCGAGGCCGACGGCGCCGGCTCCATGGCCCTCGACCTCGCCTTCATCGAGCAGGGTCCCGTGTCCTGCTCGACCGGCGCCTTCGCCGCGGGCATCGTCGAGGACTTCGACCTCGGCGTGCTCACCGCTGGTGAGTTCCCGATCTCGGGCACCACCGTCGGCGCCGGCGCTGACATCTGCGGTTACCGCGACCTCGGCGGCGCCGGGTTCATCGGCTTCATCGCCGACAACTCGGACCTCCACTACAAGTTCACCATCGCCGACGCGCCCGAGACGGGCTACATCATCGGCGTCAGCCAGAACGAGGGTCGTGGCGTTGGCACCAACCAGAACCACTGGCTGCTCGACGGCACCGGCGTGACCCCGAACTTCGACCTCTTCGGCGACGGCTCGACCATCGGCGACATCGCCGACGAGGCGGTCGGTGACTGGGTCGACGAGGACTCGTTCGACGAGGGCGCCCGTCAGGACGGCGCCGACGACCTGCCCTTCGGCGTGTTCGGCAACGGCGAGTACTGGCTCGCGGTCGACGCGTTCGTCTTCACCGCCACCGGCGGTATCGACGGTCCGTTCGACATCAACCTCGTGATCTCCGAGGGCGAGCCCTGCTCGGACGAGGCGCCCCCCGCGGTCGACATCGACTTCGGCATGGTCGGCCCCGGCTCCACGCTGACCGTCACCCAGGACACCACCGCCCCTGGGTTCGAGAACCACTTCTGCGATTACTTCGGCATCAACGGCTCGGGCCTCTACCAGAACGGCCGTGACGCCAGCGGTAACGAGGTCATCAGCTCGTTCACGCTGAGCGGCCCGGCGCTCATCAACTCGGCCAACTTCAACACCGACGGCGTCGATCCGAACACCGACTTCTTCCTCGTCGACGACCTCATGTTCGAGGACGCGTTCGCGTTCCCGAACGGCAACGAGGGTCGCGTCGCCGACGACATCATCAGCCTCGTCACCCGCGAGGGCGTGTTCGGCGTCCTCGACGCGGGCACCTACTTCGTCGTGTCGGACGGCAACGCCGTCGGCGGCGCTCCCGTCAACGGTCTGCACGACTTTGACATCATCATCTCGGCCCTCCCGGGCGGCGTCTCGGTCTTCTCGCCCACGATCGATCCGATGAGCGAGGCCACCCCGCTCGTCGGCGCTGGTGACATCGCCGGCGCGTTCGAGCCGATCACGCTCAGCACCTGCATGAGCGCCGAGGACCAGGACATCATCATGGCGGTCTTCGACGCCGACACGGGCGACCTCGTCGCGGCCAGCAACGACAACTGCGGCCAGGGCTCGGGCCTCCCGGCCATCAACAACCTCGGCCTCCCCGAGGGCAACTACATCCTGTCGATCAGCTCGGCGCCCCGCTCCGAGGACATCGGCAGCCACGCCGCCGTCGCCGCCGCCGGCGCCACGGCGTTCAACCTCTTCGCCGACGGCTTCCAGCACGACGTCCGCGCCGCCGCTCAGTATGACGCGGACACGGGCGTTCTCGACGCCGTCCTCGATGGCACGACGCTCGACGTGACCGCTGGCCTCGGTGGCACGGTCACCGCCAGCCTCCCGCTGAGCATCCCCGCGTTCAGCCGTGACGTCTACAGCTTCTCGGTCGGCGCTCCGGTCGCGGCCCCCACCGCCACCGACCTCGGCACCGTCCTCGTGGACGTCGAGGACAACGGCGACGGCACCTTCGACCTGACCACCACCATCGATCTCTGCGGCTCTGACGCGGCGTTCGACTCGGAGGTTGGTTTCTGGACCGACGAAGGCGCGTTCATCGCCAGCAACGACGATGGCGCCAACTGCTCCGACTTCCAGTCCGAGCTGACCATCATCTACGCCACCGATGATGACAACGGCAACCCCGACATGCTGATCCCCGACCTCGAGGGCGCGAAGCTGTTCTTCTCGGTGTCGCAGTTCAACACGCTCTTCACCGGCGGGTTCGGCGCGACGGTCGACCTGACCAACACCAACCCGGTCTACACCGGCCCCTACTCGGGCAACATCAACGGCGTGGACATCTCGGGCGACCTCAGCGCGGGCGACGAGGTTGACTACTACTGCTTCACCCTGACCGCCATCGACAACCCGTGCGGTGACGGCTGCAACGCCGCCGACCTCGCGGCGCCGTTCAACCAGTTCGACATCGCCGACGTCGTGACCTTCCTCCAGCTCTTCGGCGCGATGGACGAGTGTGCTGACCTGGCCGCTCCGATGGGCGCCCTGGACATCGCCGACGTCGTGACCTTCCTCCAGCTCTTCGGCGCGGGCTGCCCGTAATCGGGTCGCACGCCTCGACACCAGTCGAGTCAGGACTGAGAGAGACCTGACCCTCTGAGAGCCCCAAGCCGCCGGCCTTGTGCCGGCGGCTTTTTCTTTTGCGCCCGTCGCATTCCCCGCCCATCGCGCGAACCCCCGGGCCGCGGCGCGGTAGCATCCCTGTCATGCCCGTCTTCCTCCGCTGGCTCCTCAGGCTCGGCCCGCTGAACCCGATCGCCGTCCGGCTCGTTCAGAGCGGGTCGCGACGACCGAAGCACAACCTCGTGCGCGGGGCCTACCTCGCCGTGCTGATCGTCGTGCTGCTCTGGATGCTTCTGTTCAACGCGGGTGGCGGCACGGTCGGATACCGCGAGCTCGCGGGCGCTGGCGCCCTGAGTTTCATCGCGATCGCCTACCTCCAGATCGCGCTGATCTGCGTGCTGGCGCCCGTGTTCATGGCGAGCGCCATTGCGCAGGAGGCGAGCCCAAAGACCTGGGACATCCTTCTGACCACGCCGCTCGCGCCGGGGCAGATCGTCCTCGGCAACCTGATCGGGCGGTTGTTCTTCATCCTCGCCCTGCTCGTCGCGAGCCTCCCGCTGTTCGCGCTGACGCAGTTCTTCGGGGGCGTGCCGGGTCGGGCGATCTTCACGAGTTACGCGATCGCGGGGTTCGCGGCGCTGCTGGTGGGCTCGATCGCGATCGCGCTGTCGGTCTCGCGCCTCGTCGGGCGGCGGGCGGTCTTCGCGTTCTACGTCGCGGTGGTCACCTACCTCGCGGCCACCGCGGCGGGCGACGCGCTGATCCGCGTGTCGGGAGGCGGTGCGGCGGGCGGCAACGGGGTCACGGTGCTCACGGGGCTCAATCCGTTCCTGACGCTCTCGGCGCTGCTCAACCCTTCGACCTACCCGCGCGCCGAGGCGGGGACGTACAGCGGGCTGACCGCGCTCCTGCTCGAGACGCCTGTCCGCGCGTGGCTCTCGCTCAGCGGCGGGCTCAGCGTCGTGCTGATCGCTCTCAGCGGCCTGACCGTCCGCGCGGGCGGGCTCCAGACGATCGCGGGCGTTCGTACGAACAGGGTGCCGTGGTACAGAAAGATGATGGGGCTTGGCGCGGCGGGCAGCGAGCACCGCCCGCCGCGGACCGTGGGCGTCAACCCGATCGCGTGGCGCGAGTCGGCGGCGCGGAACAGCACATTCTGGAAGATTCTCGCCCGCTGGTCGTTCGTCTTCGCGGGCGTCGCGGGCGGGGCGTTGATCACGATCCTCCTCGCGACGGGCTCGGTGAACGCCACGACCTATCGCCTGATCCTCATGAGCGTTGTCTGGACCGAAGCGGCGATCATCACGCTCATCGCGATCAACATGGCCGCGACCGCGGTCAGCCGCGAGCGCGAGGACGGCACGCTCGATCTGATCCTCACGACGCCGGTCACGCCCGGCGCGTACCTCGGCGGCAAGCTCCGCGGGCTGGTCGCATACCTCCTGCCGCTCATCGCGGTCCCGGTCGTCACGCTGCTGATCGCGGGCGTCTACGCGCTGGCAACGGGCGCAACCGTTCCTTACGGCAACGGCGCAACGGCCCCGCTCGTGCTGCCCGAGGCGGGGCTCGTGGTCGGCGTTGTGCTCCTGCCGTTCGCCGCGTTCTGCGTCATGATTGGCCTCCAGTGGTCACTCAAGAGCAAGGGCACGATCGGGTCGGTCGTCGCCACGGTCGCGGTCGTCGCTGTCGTCGCGGGCACCATCGGCCTCTGCTCATGGAACAGCGCCGAGAACATCCAGCTCGTCGGCCCCGCCCTCGGCGGCCTGAGCCCGGCGTCGACCATCTTCGCGGCCGTCGCGCCGGAGCGGGCGATGGAGTCGACGGTGTCCGACGCGAGCCTCGCGTCGGCCCGCGTCTCGCTGGCGATCGGCGCGGCGTCGGGCGTCGCGATCTTCACGGCGGTGATCTACGGACTCCACGCCAGCCTTGTCCGCGGCTTTGACTTCACGGTCCGTAAGCTCGCCGGCACGAAGTAACGACACCCCGGCGCCGAATGCCGTCGATCAGTACGCCTTCCGCAGCCTCGCAGGCGGGATGTCCATCATCGCGCGGTACTTGGCCACGGTTCGGCGCGCGATCTCGATCCCCCGCTCCTGCATCGCCTTGGCGAGCGCTTCGTCGCTGAGGGGCTTGGACTTGTCCTCGCCGTCGACGACCTCACGCAGCGCCGCGCGGGCGGCGTCGTAGCTCATGTCCTCGCCGCCCTCTGTGGCCAGCCCGCCGCTGAAGAATCCGCGGAGCGCCGCCATCCCGCGGGGTGTCTGCACCCACTTGTCCGCGACCGCGCGGCTGACGGTCGCGACGTGGACGCCGAGCTGGTCGGCGACCTGGGTCATCGGCAGCGGCTTGAGGGCTTCGGGGCCGTAGTCGAAGTAGTCCCGCTGCTCGCTGATGACGACCTGGACCACGCGCAGGAGCGTCTGGCGGCGCTGCTCGACGGCGTCGATGAGCCACTGCGCGTTCGAGAGGTGGGTCTTGAGGAAGTCACGGTCTCGCTTCGGCGCGGCGCGGTCCTTCGACATCAGCGCGTAGTCGCGGTTCAAGCGGAGGTTCGGGATGCGCGTGTCGTTCAGATACGAGACGTAGCGGTCGGTCGCCTCGTCGTACTCGATGATCACGTCGGGCGTGATCGGCTCGGGGGACTCGGTCACGAGGCGTCGGGCGGGCGCGAGGCTGAAGCGGCGTAGCGCCTCGATCGCGCGCTTGATCTGTTCGAGCGACAAGCGGCTGCGTTCGGCGACGCGCGGGAGGCGGTTGCGCATCAGGTCGTCGAGGTGATCGGCCACGAGCATCCGCGCGTTCGCGAGCGTCGCGGGATCGGCGATGGTCGCGGTCTCGTCGTCGGCGGAAGCGGAGATGTCGAACTTCAGGTCGCCCGCGAGCGCGGCGTCGATCTGGAGCAAGAGGCACTCTCGGGCGTCCCGCGCCGCCACGCCCGCGGGCTCGAGGAAGATCTGGATCGCGGTGAGCGCCATCTCCCACCGTTCGAGATCGCCCGGCCATTCCTTCGGCGCGTTGTCGGGACGCGGCGCCTTGTCCCGCGCTTCCTCGAGATCGACGCGGAGGTACCCGTCCTCGTCGAGGAAACCGATGATCGCCTCGCCCATCGGACGGAGCCGCTCGTCGACATCGACCATCGCCCACTGGCGGAGCAGCTGCTCGGCGAGCGACGCGGACCGCGCCGGCGCCGACGCCATCGCCTCGAACTTCGCGTCGGGCTCGCCGTCGAGGCGGCTCGAAGCACGGCGGGCGTCGATCCGCGGGTCGTAGAGGTCCTCGCGCGAGGGCGATTCGCGGCTGTATGCGCGGTCGTCGTCGATTGCGTTGTCCACCGCGTCCGGGTTCCACTGCTCGAAGGAGTCGAGACGCTCGAAGTCGTCGACCGACCCCTCCCCGTGATCCATCTCGCGCTGGAGCTCGCGCGCCTCGCGTTCGGCCTCGTCGCGGAGCTCGCGCATCGCCTGCTCGTCGAAGTCGTTCTCCGCGAGCTCGAGCGTCGGGTTGCTGCCGAGTTCCTGCTCGATGCGTTCCTCCAGCTCCGCGAGGGGCATCTGGAGGATCTCCATCGACTGGATCATCCGCGGCGCCAGCTTCATCTGCTGGCCGAGGCGCATGGACTGCGAGGTGTCGAAACGCATGCCGCTCAACGCCGCGCCCTCAACCCATCGCCGTCCGGCCGACGATCGCGTCGGCGAGCACCGCGCGACCCGTCAGCTCGATCTGACCACCGACGGGAACGCCCCGCGCAAGCCGCGTCACGCTCACGCCCGTCGCCTTCAACGCGTCGGCGAGGAACAACGCCGTGCCGTCGCCCTCGAGCGTCGGGTTCATCCCGAGGATCACCTCGCGGACGGCTTCGCCTCGCGTGTTCTGTGACGCCTGCTCCACCCGATCGACAAGCGAGGAGACCGTGAGTTCCTCGGGGCCGACCCCGTCGATCGGGTCGATCCGACCCATCAGGACGTGGTACACCCCGCGGAACGCCCCGGTGGTTTCCAGCGCGATCAGGTCCTTGGGCTGCTCGACGACCATGACCACTGAAGCGTCGCGACGCTCGTCCTCGCAGACGGCGCACAGGGCGTCCTGGCACAGGTTGAAGCACACGCGGCAGTGACGGATCAGCTTCTTGACGTCACCGATCGCGGCACGCAAAGCCGCCGCTTCGTCGTCGGAGCCCTTCAGGATGTGGAACGCCAGCCGCTCTGCCGAGCGAGGTCCAACGCCCGGGAGGCGCGAAAGCTCGGCGATGAGCCGAGAGACCGGCTCGGGGTACGCGCTCCGCGCGCTTTCGAAAGAGGATGACCGCTTGCGATCCAACCAAAATCCTTCCCGGCTCCGCCGAGATGTGAACGCCCTAGCATGTTCTATGCCAAACGGCCTATCGGCGACGGATCATTCACGCCATGACTCTGATATACCGAGCGCAGGCCGAAAAATGATCGATTCGTGGTCCTGGCCCAGGTTCTTCCGCAACGCCGTGATCATCGCGGTTCTGACAGGCGTCGGGTCGTGGATCGTCGTCGAGTCCGTGCTCCCCAACGTGTTCCCGAAGCGATTCGGTGTGGTGGTTGAGGGCGAGCTGTACCGCTCCGGTCGCCTCACGCCCGCCGCCACACGCAAGGTGGTGCAGGAGAACGGGATACGCACGATCGTCGACTTCGGGGGCTTTGACAAGGATCCCGTCGGTAACGATCGAGCGCAGCGAACGGCCGATGCGCTGGGCGTTCGGAGAATTATCCTCCCGCTTGAGGGGGACAGCACGGGCGATCCGAACCGCTATCTCGAGGCGCTCCGGATCATCGAGGACCCGGATTCCGGACCGGTGCTGATGCACTGCGCGGCAGGTTCAGAGCGGACCGGGTGTGCGGTGGCGCTCTATCGGATGATCGAGCAGGACTGGCCGCTCGACCGCGCCATCGATGAAGCCACGCGGTACGACCACGACCCGGCGGACAACCCCCAGGTCCGGCGCATGATCGAGACGTGGCGCCCGGAGATCGAGCGGGCGCTTCGCGACGGCGGCGCGATCGATGTATCGTCGCCATCGGATGAGTGACGCAGAACGCTGTGCAACGTGGTGGACCCGCGCGCCGTGGGCGCTCGCGATCACCCTCGCGGCATGCGCCGTGGTCTATGGATTCGCACTGGGCGCGGGCGGGCTCGCGAACTCCGAGGCCCACCGCGTCGCGCCGGCCTGGGCAATGCTCGACGGCGGCGGGTGGATCGTCCCCAAGCTGTTCGAGCAGGAGTACCTCCGCAAGCCACCTGGGGCGCCGTGGTCGATCGCCGCGACCTCCCTGGTCTTCGGCCAGAATGCGGTCGGCGCGCGAGCGGCCTCGGCGATCGCGGCGACACTGACCGCGCTGATCGCCGCGGGGTTCTCCAGGCGCTGGTTCGGGCCCGCCGCGATGCTCCCCGCGGGTCTCGCGGCGGCGCTGATGCCCTGGATGTGGGCGTTCGGTCGTTCGGCGGAGATTGAGGCGTTGAATCAGTTCGGGGTCGCGCTCGCGTGCTTCGGGGCGATCGACATCGCAAGGGCGTCAGCGGTCTCGAGCCGCCTCGGGCCGCTCGGCGCCTCAGCTTCGATCGTCGGCGTCGCGATCCTCCTGTTCGCCAAGGGGCCCGCGGGCGTGGGCGTGGTGATCGCGACGACGGTCGCGGCGTGCATCTGTGTGCGCATCGCTCGCGTGAAGGTCGTTTCGCAGACCCTGATCGCGTGGGGCATCGGCGCCGCGCCGTTCGCGGCGTGGGTGTACGCCGCGTCGCAAGAGGTCGCGTCCGACGCCGTGACGCAGTCGCCGTCGGCGTTCATGTGGTCGGATCCGCTGAACGAGATCGCGAGCTTCCCGGTGCTCGCGTGGGTCAGCGCGATGCCCGCCGCTCTCGCGATGCTGTTCCCGTGGGGCGGCGACGCGAAGGCCGAGGCGGCGGGGACGCGGCGGACGGTCGAACTCTCGATCGCGAAAGCCGTTTGCCTCGCCTGGGTTTTCAGCGTCGTTTCCCTCGTCGCGCTCGGCGTTGGCAACCCCCGCTACGCGCTCCCCGCGGCGGCGCTCGTGCCGCCCGTGGTCGGGTACGCGATCGCCCAGTTCCGCGCCGGGATGACGCCGAAGCGGCAGGTCATCGCGCGCATGATGCTCCTCGGTCACGGTCTCGTCTGGCCCGTCGTGCTGATGAGCGGCTTCTTCGCGTACGCGCGGTTCGTTGAGGCGCCGATCCGCGCGACCTCGGGAGAAGTCGCGGGCGTCGCGTTCGCTGAGGCGCTCCGAGCGCAGGTCGATGAGGGTCCGGTGGTGATCGCCGCAGACGGCGCGATCGAAGCTCGTCCAGAAGTCCTGCTCGCGTTGCAGCACGCGTGGTCGAAGAGCGCGGGCGACGGACCAAGACTCCGCGTTGTCTGGCGGCCGGGGATCGCGAGCAACCCGGAGCAAATTCGCGGAGCGTGGCTCCTGCTCCGCTACGACGAGTTGGACGACGAAGTCACGCCGCTCGAAAAGTGGATCGCGGACGAGCCGATCCTCGTTCGCGATGTCCACCGATACCGATTGACGCTCTACCGATCACGCTGAGGCGTGGAGCTTTCGGAACTCGGACGCCGCGTTCGGCAGGGCGTCTGCGAGATCGGCCCGCATGGCCGACTCGGGTCGATGCGTCTCGAAGGTCGCCGTCGCTCGGTCCACGGCGCCGTCGTCGCTCAGGCCGAGCGACGCGTACAGATCCGCCATGGCGCCCCGCGGATCGGTGAGCAGGCGTTCACCATCGACGACGGTGTGCGCAAACCCGCGGGCGTCGTAGATCTCCCGCGCGCGGCCCCACATCGTTGTCATGCCCCGCATGAACGTGGTGGCCTTGAGCGGGTCGTGCGTGAAGGGCGACTGCGCTTCGAACGGCCCGATGAAGCCGGAGAGGTTCCCGCGGATCGGGTCCTGCTCGACGTACACAACTTTCGCGAAGGGCATCACCATCGGGAGCGCCGCGGCGTGCGAGATCGTCTGCGGTGAGACATCAACGACGTGCGTCGCGGAAGCCTCGACGCCGTCGTGCGCGCGCTCGAGGTAGAACGAGGTCGTGTCGGCGGCGCGAACGGCGTTGAGCCGAGCTGGCGCGGCGATGTAGTTGTGGAACGATCCGTTCTTCGCTCCGAGGCTCCGCATCGCGGCGGCGGGAAGCATGTCGCCTCGCGGCGCACGCGTGACCGTATCGTGCGTACAGATTGCCTCCGAGAGCGCCCGGAGCAGCGGTCCTGTGTAACCGAGCACGAAGATCGGCGTCCGAGGCGCGCCGCCCTGCGGGTACCGCGGTTCACGACCGGCGACGGGCGCCTTCTTCGCGGCGTCGACCGTCCACGCTTCGAGATATTGCCCGACGTCGGCGCCGTGGCGCTGCGGCACGAACGGCGCGGTGTTCGCGAGCTTCGCGGCTCGGCGGAA
>PAKY01000081.1 GCA_002706885.1 Phycisphaerae bacterium
CGGCCGCCCCCCCCCCCGAGCCGATCTCCCCTCAACACCCGCTACCGTCCCCCCCAATGCCCGCTCCCCAGAACCTCATCCACCTCACCGACCCCGACGACCCCCGCGTCCTCGCCTACCGCAACCAATCCGACCAATGGCTCCGCGCACGCCACCGCGCGTGGATGTCCGACGTCGAACCCGCCGCCGACGCGACCGCAACAGGCATCGACCCCGCCGTCGATCCCACGGGCGACCTCTTCATGGCAGAAGGCGACAAGGTCGTCGCCCAACTCGTCGCAAGCCCGCACCGCGTCGTCAGCGCCCTCGTCTCCGACCATCGTCTCGAATCCGCGGCGCCCGCTCTGGCGGGAATCGAACCGGCCACACCGGTCTACGTCATGCCCGCCGAAACCGTGGAGCAACTCGCCGGCTTCAACATGCACCGCGGCGTGATGGCCCTCGGTCAGCGCGTCGACCCCGGCCCGATCGAGCCCCTCCTCGCTCGCGCCGCCTGTTGCGTGATCCTCGAACAACTCGCCAACCACGACAACGTCGGCGCCATCTTCCGAAACGTCCGCGCCCTCTGCCCGCCCCGCGAGGGGTACGAACTCCCCGCCGTCGTCCTCCTCAGCCCTCGCTGCTGCGACCCGCTGTATAGGAAGGCGCTCCGCGTCAGCATGGGAAACGCCCTCCACGTCCCGTTCGCGACGCTCGAACCGTGGCCCGAAGCTCTCGAAGCCGTTGTTTCAGCCGGCTTCGAACCGATCGCGATGCACCCGTCCGAGGACAGCGAGCCGATCGAATCGGTTCGATCGTCCCGCCCCGCGATCATCATGGGCGCCGAAGGCCCGGGCCTCTCGCGCCGTGCGCTCGAGGCCATCAGCAGGCTCGGAGGCCGTTCCGTCCGCATCCCGATCAACGATGAAGCGGACTCAGTGAACGTCGGCGTCGCCGCGGCCGTAGGAATTCACCGCCTATGTCCGTGGTTGTGCGCAGAATCGCGTTGATACCCCCGCGCCGCTGGAATTCTCCTTGTCAGAAAGCGAACGAGCAGGGAGAATGTCCGAACGGGCCCGCCGTCGGGGGTGGGCGCCGTCGTCTCGGGGCCGAGTGCGCGAATCGAAGAAGGGGTGAGTTCATGCGTCTGATGGGTTGCACAATTCTTTCTGCGGTCGCCATCGCGATGACCTCGACCACGGCGGTCGCCCAGGTCGACGCCGAAGTCCTCCGCGAGAGCGCAGGCGCTCGTCGCGACGCGTTGACCCGCATGGAACTCAAGCCCCTCGATCCGGCGGTGTGGAACAGCCTCGACGAATGGACCAACGGCGACCCCGTCACCGCCGCCGACACGCAAGGCAAGGTCGTCGTCTTCTACACCTGGTCGAGCTTCCTGAGCAACTCGCTCCGCCCCATGTCCGCCCTCAGCCGCCTCGCCTCGCAGCACGCGGACGACCTGATCGTCATCGGCGTCCATCACCAGAGCGGGTGGGATGAAGCCGCCCAGGCCGCCGAGCGTCGCCGAGCGAGCTTCCCGATCGCCCACGACCGCAACGGCAAGTTCCGCGAGCTGCTCGATGTCGATCAGGATCCAGATCTCTACATCGTCGACCGCGCAGGCCAGCTCCGCTACGCCGACGTGACCACCTCCTCGCTCCAGACCGCCGTCGACAAGCTCCTCGCCGAGACATCCGACGCCGCCGCGGGCACCGAGAACCGCCTCGCCGCGGAAGCCCGCGACCGCGCCGCGCAGGCCCGCCGCACGCGGATCCACCGCCAGCAGCTCGAACTCTCCGACCTCCCCGAGGTCGCCTTCGACCAGCCCAGCGAATCGGCGTACGCCGACGCGAAGTGGCCGACCATGTGGACCGCCGACACCCGCGAGAGTCGCGGCGACCGCGAACGCGACGAGACCCGAAAGATCGAACTCCCGTCCGGCGCGAACTGGCATCCCCAGCCCCCGTCACACCTCGACGGCCGCGCGCGGATGATCTACTTCATGCCCCTCGAGCAGGGTTGGGGCAGCGGCGACGTCTCCGCGCTCTACGACCTCTTCGAGAGCATTCAACGCTCGCACAAGCGCGACCTCGTCGTCGTCGGAGGTTTCAAGGAGTTCCGCGACCGCAACCAGGGCGGTCGCGACGCCGACGACGAGGCCAAGCGTCTCGAGCGGCTCGGTGAGGACTACAAGGACTTCGTCCGCCGCCGCCCCCTCAACCACGCCACCGCGCCGTTCTTCGGCGACGACGCCCTGTACAACCAGGTCATTGGCCCCAAGAGCGGACGCGGGGGCCAGACCAGGCTCCTGCCCTACCTCGCGCTCGTGAGTTCCGACGGCATGCTCCGCTGGCACGGCACGACCCAGCGTTTCGAGGAGTTCCGCGCAGCGCTCGACAGCGTGCTCGCGAACGACCCGGGCATCGCCGCGCGACGCGCGGCCGAGGACAAGCTGATCACCTCCTCCGTTCGCCAGAACCTCGGCGTGCCGTCCAGCCCGCGCGCCGCGACGAACGATCACGACGCGAGCCCCGGCGCTCCCGACAAGAAGCCCGACAGCGACGGCAAGAAGGTCTCACCCGCGGACTACCGCAACGCCAGGTGGCCCGCCCACAACACGGGCGAGCTCTACGGCAAGAACGTGCAAGGCCGTCGTCTCCCCGCTTCGCTCGGGAGCGAGCAGTGGATCACTTCGAAGCCCGCGGGCGGGCTGGACGGGCGGGTGCTCGTTCTCGACTTCTGGGCGACGTGGTGCGGGCCGTGCAAGCGGGCGTCGCCGAAGCTCGACGGGTTCCAGCGCCGTCACGGCAACGATCTCGCCGTCCTCGCGATCGGCGGCCAGGGCGAGGATCTCGACACCGTCCGGTCGTACGCGAATGGGCACAGCGTCTCGTACCACCACCTCTTCGACGCCTCGCAGCGGGTGTACAACAGCCTCGCGATCCAAGCGATCCCGCACACGGTGATCATGAGCACGGACGGCGTCGTTCGGTGGCAGGGCAACCCGCTCTCCCCCGAGTTCGACGACGCCCTGAACATGGTGTTGCAGAACGACCCGGTCGTGAAGAGCCGCAACTGACGGCGATGGAAGGTCTTTCCGCCCCGCTCGCGCACGTTGTGTTGCACGAGCCGGAGATTCCGAACAACACGGGCAACATCGGACGCACGTGCGTCGCGCTTGGCGCGAGCCTGCATCTCATCCACCCGCTCGGGTTCGATATCGACGAGAAGGCGTGCCGGCGGGCGGGGCTGGATTACTGGCCACGGCTGAGCGTGCGTGAGCACGAGAGCTTCGAGCGGTACCGGGAGGACGCGGCGCCGCCGCGGCTCTGGGCGCTGACGACGCGGGCGACGCGGTCTGTCTTCGACGTCGATCTGCGCCGCGGAGACCACGTTCTATTCGGGCGCGAGTCGCGTGGGCTCCCGGACGCGCTGCTCGACGCGGTCGGCGACCGATGCGTGTCGCTGCCGATGCTCGCGGGCGAGCGGTCGCTCAACCTTTCCAACGCGGTGTGCGTCGTGCTGTACGAGATCGCTCGTCGAGCCCGCGAGGCGGGTGAGGCGACGATCGACGCGGGCGGGCGATTGCGGCTCGATTAAGGTCCGAGATTCCGACGGGCGAAATTCGACCGCTGGTGGCGAACTCGGCTCTGAGGCGGTTCGTATCGATGGTGTCGCCGCGGCGTTTGATCGATGCTGGCGGCGGCTCCCCTCTGATGTGTCTCTCCTCCAATCACGTGACGCGGCCGGACGACGGCCGCGTTACACTTTTTGCATGAGCAACGGTCGGTCATCGACATGTGGTGGGCGGAGCCTCGCGTGGAGGCGAGCAGTCGTGGTCGCGGCGATGGGGGCGATGACTCTCGGGCTCGGCGGGTGTCGCAAGGCGCTGTTCACGTCGGACGAGGATCGGAGCCAGTTCTCGCGGTACGACCTCGTGCGTGGACAGGCGCCGCCGCCTTACCTCCGCGACGAGTTCGGGCGGCGGAGGCCGAATCTTCGCGGACGTTTGCTCCGGAATGACTAGCGCGACCGGCGCGGCGGATACCGAACGTAATTCGTATCTTTCGGAATTGCGAAGATTTAGAGCTTCGCAAGCCGAGTGAGGTTACATTCGGGGAAGAATAACGCGTCCCCGGGGCATGGATGCCCGATGACGTCGCCGGAGGCGCTTGTGTCGGCTGAACCGCCGTCGGCACGGGGAGAGGGCCAGTCCGTTCGGCCTTCGCTCAGGAGCGGAAACTGTCAGGCGCCAAGGGCTACGGTCACCGGATGATGAGCTCTCCACGTTCTCGTCAGTCATCAAGCATGAGTCTTCGGACGCGGGTGGTCTGGGTCACTCTCGCTGTTGCGTTCACGTCGGTCGCGGGGCTCATGAGCCTGGTGAGCGGCGGGTCGAACGGCGGGTCGGATCCGGGTCGTGCGCTCGCGTCGGTGCCTCTGCTTCGCGCCGCCGCTCCGCAGTCGGTCGAGGCCGTGTTTCAGACGCGGGCCGAGATCGATCCGAGCCTGTGGCGCTCGATTGTCATTCATCACACCGGCACGCCCGCCGAGACCGCGGCGTCGCTCGATGAGCGGCACCGTACGCAGGGCCTCGCGGGGCTCGGCTACCACTTCGTGATCGGCAACGGTCATCGGATGGGTGACGGCGAGGTCCACGTCGGTTACAGGTGGCTCGACCAGTTGCACGGCGCCCACGTCGCCGGGCCGGCGGGTCGCGAGCTGAACTACGAGTCGATCGGTATCTGTCTCGTCGGCGACGGCGATCGTCGCGCGTTCACGCGGGCTCAGACCAGGCGGCTCGCCGAGCTCGTCGCGGGTCTGTGTCGGCGGTTGGACATCCCCGCGTCGTCGGTGGTCCTACATCGGGACGTGGCGGAGACGACGAGCCCCGGTCGGACGTTCCCCGAGGCCGCGTTCAGGCAGGCGCTCGAGGAACTCGCGGGCTGAACGGGCCCCGATCCGGCCTCATTCCAGCAAGAACAAGGGTTGTCCGGCGGTCGGTCTGATCGGCCGTTCGTGGCGATCGGGGCGCATCTCGTGAGATCGTTCGCTCGGTCGTATCCCTCGGATCCGGATTGGGGATAGCATGGACGCCGCCGCTCCCGGCGTCGCGATCGAGGCCCTTCGGGCCGTTTGGACGCGGGTGGGGGCGGTCGCCAGAGCCTGGTTGGGCCCGCGAGGGCGTGACCGCAGTCGGAGATGTTGTCGCGCCCATGGACGAGCTGCCTGCGAAAAGAAAAGGTGAAGTGATCGAGGGGTACCGGATCCTCTCGGAGATCGGCCGCGGGGCGGCGTCGGTGATCTACCTGGCGCAGGACCAGCGGAGCAAGCAGGTCGTCGCGCTGAAGCACGTCGAGAAGCGTGACGCGAAGGACCAGCGGTTCCTCGATCAGGCGGAGATGGAGTACAAGGTCGCGTCGAGGCTCGACGACCCTCGGCTTCGGAAGATCTTCAAGCTCTTCAAGAAGGGTCCGCTGCTCAAGGTTCGCGAGCTGTACCTGGTGATGGAACTGGTCGACGGGATCAGCGTGGACCGTCACCCGCCCGCGACGTTCGAGGCGGCGCTGGACATCTTCCGCGAGGTGGCGCTCGGGCTCGCGCACATGCACGCGAAGGGCTTCGTCCACGCGGACATGAAGCCCAACAACATCATCATCTCGGACGACGGGACGACGAAGGTCATCGACCTTGGTCAGAGCTGCGAGATCGGCACGGTCAAGGAGCGGATCCAGGGCACGCCCGACTACATCGCACCGGAGCAGGTGCACTGCCGCGAGATCACGCCGAAGACGGACATCTACAACCTCGGCGCGACGATGTACTGGGTGCTGACGCGGACGAAGGTTCCGACGGCGCTCTCGGGGGGCGACAGCCTCGTGGGGCGGCGTGACGATCATCTGATCGAGAAGGCCAAGCCCGCGAGCGAGATCAACACACGCATCCCGGATCGGCTCAACACGCTGATCATGATGTGCATCGAGGTCGATCCGTTGAGGCGTCCTGCGAGCATGGACGCGGTGGCGGAGAGCCTGGGGTTCGTTCTCGAGCAGCTCCGTTCGAAGAACCGCGCGGCGGCGCCCGATCCGGACGACGACGACGAGCAGACCGACATCATGAGCGTCGGGGACCGGTAGCCCGTGGTCCGCGGGATCGACCTCCAGGACGCGGACGCGGTGGAGGCGGTCTTCCTGCGCGGGGCCGAGGCGAATCGGACCGCCTCGTGTCGGGTGGGTTCGATCGACGTGATCTCGTACCCCGGTACGCTCGTCGCCACGGGCGATCTGCACGACAACCCGCTGCACCTCCAACGCCTGATGGACCTCGCAGGGTTCGAGGGTCATGCGCGGCCCGATCATGTGCCGGGTGACGAGATCACGAAGTGGGCGGAGCCGGTGCACCTGGTGCTGCATGAGGTGATCCACTCGGACCGGTTGATCAACGGGCTGGACATGTCGTACCGCGCGCTCGCTCGCGTCGCGGCGCTGAAGGCGGACCATCCGGAGCACGTTCACACGATGCTCGCGAACCACGAACTGGCGCAGATCGTGGGGGCGGGGATCATCAAGAACGGGATCCGGGTGGTCGAGGCGTTCAACGACGCGGTCGAGTACGTCTTCGGCGACGAGGCTGAGCGGGTGAACGAGGCGATCGGCGTGTTCGTGCGCTCGATGGCGCTCGCGCTTCGTTGTTCGACGCCGAAGGGCGACATCCTGTGCGCTCACTCGCTGCCGGGGATCGGGATGATGCAGCGGTTCGATCCGGCGGTGATCGAGCGTGAGCTGACCGAGGACGACTACGCGCCGCGTCGCGGGTCGGCGCACCTGATGGTGTGGGGGCGGGGGTACGACGCGGAGCAACTCGAGGATCTTGTCGAGCGGTGGGGCGTGGACATGTTCATCCTCGGCCATGAGCACGTGGCGGGGGGGATCGAGGTCCGTGAGCCGAACGCGATCGTGATCAACTCGGACCACGACGAGGGCGTGTACCTGCCGATCGATCTCTCGGCGCCTGCGCGGCCGCACGAGGCGGCGAGGAACGTTCGCCCGCTGCGGAGCGACGACGTCGCATCGTTCTGACGAGGGCGTCCGTGCAGCCGTGACGCGTGCGCGCGGTATGACCGGCCACACATAGGGAGCCCAAGCCATGCCGATCGTCCACGCAGGGTCGTTGCGTCATCGTCTTTCGTTGGTGATCGTCGCTCTCGGCGTCTCGACGTCCGCGGCGCAGGACGGCTGGGAAGCCCTGCCCGAGGCGCCTGAGCCCGAGCGGCACGAGGCGCTGACTGCGCTCGAGGCTGAGGCAGAGGCGCTCGGCGAGCTTGCCACGACCGAGGCGGCGCGGTGTTTCCTTGACCAGGTGAAACATCTGCCCGAGGTCGAGCCGCGCGAGATCCTGTACGAGCGGGTGGACGGGCACACGTACGCGTTCACGATGGAAGAGGGCCGCGAGCTGAGCGACGAGCGACGGGAGCGGCTCAAGACCGTGACGGTCGACAGCGGGCTGTACTACTCGACGATGTACGGATCGCCGCTGGCATACCTGCGTGCAATCGATCTTGCGGCCGAGGCAATGGGCGAGGGGTTCACCTTCGACGACGCTCGGGTGCTCGATCTGGGATACGGGCAGATCGGGCAGCTCCGGTTGATGGCGATGTGTGGGGCGGACGTCGTTGGTGTCGAGGTCGATCGGCTGCTGCAAGTCATGTACAGCGAGCCCGACGACAGCGGGCGCATCGGCGGCGATCGTCTGGTCGGCCGGCTTCATCTCGTTCACGGGATCTGGCCCGGTGAGGAGGGTGTGCGCGATCAGGTGGCGGGCGGGTATGACATCATCTTCGCGCGAAATGTGCTGAAGCGAGGCTATATCCGACCGACCGACGAGACCCCTGATTGGGCGAAGGTCGATCTTGGTATCAACAACGCGGACGTGCCGAAGGCGTTGTTCGACGCGCTGGCGCCGGGTGGGGTCGTGATGGTCTACAACATTGGCTCCAGGCCGCGACCGGAGGGGTACATCGCTGCGACGGACATTGCGGACCCCTGGAGTCGGGCGGAGTGGGAGGGCGCCGGGTTCGAGGTGGTGGCGCATGATCGCGATGAGAGCGAGTCGGCGCGGCGCGTCGGGAAGCTCTTTGGGTGGGACGGTCCTCCGTTTAACATGGCGCTCGAGACGGACCTGTTCGGCTCGTACACGCTCGTCCGGCGGCCGAGGTAGTCGTCGGGCTGCGGGGTCGATCGGGGACGCTCTGGCTTGCTCGTTCGGGGTCGCGAAAGGGGGCGGCCATGGCGCCGGTCGCTGCGCGGGCGGAGCGGGAGATCGAGGTCAAGTCGGTGGCGGGCGCCGGGGGCGGCGCGGGGATTCTCGTCGAGTGTCCGCGGTGTGGGTACGACCTTCGGGGGGAGGTGGCGTCGTGGGAGGCGTCGTGTCCGCTCGAGGGGCGGTGTTCGGAGTGCGGGCTTGAGGTTGGGTGGGGGGCGTTGCTTGGCGAGGGGCGCCTTCCGCCGCGGTGGCATGTGGAGCATCCGCGGCGTCGTCCGTGGTTGCGGACGTTGGGGATGCTGGTCAGGTCAGCGCGGCCATGGCGGTTCTGGTCGAGCGTGGGGATGGAGCAGCTTCGGCGGCCCTGGCGGGGCGTGCGGTACGCGGTGCTGGGCGTGGCGTTGGCGTTGCTCCTGACGTCGGTCGTGGAGATGGCGGTGTGGGCGGGAACGGACGCCGCGATCCGTGCATCGCGGAATTCGTGGGGACGGAGTCCGTGGAGCCAGGCGTCATGGGCGCGGAAATCGAATCCGGTGACGCACACCGCAACGGTCGTACTGAATGCCGTGAGCCCGGGCACGCTGATCGAATGGTCGATGTATGAGCGGACGAGTTACGGAGGTCGCCTCGAAACGTTTCCGTATCCAAGGTGGGTCGAGCAGGGAGAACTGGGGGCGCCATTGCTGTTCGCGTCGGTCATTCCGCTCTCGTACGCGTTGTTACCGGCGACGCTGGGATCGGCGAAAGTTCGTCGATGGCATCTCGTTCGTGCGGTCTGTCTCGGCGCGCCGGTGACGATGGTGGTGATGGAACTCACGCTGGTCGTCACCTGGACCGCGTACACGCTTCTGTTCTCGTGGGTCCGTGTTCGGATGTGGGGGCTTATCGAGTTCGTCTTTGAGGGCGGCGTGATCTGGCTCCTCGTGATTCCGACGCATCAGTGGATGTGGTGGTCGTCGGTCAATCGGAGGTTCCTCAAGCTCGATCGCCCGCTGGCGGTGACGGCGGCGATGCTGACGATCTCCGGGCTGGTTACGCTCATCGTGCTCATGGGCTTCACGCCGGTGGGTGGGCGATTGCTCCAGCCGTTCGTCGGGCGGATCGGGTAGCGGGGGAAGACTGTGGATGATCGCCCTTGTCCGCGCTGCGGGTATGACCTCGGTGGCGAGGCGTCGACGTGGGAGGACGCGTGTCCGCTTGCGGGGCGGTGTACGGAGTGTGGGCTCGAATTCCATTGGTTCGAGCTGTTGAGCGAGCGGTTCACGCCGCCGCGGTGGCACGTTGAGTGCCCACATCGTCCGTTGCTCGGGCAGGTCTTCGGGACGCTCATTCGGTCGCTTCGTCCGACGCGTTTCTGGGAGGCGTCGCGGATCGAGCGGCTGAGGATGTTCGGTCGTACGGCGCGGTACGCGGTCTACGGGTCGGTGCTGGCGGTGCTGTTGACGGGGTTGGTTGAGTATGCGCTGTGGTGGGTCTACGACGGGATCTTTGGGCAGTGGGCAACTTCAA
The DNA here is from genome assembly GCA_002706885.1 of Phycisphaerae bacterium. Taxonomy (GTDB): domain Bacteria; phylum Planctomycetota; class Phycisphaerae; order Phycisphaerales; family UBA1924. Next base: position 9,748 of record PAKY01000081.1, read on the forward strand.
CGTGGGGGCGATGGACGCCGAGTCCGCGATCGAATGTTTCCAATCCAGATTGGCTGGATCATCTCAGCGATGCGATCACTGCGTTGCAGCCGCTGATGTGGTTTGAATGGTCAGTCGAACCGACAGCCCTCGGCATTCGCGTTCCCATACCGACCGCTTCCGGTGTATACCACACGTTCGGCGACCGTGACCTCATGATCCTCCTTTACGTCTGCCTCGTTCCAGCGTGCTACCTACTCCTGCCCCAGACGCTCGGCGCGGCTCGGGTCCGGCGCGTACAACTCGCACGGGCGATGTTGCTCGGGCTGCCGGTGTGCGTATTCACCTACGAAGCGGCAAACGCTGCGAGCGTGCTCTGCTACTTGGCGCTCTTCCGCGGAGGTTGGCGGAACTGGAGTACGGCCGAGTATTTCTACCGCGGCATGGTGACGTGGTTGGTGTTGCTTCCGGCGACGCACTGGGTTTGGTGGTCGGCGGTGAACCGGCGGTTTCTGCGGCTCGAACAGCCGCGATTGGTGACGGCGGCGATGGTCGCGATCGCGTCTCTTATCGCTCTGCTGGTCTTCACAACGATGACGGACGCGGGGGCAATCTTTCTGACTCCGGAGCGGACGAGGTGGTATTAGGGGCGGCTCGGTTTCGGTCGGTCGAATCGGGCGGGGCGGGCCATACACTGGTGGCATGACCCACCCCGCAGACGACGCCGTATACGACCTCATCCATGAGACCGATCCCGACGCCGCCGCGATCCTGGAGCGTGAGAAGCAGCGCCAGGAGTCGACGATCGAGCTGATCGCGTCCGAGAACCACGCCAGCGCGGCGGTGACGCACGCGATGGGGACGTGCTTTACGAACAAGTACGCGGAGGGGTATCCGGGGCGGCGGTATTACGGCGGCTGCGCCCACATGGACGAGATCGAGGAACTCGCGCGGGCGCGGGCGTGCGAGCTGTTCGGGTGCAAGTTTGCGAACGTGCAGCCGCACTCGGGGGCGCAGGCGAACACGGCGGCGTTCATCGCGATGATGAGCCCGGGGGACACGTTCGCGAGCCTGGTGCTCGCCGACGGCGGTCACCTGAGCCACGGGATGAAGATCAACTTCAGCGGGATGTTCTACAACCCGGTGCACTACCCGCTGCACTACGACAAGAGCCACCCGGAGCACGAGCGGATCGACTATGACGCGGTTCGGGAGGTGTGCCTCGAGCACAAGCCCAGGCTGCTGCTGACGGGGTATTCGGCGTACAGCAGGCAGATCGATTTCGAGAAGTTCCGGGCGATCGCGGACGAGTGCGGGGCGGTGCTGATGGCGGACATCGCGCATATCGCGGGTCTGGTCGCCGCTGGCGAGCACCCGAGCCCGTTCCCGCACTGCGACATCGTGACGACGACGACGCACAAGAGCCTGCGTGGTCCGCGTGGCGGCCTCGTGCTGATGAACGACGAGGAGATCTACAAGAAGGTCAACAAGGCGCTCTTCCCGGGCGTGCAGGGCGGGCCGCTCATGCACGTCGTGTTCTCGAAGGCGGTGGCGTTCGGCGAGGCGTTGCGTCCGGACTTCAAGGTCTATCAGCAGCGGGTACGGGAGAACGCGGTGGCGCTCGCCGAGGCGCTGGTGTCGCACGGCTACCGGATCTGCTCGGGCGGGACGGATAACCACGTGATGCTCGTCGATCTCTCGGCGCGTGATGAGAACCTGACGGGGGCGGACGCGGAGAAGTGGCTCGAGGCGGCGGGGATCATCTGCAACAAGAACGGGATTCCGCAGGATCCGAGGCCGCCGATGAAGACGAGCGGCATCCGACTCGGCACGCCCGCGACGACGACGCGCGGGTTCGGGCCCGAGGAGATGAAGCGGATCGCGGGCTGGATCGACGAGGTGCTCGGCGCGGGGCTTCAGGGGGACGCGGCGCTCAACGACCGCGCGACGGCGACGCGGGCGGAAGTCGCGACGCTCTGCGAGCAGTTCCCGATGCCGGGGGCGACGGCGCGGGTGTAGCGCAGACTCGCGCGGCAGACCAGAGTTGCGACATGTTGACGACGCGTCTCATCATGAGCGTTCGCTCATGTTGCGATTGTCCCGAGCCCGGTTCTTGGGGTCGCCGGACGCGATATTGATGAGGCTCAGGGCTTCCGGTGATCGAGGAGCCCGGCATATTCGGAACGAGCCTGCCTCCTTTACCTCGGCGCCCCAATTCACCGGGATCGAGCGTAAAGCCCCGGAGAGGGGCCGCCGAAGGAGGTGTGTCCGCGACCGGTCTGTGTCGTGGGTGTTAGGAGGCATCGAGTGCGGCGGCTTTTGTTTGTAAGCGCTGATGGTGTGTTCCGGCACCTCGCCGTGGCGGCGGCCTTCGCCAACGGTCGACGGGCTCGGAGCGTGGACCTATCCGACAAGGTGGCGGCTGAGGCCGCGGGGGAGACGACGATCGTTGTGGATATCCGACGCCAGCCAAAGGAAGCGCTCGCGATGGTGAGCAAGCTCCAGGCTGGTCGCGAGAGTGGTCTCGCGCCGGTCGTGATGCTCGCGCCGCGGGCGTTGCGGCCTGCGGTGATGAGGCGACTCGAATCGGTGGGCGTGGTCGCGGTCATCTCCGAATTTGAGTTCTCGGTCGAGGCGTTGCTCGCGGACGCGGATCACGCGGAGGAACTGATGGCCGCCCGCCGTCGGGGCGCGGCGTCTCGCGTCGGGACAACGAAGACGGCAGCGAAGGCCGGATCGGGTGACTCGGGCGCGCGTCCGTCGGAGCGAGCGGAACTCGTCTCATTGAGCGGTGAAGCTCCGGGAGCTGTCGAGGCTGGCGCCGAAGATGTCGCCACCGACGACCGCGCCGATCACGTCACATCCGTTGAACAGCGTTCGGATGGCGTGGAGGGCGTGATCGTGGGGGGCGCCTCAGGGCAGCAGACGACCTTCTCGCGCGAGGAGAGCATGGAGATCGTTCGCGGGTTCGCGGAAAATTCCGCGCTCGCTCCGAACGTGCAGTATGCGCTGAAGCTGTGCCGGGACAGTTCATCGTCTGCGGAGGACCTGGCGGCCGCGATCAAGCGCGACCAGGCGCTGGCGGTCAAGGTGCTCCAGATGGCGAACAGCGCCGTGTACAGGCGTGGTCGCGCGGTGTCGACGGTGGAGCAGGCGATCGTGCGAGTTGGGTTCGGCGCGGTGCGAGAGGCGATCATGAGCGTCTCGATCATCGAGCAGTTCAATTGCACGGGCGACGGGCTTCCTTCGCCGTTGGCGTTCTGGGAGCACTCGTTCGCGGTCGCGACGATCGCGTCCGGTTTGGCGCAGGGTGGCGACGCGTGCTCGCCCGAAGACGCGTTCCTGATCGGGCTCTTGCACGACATCGGGCGCATCGTGATGGCGGACCGTTTCGGATCCGCGTACACACGAGCGATTGACATCGCCGAGGAGCGGGGCGTCGCTCCCGAGCAGGTCGAGCGTGAGCTGTTCGAGGTGGATCACGCGGATGTCGCCGGGGAGATCCTGCGCCTCTGGGAGTTCCCCGAAGAGGTTGTTCGGCCCGTCTGGTACCACCACCTTTCGAAAGAGAACGTTCGCCACCTCGACTCGGAGCAGGCGGATACCACGCGGCTGCTCCAGACCGCGGACCGGCTTGCGAAGCTCGCGCTGCTCGGTGACGGCGGGAGCGATTGGATTCGTCCATCCGAGCCGGTGAAGAACGGTGACGAGGGCGAGGTTGAGCGGGCCCGAACGGTCGTGCAGCGGGCGTGCGACAGCGTGCTCGACGTGCGGAGCACACTCGGGGCGCTGCTCCAGGGATCGCTCGGAACGGATCTCGTGACGGAGATGCAGGCGAGGATCGGCGCGCGGGCGCACGCCCGGTTCTTCACCAGATCGCGCGGCGGGCATCCATACCGATGGCTCGCGAACCGGTTGGCGCCGGAGAAGGAAAAGTCGGAGAACCTCGCGATCGTTCACGCCGACTCCGCGAAGGACCTCGAAGCCATCGCGAAGGACCTGGAGCAGCTCGACGCGCGGCGGCAGGGGCGGGCGACGCCGGTGCTTGTTCTCAAGTCGACGCCGGGCGAAGTGTCGCTCGGGTCCTTGGGCGATCGTCCCGCGGCGCAGTTCGCGGCGCCGTTCCGGGTGAGCGAGGTCGTGGACGGGATCGGCGAGTTGCTCCAAACCGCGGCAGAGCCGAGCGCAGCCGCGGCGTAGCGTTGGGTCGTTTCCCCTCGTAGGCTGACGTCGTGAGAGCGGGCGGGACGGATTCCCAAGAACCGCTCGTGCGACCGAGTCAGACCGCCCGCGAGGCGAGGGGGATGCGCCCGATGATCGAGGAGAACGCTACGGAAGCCGCCCACGCGACGCCCGGGGCGCCGCAGCAGCTCGGCCCCGAGGAGACTGTCTGGGAGGGCGGCCCGAGCCAGTGGCAAAACATCGGGTGGTGGATCGCGTCGTTGCTGGTGATCTTCCTGCCGGTGGCGATCTACAAGGCGATCAAGACCGCGACGACGGACTACACGCTGACAAACCAGCGGCTTCGCATCAAGACCGGGATCCTGAGTAGGCAGACGGAGGAGATCGAGCTCTACCGCGTGCGTGACACGGCGGTGCGCCAGTCGCTCTTCGAGCGGCTGTTCGGTCTCGGGACGATCCACGTTTCAAGCAGCGATCCGCGCACACCCGAGCAGCCGATGCCGGCGATCAAGGATCCGCACGGCGTTCGTGAGCACTTCCGGAAGTACACGGAACAGATGCGCCGGAGCCGAGGCGTCCGGGACATCGATATCAGTTGATCGGTGTCGTCGGAAGTCGGGCGCGTATCGGCTCGCCGTCAGGCCGCGGTTGTGGCGCCGTCGGTGGCGTCGGTCTCCCGACCGCGCCCCATCGCCTCCACGTGGGAGCGGAACGCTTCGAACGCGGCAATCACCCGCTCATACGCGAGTTCGTTGGTCTGCCCGTCACGCGCTGACGCGATGAGGCTGACCGCGGCGTCGATGTCGCCCGAGTATTCGACCTCAGCTAGATCAAGGACGCCCATGCGCCAGTCCGGGAACAGGCGGCCTGTGGCGGGACCGAAGTGTGAGCACCGGACCTTGTCATGGCGTGGGTCGCGTTCGATTCGATCGAAGGTTTCAGCGAGCGCTGTCGCAGGTCCCTCGAGCAGTTGGATGAAGTGCCCCGCGGAATGGAGAAGGAGGCCGGTGATGCCCAGTTGGCGGTTGTTGCGACGAGCGATCGACTGGATATCGAGCAGCGCGTCTTCACTGATCGGTGAGGCCGCGCGGCTGACATAGAGGAGTTGGGAACACGCGCATCTTGATCTCCTCGCCGCGTCGGGCGTGGGGGGGCTATCGACGCGGGGTCGCCGGTGATTCAGCGACGCCGCGTTGCGATATTCGATGGCGAGGCGCCTCAATCGGTGTGTCACCCATCAAGGGCACCTCCCTCCTCACCTGAACGTGGGTCGGGAGCGACCGGGAGACGCCTGCCGCCGCAGTTCAGCGGCGGCCGTTGGCATCGGGCGTCGCGCGGTCCGATGGCAGCCACCCGGTCTTTCGACCTGTGAGCGCGTGGAGCATTTGTCTTCGGGTCGGCGGGAACGAACACGCGGCGCCCATGCACGCGTCCCGTATTGTGCCGAGCAGCGTTGCGTCGGACTGGAAGAAGGGCGTGAGCAGGCGAGACGCTTGCTGGTAGTAGCGCGTCGGACCGCGGCGTCGACTTGCGTACGCCGCGAGAGCCGATTCCAGCGGTTGGTCGAGCAGAACCTGGCGTGCGAGCTCCGAGGCGTCGGCGAGGCCGAGGTTCACACCCTGCCCAAGCTGAGGGCTCGTGGCGTGCGCGGCGTCGCCGATGACCACCGCGCGGCCTCGCCAGGGCCGATCGATCACGACGTCGAAGTACTGGGCGAACAGGAGCTGCGACGGGTCGGTGACGCTTGCGACCGCGCCTTCGGCGAGCGGCGTGAGCGCGATCGCCGCGCGTTTCCATGCCTCGAGATCGACTCGATCGGGGCGAGAGCGATCGTCGACGGGGAGGCTCCAGAAACAACTGACAACGGCGGGGCTCTCGGGCGCTGCGCGACCGGACGGGAGGAAGCCGATCATTTGTCGCGTGCCGCGATAGACTTGGCGAAGCGTTGTCTCATCGAGCGATTCGGTCATCGGCGCGATCCACCACAGCGTTCCCCACGGTTAGCGGCGGACGCGGCGGACGGCGTCATCTTCCAGCGCTGTCGCACGGAGCGACGAGCGCGCGCCGTCCGCGATGACAACGAGATCGAACGGACCGTGGACGCGGCCATGGTCATCGATAACTTCGTCCGCGCCCGCGCATGGCCTCGTCGTTGAGATCGGCGTTCCGGTGATCAATCTGACGCCTGTGGCCCGCATCCTGTCGAGCAGCGCCGACGCGATGGCGGAGCGGAGGAGGCCTCTGCCGACCAGGCCGGGAGCCAGGTCTGCGTAGCGCACGTCGAGGACGCGTCTGCCGCGGTCGGTATCGCCGTACAGGCGGTCGATCGGCGCCGCGAGGTCGATCAGGCGCTCGGCGACGCCCAGTTCACGGAGAACGCGTTCGCCGGTCGGTTGCACGAGCAGGCCCGCGCCAACCGGCTCGATGGCGGGCGCTCGTTCGAAGACGGTGACATCAACACCCGCCTGCGCGAGGAGGATGCTGATGGCTTGGCCTGACGGGCCAGCTCCAACGACGGCGGCGGTCGCGAGCATCGCAGCACTCTATCAAACGGCGTTTGAAACACGACTTCGGGTGCCACCCAAATGGGTAGACGTCGTGCGAACGTGACGCGAATTCTTCTTGGTGCAACAGAACTCCGAGAATTTCTTCGCGATGTTCGCTGCGTCTGTGTTGCGGGGTCAGGGGGATTTCTTAGTTTCGAAGCTGGCGTCGAGGAGTGGAAACCAGCATCCGGAACAGGAGGGCATTGACATGACGAGGTGGACAACGGCAGCGGTGCTCGCGGCGGCGGTCGGCGCGGCGACGGCGGGCACGAGCAACACGATCACGTTCGACGAGGTTCCGACGGGGACGCTCGCGGACGGGCTGACGATCGATATCGTGACGTTCTCGACATCGGATTTCACGGCGGATGTGAACGGCGGGCCCGGACCGACGACGTTTACGAGTGATCCAGGCATCGAGGGCGACCCGTTCATCGCTCTGGACTTCAGCTTTGGTCAGGCGGTGAGCGAGTTCAGCTATGGATTCGCGAACGCGTCGTTCGGCGGCGGCGTACCCGTGGGCTCGACGGTTGATGTGTTCGGCGTCGGCGGGGTATTGCTGGGGTCGTTCTCGGCGCCATCCGATGTGGGCGGATTCATGTTCCCATCGGGACAGGTCTCGGTGTCGGGCGTGGGACCGATTGTCTCCGCGTCGGTCATCTTCGAGAACGTGAACTCGTTCGCGTACCTGTTTGACAACCTCAGTTACACGGTCGTCCCGGCGCCCGCGACGACCGCGATGGGCCTTGCCCTCGCGGTGGCTGGGGCGACGCGTCGGCGGCGTTGACGGACGGCTAAACGCCGATCAGGCGTCGGCCGCGGGCTCTGATGGGGCTCGCGGCCGATTTTCTATTGGTGGCGATCGCCCACGAAACCGTGGACGATGCAGTCGTTTACGTGCAACGGCCGCTGTGGTGGCGCACATCGGTCTGCGCGATGACCGCCCATCTTTCGCTATCTTTGGTTTGGACCTTCACCTCCTGGAAGGGGGACACCGGCTTGGGCGAGGCCCGAGACAACGCCGAAACGCTTTCCGCCGCTGAGTTCTCCGACCTCTATGACAGCGCGTATCGGACGCTGCGGATGGTGGCGGCGGCGCAGGCGGGCGCTGCGCTGGCGGACGACGTCGTCCAGGAGGCGGCGATCGTCGCGTGGTCGCGGCGGGATCGCTTCACGCGCGGGACGGACTTCCGAGCCTGGATGGCGGCGATCGTTCGTGGCGTCGCTCGGAATCAGCGGCGTGGTGAGCGGCGGCGATCGGCGCGGCAGCAGGTGGTCGCGAAGCGTGACGAGGCGCCCGTCGAATCCGGTGCGTACGAGAGCGGAGAGTCGTCGGCGTTTCGGATCTCGCCCGGCGAGTCGACGCCAACGGTGGAGACGCCCGCGATCGATCCGGAACTCGAGAAGGCGATGACCAAGTTGTCGGATCTGCAGCGGTCGTGCCTGCTCCTGAAGGTCGTGATTGGCCATTCCTACGAGGAGATCGCCGCGATTGTCGGCGTGCCCGCCAATACGGCGCGGACTCATGTGCATCGGGCGAGGCTCAAGCTCGCGAAGCTCCTTCCGGCGCCCGCGAAGGAGGTGGGCCGTGCGTGAGCTGACTCCTGCAGAGCAGAACCTCGTGTTCGACTATCTCGACGGCGAGCTCCGCGGCAAGGAGCTCGAGGCGTTCGAGCGGTCGATGGTCGATGATCCGCGGCTTGCGGAGGTGGTCAGGGAACAGCGGACGCTCGCGGCGCGTCTGACGGCGGCGTATCCCGCGATGGACGCTCCGCCTGCGCCGCTCGGGCTCGATGAGGGTCTGCGAGCGGCGCCCGCGACACGGTCGCGTTACCTCACGATGGGATCGGCGATCGCGGCGATGGTGGTGCTCGCGCTCGGTTTCCGGTTCGCGCTGCTGGGCTACTCGGCATGGAACGATCGTCTCGACGCGGCGCGGCTGTACGCCAGGGCGACGCTCCGTTTCGAGCCGGAGATCGTGTGCGACACGCCTCAGAAGTTCGCGGCGTACACCGAGAAGGCGTTCGGCGTCGGGATGCTCGCGGACTTCGGGACGGGCGTGCAGCTCGTCGGGTGGACGTCGCCGTTCGACGGATACGCGCAGGATCCCGACGCCTACCGCGGCCCGCGGATTCTGCTCGCGAGGGCGCCGAGCGGCGAGGAGGTCATCGTGATCTTTGACAGCACGTCGTTCTTCGCTCCGAAGGACACCGACGCGGCTGACGTGAACCTCTTCGAGCGCAAGGTGGGCGGCGTGCGGATGACCGAGGTCACGCCGCTCGATCGGCCCGTCGTGCTCGACCTTCTCGAGAAGGCAGACTGATCGCGTCCCGGCTGCGATCGATCAGGGGCAGCCGGCGCCGAAGAGGTTGAGGAACGCGACGACGTCGGCGATGTCAAGTGTTCCGAACGGCTCGGCGAGGTCGGCTGCGGGGTCGGCCGAGCCGAAGGCGCTGAGGAACGCGACGACGTCGGCGATGTCGAGCGACCCGAACGGCTCAGCGAGGTCGGACGCGGAACAGCCGCCATCGATCTCGAACGAGATGACCGCGGCGCCGCCCGCTTGGCCGTCGCCCGAGGGGAACGCCGAGCCGTCGAAGCTCTGGACCACGGATGGAAGGATCTCGCCGTCGAGCGGGAGGCCGTTGGCGCTGATCGCGTCGGAGACGGTCAGCGTGTAGGCGCCGGGGGCGAGCGGGGCGGCGGGGGTGAGCTCGGCGGTGAACGGGGAGGTCATCGCGAGCGATGTCGGAACGACGCCTTCGGGTCCGCTCAGCGTGAAGTGGCTCGGGCTCGGGCTCACCCCGGCGTCGCTGAAGGTCAGGGTGATGGCGGCGGGGGCGTCGTTGAGAATGTCGCCCGGCTCTATGGAGGAAGCCGCGATTCGGGGTGGGCCCGCGACGTAGCTTTCTTCTGATTCGAAGTAGTGGAGGATCCAGGTGTCGGGGTCGAGCGTGACGCGGGTCACCGGGCCGTCGACGGGAATCAGGAAGTGCTCGGATCGCTCATCGAAACGCACGCGGGCACGGGTGGCGCTCGGCGCGGTGCGGATGAGCAGATCGATCGGCATGTCGTAGGTGGGGTAGGAGGTGGACTGCGTCTGGCGGAGGCGGACGCGGGCGTAGGGCTGGCCGTCGATCGTGACGTTCTCGAACGAGGAAGCGAGTTCGAGGTGTCCGCCCTCGTAGACCCACTGGTCGAAGAAGCGGCCGAGGTCGATCGGGCTGTAGACCTCTGCGGCGTCGCGGAGGTTGGCGGTGGTCCATGTGCCGAAGCCGAAGTTCTCGCGGACGTCGCGGAGCATGGCGAAGAAGTCCTCGTCGCCGAGGACGCCGCGGAGCATGTGGTAGATCCATCCGCCCTTGCGGTAGCTGGTGGAGCCGTCGAAGATCGCGCCGAGGCTGTCTGTGTCGGCGACCCAGGTGACATCGTTGGCGCCGCCGGCGCCCGGGCGTCGGTTGTTCATGGCGTTGACGAGCGCGGTGTGGCTCTGGCCGTTCTTGAACTCGAGCCAGAGCGATTCGCAGTAGGTCGCGAAGCCCTCGTTGAGCCAGATGTCGTCCCAGCTCTTGCAGGTCACGTGGTCGCCCCACCACTGGTGGCCGAGCTCGTGCGCGGTGAGCGATTCACCGAAGCTCGATTGTCCCGAGTTGGTCTGGTGCTCCATGCCGCCACCGAAGCTGAAGTTGTAGATGCCGTACTTCTCTTCGTAGAACGGGTAGACGCCGAACAGGTCGCTGAAGACGGTGAGCATCGGGATGCAGTTCTCCGCGGCGTTGCGGGTCTGCGTCGAGTCGACGTCGGGGTAGATGTTGAACTCGACGGGCATCGCGATCGCCTCGCCGTCGCCTGTCGTGTAGTTCCAGGTCTGCGTCCACGTGGTGTAGGGGTGGATCGCGAAGGCGTAGAGATACGTCGGGGTCTGGTATTCGGTGCGGTAGGTGTACTTCGTCTTGCCGCCCGCGACGCTCGTGATGTTCTGGAGGAGACCGTTGCAGGTTGCGCGGTATTCGGAGGGCGCGGTGATGGAGATCGAGCCGGTGGCCTTGTCGGAGTTGTCGCCCGGCTCGCCAAAGTCGCCGTCCTTCGCGGGCCACCAGGTGTAGGCGTAGTAGGGCTGGGAGAGCGTTGCGGCGAAGCGGCCCGACGAGCGCTGGCCGAACTCGATCGAGCCGAATCCGCGCGAGAGCGCGACGCCGCTGTAGCTGACGGTCAGCTCGAAGACCTCATCGGTGTCGTAGGTTCGGTCGAGCTCGGCGCGGACGTCCACGGCGTTGAGACGATCGAAGCTGATCGGGGTCCCGTTGACCGAGGCGCCGGTGATGGCGAAGTTCTCGCGGAGGCGGAAGGTGAAGGTGTTGAGCCCGTCGATCTCGCTGCGGACGGTCATGGTGTTCGAGCCGGTGATCGTCTCGTTGACTAGATCGACGTCGATGTCGAGGTCGTAGTCAAGGACGTCCGTGGCGTCGAGCGGCTCGGTCGTTAACCCCTCGGGTCGCTCGATGAACTCGGGGATGAACGCCTCGGCATGGGACCGCCCCGCGGCGCAGAGGTCGCAGCCCAGCGGATCGGCCTCGCTCGACATCGGCGCGAGGGTCGCGGCGGCGAGGACGCCCCGGCGTTCGGAGGCCTGCGAGGTCGCGAGGCCCGCGGAACAGGCGATGAGGGCGGCGGTGGTCGCGAGCATGCGTCGATCTCCCGTCTGCGCGACGCCGCGGACCGAGATGGGCCGTGCGGAGCCGGTCTTTGTTCGTGCGATGAGGGCGGCCTCCCGAGCGAGGCCGGGCCAGAGTACCCCGATACGCCGTTCCGCCCAACCGGTTCGGGCGTCGATTTGTTCGCGCCGTGACGTGAACAGACGCCGCTGCTCGCGCGTGCGTCCGGAGAATGCAACCCGCGGCGCCGACCCGGGTAGCCTCAGAACAGCGAAGCCGGCGCGTCGAGCGTTGGCGTTGGCAAGGCATCGAAGGGAGAACAGATGAAGACCCGAGCATGGGCAACGGTGGCCGCCATGGCGCTGGCGGCTGGTGGCGTGGTTGGCGTGGCGACTCCGGCGGCGGTGGCCGGCCCGGCGCAGGGCGCGAAGGACGAGAAGCCCTCGATCGATCAGCTCGCGGAGAAGATGGAGCTGACCAAGGTCGTCTCGACGACCGACGGAGCGTCGCCGTTCTACGAGCTGTGGGAGAACCGCGAGAAGGGTCGGCTGCTCGCCGTGCTTCCCGCGGGGTACCAGGGCGACCTGATCATGCTCGCGGGCACGGTCTCGGGCGGTGACGAGGAAGCGGGCGTGATGGGCCCGACCGTCTACGCCGCGTGGCACAAGTACGACGACCAGCTCGCGCTCGTCGCCCCGAACCTCGGCGTGAGAACGGAGGGCGACAAGCAGGCCCGCGACTCGGTCGAGCACCTTTTCAGCGGTCGGTTGCTCGCGACCGCGCCGATCATCGGCGAGGAGAAGGGTGGTCGCCCGATCATCGATCTCGGCACGCTCGCGATGACCCAGGCGTCGGCGGTCTTCCGCTCGTCGCCGTTCGGCGGGTACGGTCCGTCGGTCAACGGCGTCGATCCGCGGATCAAGAAGCTCACCAAGACCAAGGCGTTCCCGGAGAACGTCATCTTCGAGTACGAGTTCCCGGAAGCGGGCTCGGGCGTGCTCAAGCGCCTCACCTGGTCGATCAGCGATCTCGAGGGCACGCCGGGTTACCAGCCGCGGAAGGCCGACAACCGCGTCGGCTACTTCTACGACTCGTACGTCGACTACGCCAAGCCCGCGTTCGATGACATCGCGGAGCGGTACATCAACCGCTGGCACATCGAGAAGGCCGATCCGAGCCTGAAGCTCAGCCCGCCGAAGGAGCCGGTGGTCTGGTACATCGAGCACACGACGCCGATCCGCTACCGCCGGTGGGTCCGCGAGGGCATTCAGCTCTGGAACGACGCGTTCGAGGAGATCGGCATCGTCGGCGCCATGGAAGTCCGCCAGCAGGACTCTGAGACCGGCGCCTACATGGACATCGATCCCGAGGACGCGCGGTACAACTTCTTCCGCTGGAGCGTCTCGAGCCAGGGCTACGCGATCGGCCCGAGCCGCACGAACCCGAAGACCGGCGAGATCCTCGACGCCGACGTCGTCTGGCACCAGGGCCTGACCCGCGCGGTCCGCAACATGCTCGAGTCCCTGAGCGATGACATCGCCGAGCAGGCGTTCGACGCCGAGACGCTTGCGTTCTTCGACGAGCACCCGAGCTGGGACCCGCGCGTCCGCCTCGCGCCCGCGGCGAAGCAGCGTCAGATGGTCCACCACAAAGCGATCCGGCTCGCCGAGGCCGCGACGACCGAGCTGACCGACGCCGAGGGGAACCCGTGGAGCCGCGGGCTCGACGCGAGCGCGATGGGCGGCTGCCGCCTCGGCAACATGCTCGCGATGGACGTCGCGCTGTTCGACGCCGCGATGTCCGTCGGCATGCTCGACGACGCCTCGAAGGCCGAGGGCGAGGGTGAGGTCAAGGAGGACATTCAGCGTCTCGACGGCATGCCCGAGCAGTTCATCGGACCGATGATCCGCTACATCTCCGCCCACGAGGTCGGCCACTGCCTCGGCCTCCAGCACAACATGGCCGCGTCGACGATCCGCACGCTCGAGCAGGTCAACTGCGAGAGCTACGACGGCCCCACCATCGGCTCGGTGATGGACTACGTCGCCGCGAACATCAACCCCGATCCGAAGAGCGGGACGTACGGGGATGCGCAGGGCATGTACGCGACGCCCGCCGTTGGTCCGTACGACCGCTGGGCGATCGCCTTCGGCTACGGCCCGTCCGACAAGGTCGATGAGGTGCTCAGCCGCGTCGCTGAGCCGGACCACGTGTTCGTGAGCCAAGTCGCGATGTCGGTCGCCTCCGACCCGCGCAACATGACCTGGGACATGGGCGCCGACAACCTCAAGTTCGCCGAGAGCCGCCTCGAGATCGTCCGCGAGCTTCGGGCCCGCCTCGTCGACGACATCACCGACGACGGCGAGAGCTGGGCGACGGTCCGTCGTCGCTATGGCCAGCTTCTCGGCACGCACATCCAGTCGCTCGTGGTGTCGGCGCCGTGGATCGGCGGCTCGTACATCCACAACGACCGCAAGGGCGATCCGGGCGGACGGATGCCCATCGAGGACGTTCCGGCCTCGCAGCAGCGCAAGGCGTTGAACCTGATCATGGACAACACCTTCGACGACGACGCTTTCGGCCTGACCCCAGAGCTCGTTCGCGCGTTCGGCAAGGAGCACTGGTGGGACGATGAGGGGGTCAACGAGCTCATGGCCGACGCGAGCCCGACGATCCACGACACGGTCGGCGGTGTTCAGGCGACGGCGCTCTCGTTCCTCATGAGCCCCACACGCCTCCGCCGCGTCTACGACAACGAGTTCCGCGCCGAGGATGACAAGCCGTTCACCATGGCCGAGCTCGTGACCTCGATCACCGACCGGATCTGGGAGCCCGGGCGCGTGACCGACGGCTCAAGCTTCGAACGCAACCTCCAGCGTGAGCACCTCGATCGACTCATCGACCTCTCGCTCATGGAGACCACGAGCCCGACGATGCGCACGATCTCGACGCTCGCCCGCGGCGAGCTCGACCGCATCGAGAACGACCTGCCGACGCCCGCGGCCCGCGGCGGCGATGCCTACACGCGGGCGCACCTGAGCGATGTGCGCACGCGCATCGCCAAGGCGCGTGACGCGGCCTACGTCATCGCCCACTAAGCGTTCTTTCACACTCGATCTGAGAATCTCCGCGGGGGGGGGAGGGTTCCGGCCGCTCTCCCCCCTTTTTTTTTTGTTCCCTCCCCCCCCCCGCGCGGGCCGCCGCCCCGC